>JAADYX010000181.1 GCA_010092885.1 Chloroflexota bacterium | reverse complement strand
GGCGCCTCGACGGTGCGGTGGGCCTACCGGCCCATGTCGGTCTACGTGGGGGCTGCGGTCAGTGGGGTGGGTTGTGTGCTGGCGGGGATAAGCGTGGTGCGCCTCGTGCGGGATGAGCGCCGGGCAAGCACAGCGTCGTGATGTGCTGGAGCCGACTGCCGGTCGCCTGCGCCACCTTCCGCCTACGGGACGCGGTTCCCGTGCCGTTCCGGAGTACAATTTCCCATGTACATGCGCGAAAGGGAGGAACGGTGAGCTATCCAAATCCGCAAACGGAGGAGCTCGGGCGGCTGCTGGGCTTCAATGCAGAGGACCTGGCGCTAAACCGACAGGGGCTGCTTTCCGAGGCGCAGACTGCGCGGCTGGAACATGACCAAACCACCGTCCGAGGGGTCACCCTGGTGCTGTTCGTTCTGGCCGCGGTCACCGGTGTGAGTGTGTTGGTGGCGGATCTGCCGCGGGGATTCCTGGCTGCCCCAGCCCTTCTGCTGATCGTTGCGCTGACTGGTGCGGTGAACGTGCGCAAGGCCAAACGCAACCTTACGCAGGGATCGGTCAGGCGGGTGGCGGGCCGTCTGCGCAAGCGCCGCCGTAACGACGACGGCACGGAGGGCTGGCGTTATCCGCCGGCTTTTAGGTACTACATCCGGGTGAAGGCCAGCCGCTGGAAGCGAGTCCCTGAGGGGGTGTTTACGCAGGTGGAACGCGGGCGGCGGTACGCGCTGTATCTGTCGTCGGCGGGGCGTGTGCTGAGCATAGAGGATCTGCAAGGATGAACCGTGGGCTGATCGTAGGGTAAGGGCCGGCCTGGTCGCTGGCACAGGGTGCTGGCTTGTGTATACTCTCCTTGGGCTTACAAACCGTACACCAATCTAAGGAGACCCATGTTTATGCAAAGCAGCACCTTGACCCGCCGTGGACTGTTCAGCCTGGTACTGGCTGTACTGGTCGCGGTTCTGGCTGCGGTACCGTCCGCAGTGGCTGCACAGAGCAGCCTGCTTGCTGTTCCTGACCAGATTCTGGCTGAGCTTGAGGCCAACGGTGAGGTTCGGATTGTCGTCAACTTCGAAGCTGGTGAATCCGTCAACGATATCGATGCACTTGAAGCACAGGTCACCGCGGCGCGCGCCGACGTGCTGGGCGCACTCCCGCGCAGCGCGCAGCCGACGGACGTTGTGGCGTTTTCTCACGTACCGGCGATTGTGATGACCGTAGATGCAGCCACGCTGGAAGCCATCCAGCGCAACCCGTTTGTGACAGCCATTGAGCCCAACGCTGAAATGGCATTCTCGCTCGATGAATCCGTGCCGCTGATCAATGCAGATGATACACAGGCGCTGGGTGTCACAGGGGATGGCGTCACGGTTGCGATTGCCGATTCCGGCATCGACTTCGACCATCCCGACCTTTCCGATGACCTGCAGGACCAGTACTGCGCCGATGTCAATGTGCCCCTTGAGTGCCCCGGCGGCGCAAACCCCGCTGTGGACTACGCCGGGCACGGCACCTGGGTATCCGGGACGATCACCAGCAATGGTACCGTCGCCGGTGAGGGTGTTGCGCCTGATGCTGAATTCCACATGGGCCGCCTGGGCGGACCGAGTGGTTTCTTCACCACCGATGTGGTGGACTACCTCAACTACCTGATCGCCAACCATGGCAGCCTGGGCAGCGATATCGTCAACATGAGCCTGGGTGTTGTTGGTTACTATTCCAATAGCGCTGTCACCTGCGCCAACGACTGGCCTTCACTAAATACGGCAACCACCTCACTGGCCAACCTGGGCATTGTGGTCGTGGCCGCTTCCGGCAATGACAACAACCTGACCGGCGTCGGTTCGCCCGCCTGCCTGCCCAATGTGATCTCGGTGGGTGCCTCGTATGATGCGAATGTCGGTGGCGTTGGCTACAGTTCATGTACAGATGCCAGCTCGGCGCCTGACCAGATCGCCTGCTTCACCAACCGCAACAGCATCCTGGACATCATGGCACCGGGCTCGCTGATCACGACATCGGCTGATGGCGGCGGCACCGGCACGGTGGCCGGCACCTCGTTCGCGTCACCGATTGTGGCCGCTGTGGCCGCGCAGATGCGTGAGTACTACGGGTTCGTTTCCCACACCGATATGCGTAATGCGCTCGTTAACTCAACATCCGCCACAGTCAGCGATCCGAGCGGTACAGGTCTGACCTATCCGCGCGTGGATTCGCTGGCAGCGTACAACTACTTCGCTTCTATCGCGCCGGCTGACCCGATCAATCTGGTGAGCACTGGCAGCACAGAGACTACCGCCAGCCTCAGCTGGACCGATCAGGCTAACACGGAGACAGGTTTCCGGGTCTATCGTGACGGCATCCCCGCTGGAATAAGTGGTGTGAATGTCACGACCTTCACCGATACGGGCCTGACCTGCGAGACGACTTACACCTACTACGTCGTCAGCTTCAACGCCAACGGCGAGTCAAACCAGAGCAACAACGTCAATGTGACGACAGGCACCTGCTCCGGCGGTGGAAACCTGCTGATCAATGGCAGCTTTGAGGATCCGTTCGGTGGCAACTGGAACATCTTTAGTGATGACGGTGCTTTCACCACGGGGCAGGCCTTCGATGGCAGCCGCGTGATGCTGTTCGATGCCGATAACAGCCAGGAGCTGATTCGCCAGAGCGTATCCGGTGTGTCTGGGGCGAGCGGCGACACTGTCGAACTGACCTTCTACGTCGGCGGCCAGAACCTGGCTTCCGGTGGTCAGGCAGGAACCCGCGTTGAGACGTTCAACGGCGGCAGCCTTGTTGACCTGGCGAACTGTCTGGTTGCCAACCGCGGCACCTTCAACTGGCAGCAGATCGTCTGCACGGTGAACGCAAGCGGTAACTATGACGAGATCCGTGTCAGCATTGGCCTGCGGAATATCCCGAGCGGCTTCTTCGGTATCGACGCCGCCGAACTGACTATCACACCCTAACCGCTTTGCCAACTACGACGACACCCCTCGCCGGACGGCGGGGGGTGTTTGTTTTTGAAGCTGGTCTGGCGGGCAGAGGGCACGTCGGCGCGCGCCCCCCTGCAGGGCCCCAAAATGACCCGGGGTTGATCGTTT
>JAADYX010000180.1 GCA_010092885.1 Chloroflexota bacterium | reverse complement strand
GGAAACGCCCTGTAGATCCAGCTGGTAGCGGAACAGGCCCTCGGTATCCGCGGTGGATTGGGAATCCTGGAAGGACTGCGCGCCGCCCTCAAACGTGATCAGCACGGCCTCCCCCGGGGTAAAGCCCGCCGCGTTGACCGTCAGCACGTCGCCCTCACGCGGGGTGGTCGGCACAAAGGCGACCTCCGCCTGCGGCCCGAGCGTCGGGGTGGGGATGACCTCCGCGACGGCGAAGCTCAGGGTGCGCTGGGCAGTCTGCTCGATCACGCCGAAGGCCTCGCTGAAGGGTTGGATGTAGATCGTGGTGGTGTAGTCCCCGGCGGCCAGCCCCTGCCGGTTCACGCTGACGATGACCTCCTGCGGCGGCGAGTCCGGCCCCAGCGCGAAGCTCTGCGGCTCCACGCTGAAGCGCTCCTCATCATCGGTGGAAACGAAGAAGACCCACGGCCCGGGCGGGTCCGGGTTGGGCGAGCGCCAGTTGACCATCAGCAGGGCGCGCTCGTCGGTGCCCAGCGCGATCTCCGCCTCACCGGGGAAGATCTCAAAGACGGGGTAGGCCCAGCCAAAATCCAGATCCGCGCTGAGGTCGGTGGCGGGCGGCTGCCCGATGCGCCCGGCCAGGTAGCGGTCCACCAGGATGTGCTCCCACGAGCCGAAGGATCCGCGCGCGATACCGGCAACCAGCAGCGCCCCGCTCCCTTCCATGACGGGCGGGCGCAGCACGGTCACCTGTGGGAAGGGCGTGGCGTAGGCTTCCAGTGGGGCGTTGGTCAGGGCCAACGGCTGATCCGGGTTGTACTGGTAGATCAGCACGGCGAAATCCCCCGCAGAGCGCATCCGGTTGCGGATCTGGCCTTCATCCAGCAGGCCGAGCGGTTCGAGCAGCAGCGGATCGATGCTGCCCGCGGCGGTTGTGATGTTGTAGCCGAGGTCGGTGGCGGGGGGCATCACCAACCGGCGGACCGCGGCGGTGCCCGGCAGCGGCACCGCGACCGGCACATGCGCCCCGGAGGGATCGGCGGCGTAGACCATGCGCGCCCCGCCCGCCGCCGCGACCTGCACCTCGATGCCTGCCACACGCTCCCCGGAAATGCCGTCAATGGTGGTGAACTCCAGCGCGGCACCGCCCGCGTTCACCTGCGCGATGCCTTCCGTGCCACTGACCGCCGAATCCAGGACGGCCTCCGGCGCGGGGGCGGGTTCCAGCAGGGCGCAGCCGCCCAGCACGAGTGTGAATAGGAAGAGTGCAGCTACCTTGCGCATCATAGCGCCGAGTATACTGCCAGCAGGCGGGTGATATCAAGCAGGACGATGCGCTGCCCGCCGGTGCACGGAGAGTAGTCCGCAGTGGAGGCAAACACCACATAGCGCCCATCGGCGGAAAGGCCCATACTGGCTATGGGCTGGTCGCACTGCCCCAGCATGACTCCGTGACGACGCCGTCGCACACGTCGGGGGCCGCCGGCAGGCCCGCGGGGAAGGGAGCGTAGGCGGAACGTGCCCGAAAAGTCATCTTGCCGCCTTGCGCCCGTCATGATACTCTGTACAGGTTGACACACGTTTTCAGAGAGACCGGTCTGTCTATGCGACGATTCGCTTTTGTGCTGCCTGCCGTCTTCCTGCTGCTCGCCGCCTGCGGAGGCACTCCGGCTGAACCGACGCCCACCCCGCCCGTACGGGAGGAAGGCGCAGTCATCGACCTGGAGATCCTGCCCACACCGCTGCCCGCGAGCACCATGCCCGCCACCCCGGTCGTGATCGACCCGAACGCCTCCGGCCTGCCCTTTGACGCCACTGAGCGCGAGGTCGATGCGGCACTGGCCCCGGCACAGACATACAGCGGCTATACCTGCATCATCGCCGCGCAGGCCGGATGCAGCTGCGAGCGGCCCATTATTCAGCGGGTGCGCTTTACCTTCACCGAGGACGGGCGCATGTATTATCGCTACGCGACCGCCAACAACATCAACGTCAGCTGGCTGATGTCACGCGTGGGCCCGGACCAATGGAGCGTCACCCTGCCCATCGTCAGCTCCGAGCAGGACTTCGAGGGCAGCCTGGTCGGCCTGCTGACCTTCAGTGAAAATGGCTACACCTTCACGCAGGTGGTGGACTTCAATGCCGAGGGCCTGGGGCAGGACGGCTCCGGCTTTATCCGCTGCCCGAGCATCGAGTATCGTCTGTTGGATGTGGAACCCGCACAGCCTACTCTGGAGCCATAATGTGGCAGCTAAACCCCTATGCCATCCCCCTCTTCCTGACGACGTTCGCGCTGCTGGCCTACATCGCGGCGGTGCTGATCCGCTGGCCGTGGCGGTCGGCGCCCCTCAGCCACCGGTTCTTCGTGCTGGTGATGGGGGCCATCGCCTTTTGGACGGGCGGCTACGCCTTTGAACTTGTGCGCACTGATATCGGTGCGCTTCTTTTTTTCACCCGGGTGTCCTACCTGGGCATTGCCAGCCTGGGGCCGCTGTGGCTGTTGTTCATGCTGGCTTACACCGGGCGTGAGCGCCTCCTGCGCCCCCCACTGCTGATCGGCCTGTCGATTGTGCCCGTGCTGACTTACATCTTCCACTGGACAACGGGCATCCACGGCCTGCTCTACCGGGATTTTGTGGTGCTCAACATCGGTGGGTTTGCAGTCGGGCAGCCGACCTACGGCCCATGGTTTTGGGTGCATGCCGTGCACACCTGGGGCTGTATTCTGGCCGCCACGCTGGTGATGATCACCTCGGTGGTGCGCTCACCGGATGTGTACCGCGGGCAGATCATCCTGCTGCTGGCGGCCTCGGTGCTGCCGGTCAGTGCCAATGCCATCTACCTGGCCGATCTGGTGCCGCTCAACGGCTATGACATCACGCCCTTCGCCTTCGCCCTGGCGACCCTACTGGTCGGGATGAGCCTGTACCGCTACCAGCTGCTGGACCTGGCCCCCGCCGCGCTGGACCGGGTGCTGGCCAGCATGGTCGATGCGGTTTTCGTCATTGATCGCGGCGGGCGCG
>JAADYX010000179.1 GCA_010092885.1 Chloroflexota bacterium | reverse complement strand
GGGCAGGGCCCCGGGCGGCGGTTGGGGCATCGGGTCAGCCGCGTGCAGGGGGCCGGGCGGGCGCTCGTCCTCGCGCAGCACGCGCCGCAGGTGGTCGAGCGCTTCGCTGGCGGGGCGCTCCCCGGCGCGCATCTCGATATAGGTCAGCGCGCGGGCACGCAGCGCCTCCGGTCCAACGGCAGCCCAGCTGCCCAACCGCAGCACCGGTGTGATCGCCTTGCACCAGGCCAGCGCGTGGGCCAGTTCGTACTGCACCCACTCGGAGTGCAGCGCGGCGGGCCCGGCGATGTACACATAGCGGTCACAGGCGGCCAGGGCTTCCTTCAGCTCGTTGGGGAAGGGATGCCCCCGGCTGGGCATTTTGACCAGGTCAACCCACACGTCGAATTCCTCTTCAAGCTGGTCGGCCAGCTGCCGGGCGAACGCCTTGTCGTCTTTGTGCGCGTGGGACAGGAAGATCCGCTTTTTGCCCGGCGGCTCACCGGGCGTGTGGGGGTTCGGCCCGAGCTGCACGTTCTTCCCGGCGATGATGACGTTTCCATATACAACGGCATTGCTGAGGGTGATATTCTGGCCATCGGACATCAGGCGCTCCGTTCGGTGGGTGGCTTATGCCTGAATTATAGTCATGGTAGGTGGGGAGTCAAGCCGGGGGATTCCGCCCCCCCACACGTGATGTTTGTCACTGGTCAGCCGCGCGACCCTATGCTAAGGTGGACATGTCTATTCACGTCATAAGTAGTCAGGCCATAACTATGAACAGAACCTTGCTCGCCAGTGTGGTGCTGGCTGCCGCCCTCCTGGTTGCCTGCGCCCCCACCCAACCGCAGCCGCAGACCCTGCGCCTGGCCACCACCACCAGCACGGACAACTCCGGGCTGCTGGCTTACATCCTGCCGGACTTCGAACAGCAGTTCAACGCCGATGTCGAGGTCATCGCTGTGGGCACAGGCCAAGCGCTGGCCCTCGGTGAGGCCGGTGACGCCGATGTGGTGCTCGTCCACGCGCGTGAACGTGAGGAGGCTTTCGTCGCAGAGGGCCACGCCCCCGCCCGCTACGATGTGATGTACAATGACTTCGTCATCATCGGCCCCGCTGCCGATCCGGCGGGCATCGCGGGCATGAGCGATGCTGCCGCTGCCTTCGCCCAGATCGCCGAGGCGCAAAGCCCCTTCATATCCCGCGGCGACGACAGCGGCACGAACATCAAGGAGCTGGCAATCTGGCAGGCCGCCGGCATCGACCCGGACGGCAGCTGGTACCAGAGCGCCGGGCAGGGCATGGGCGCCGTGTTGACCATCGCTGATGAGCAGCAGGGCTACACCCTCACCGACCGCGCGACCTATCTGGCCCGCGTCGCCGAAGGCCTCTCGCTGGAGGTGCTCGTTGAGGGTGATCCGGTGCTCTTCAACCCGTACGGTGTCATGCCGGTCAACCCGGACAAGAACCCGGCTATCAACGCCGAGCTCGCTCAGGCGTTCGTTGACTGGCTCGTCAGCGTGCCAACACAGCAGCTGATCGCCAGTTTCGAGGTCAACGGCAGCCAGCTGTTCACCCCGGACTCAGAAGCCTGGCGCGCCCAACAGTAACCCGATAGGGAGCAGTCCGCGGCATGCAAACCATCATTGAAGCCATTGCCCAGGCCATCCAGCTGATCCTCACCCTGGATCCCGTCGTCGTCGAGATCGCTGGGCGCACCCTCCTGGTGACCAGCATCGCGTTGTCCATCAGCATGGTGGTTGGCGTCCCGGCGGGGGCGTGGCTGGCGGTAGCACGTGTGCCCGGCAAAAAGCTCTTCACGGCGTTCATCTACACCGGCATGGGCATGCCGCCTGTGGTGGCGGGTCTGGCCGTGTACCTGCTGCTGAGCCGCGCCGGGCCCCTCGGTGACCTGGGCTGGTTGTTCACCATCCGCGCGATGGTGGTGGCCCAGGTCATCATCGCGACACCGCTGGTCGTCGGCGTGACGATGAGCGCCGTGCTCGCTGTGGAACCGGCGCTCTTCTTCCAGCTGCGCGCATTGGGCGCAACGCGGCTCCAAGCCCGGTTGGCCGTGCTCTACGAGGCGCGCGTCGGCGTGATCGTCGGGTTGGTGGCCGGGTTCGGCTCGATCATCAGTGAGGTCGGCGCGGTGATGCTGGTTGGCGGCAATATCGACGGCAGCACCCGCGTGCTGACCACCGCCATCGTGCTGGAGACACGCAAAGGCAACTTCGACCTCGCCCTGGCCCTGGGGATCATCCTGCTGGGGCTGTCCTTCATGGCGAATTTGGGCATGGCCTTAGGGCAGGGTAGGCTGCAGCACCTATGACCGCCGTCTTCTCCGTGCAAAACGCCCGCAAGACGTATAACCGGCGCACCGTGCTGGATGTCCCCGAACTGACCATTCACGCCGGGGAGGTGTTCACGCTGGTCGGCCCGAGCGGGGCGGGCAAATCGACCCTGCTGCGCCTGCTCGCCCTGCTGGAAACACCCTCCACCGGAACCGTGCGCTATCACGCCCCGGCGGGCCCCGTCACCCATGACAGCGCCACCATCGAAGACCGCCGCCAGCTGGCGATGGTCTTTCAGCGGCCCGCCCTCCTCTCGCGATCGGTGTATCACAACGTCGCCTACGGCCTGCGTGTGCGCGGCAGCCGCAACGGCCACCAGCGGATCACCACCGCGTTGGAGCGAGTCGCCATGCAGCCGCTGGCCGGGCAGAACCCGCAGCAGCTCTCCGGTGGCGAGATGCAGCGGGTGGCCGTTGCCCGCGCCCTTGTGCTCGAACCGCGCGTCCTGCTCCTCGACGAACCAACGGCCAACCTCGACCCGACCAACGTCCGCATCATCGAAGATCTCATCACCGAACAGAACCGCGACTTCGGCACGACGATCGTGCTGGTGACCCACAACATCTTCCAGGCCAGGCGGCTGGCCACCCGTGTCGCCCTGCTGATCGAAGGCCGCATCGTGGAGAACAGCCCCACCGAGGTCTTCTTCGACGACCCGACCGATCCGCGCACCCGCGCCTTTGTCTCCGGCGACCTGATCTACTGACTAAGACCATCCGACCTGACCGCACCCCAGAGAATGGCATCGCCCCCGGCATCTAAGGTACAGTCTGGGCCTTGTTTCCCGAGTCGTTGGGCGGACTATGGCTGAGTATTCGATCCCCTCCTCATCCGTTACAACCCGCCACGTGCTGAAAGCGTGGTGGCCGCTGGCGGCAAGCTGGCTGTTCATGGCCCTCGAACTGCCCGCCTTGAGCGCAGTCGTGGCCCGGCTCCCCAACCCGGAGATCAATCTCGCCGCATACGGCGGAGTCGTGTTTCCGCTGGCCCTGATCATCGAGTCGCCTATCATCATGCTGCTGGCTGCATCCACCGCACTCAGCAAGGACTGGGACTCCTACATCAAGCTGCGCCGGTTCATGGTCCGCACCTCTGTCATCCTGACCGTGCTGCACCTCACCATCACGCTGACACCGCTCTATTTCGTCGTCGTTGAAGGCATCATCGGTGCCCCACCAGAGATCGTCGGACCAGCCCGCATCGGCATGCTCCTGATGACACCGTGGACCCCCTCCATCGCCAACCGGCGGTTCCACCAAGGCATCCTGATCCGCTTTGACCGGTCGTGGGCGGTGGGCGTCGGCACGGCCATCCGCCTGCTGGCCAACGGATCCGTGCTGGTGGTTGGCCTCCTCGTGCAGACCATCCCCGGCATCATCGTCGCGACCCTAGCCATCTCCGCCGGTGTGATCAGCGAGTCGATCTTCTCCAGCCTGATTGCCCGCCCGATTATCCGCGGACCGCTTAAGGAAGCCCCCCTGCCTGAGACTCTTCTCACCTTTGATGCCTTCCTGGCCTTCTACCTGCCGCTGGCCGCCACCTCCCTGATCAACCTCCTCAACCAGCCGATCGGCAGCGCGGCGCTCAGCCGCATGCCCTTCGCCCTCGAGTCGTTGGCCATCTGGCCTGTGATCAACGGCATTATGTTTATCTTTCGCAGCCCGGGCTTCGCGATGAACGAGGTGGTCGTGGCCCTCTTTGAGGAAAAGGGCGCGATCTATGCCCTGCGCCGGGTCGTGATCGGCCTTGCTGTGCTCGTCACGGGCCTCATGCTGCTGATGGCCGTTACACCGCTCGCGCGCTTCTGGTTCAGGGATATCTCCGCCCTCGCCCCGAACCTTGCCCAAATCGCCACGGGGGCCTTTTGGCTGGCCCTGCCCATGCCCCTGTTCTCGATGCTGCGCAATTACTACCAGGGCATCATCGTGAGCAGCAAGCGCACCCGCGCCGTGACGGAAGCCGTCGCCATCTACCTGGTGAGCATCATCATCGGGCTGGGCGCCGGAGTCGCCGTGAACACCGTCACCGGCCTGTTTGTTGGTGTGGCCGTCTTCTCACTCGCTGAAGGGCTCCAGGTGATCTGGTTGGCCTGGCGCAGCCGTCACGCCCGTGCGCAGGCCCGCGCCGAATCCGCACCTTAGCCGGGCCTCACCATGGCCACCACTGGCTCTCATCCACCAGCAGATCGTAAGCCAGCTGCTTCGGCCTCGTGCGCCGCCCAATCGATAGGCGGTTCCGGCTCGTAGACCGG
>JAADYX010000178.1 GCA_010092885.1 Chloroflexota bacterium | reverse complement strand
CATCCTGGGCTTCCTGACTGTCCCACACTGTGAGGTTGGCATTCGCTGCACCTGCGAACACGGCTTCATCCCGGTCCGGCCCGGCCTGGTAGGTGATGATGACGTAGACACCTGCATCCTCCGCCCACCCGATCAGATTGTCCAGGTAGGTGAGGTGTGTCTCATCGATCACATAGGGCGGGTCCTCGGAAAGGATGCCCGGGTAGGGCCTGAATGTCAGCCGGGCCGATGGTCTCGACGCACGCATCGCCAGCAAAGACGGTGCAAGGATGCACATTGGCACCACGCAGGCGGGCTGTGGTGCCGGTAAAGAGGGCCATTTTGTCCACTGACTCAAGGGGTTCGACATCCAACGGCGGCAGGGGGGTTGGTTCTTCGATGGGCAGCGGTTCGGAAACAGCACCCGGTGCACATCCCATCACCAGCAGGGCGGCGACAACAACGATGAACACGGCCAGATCCAATCGAGGGAAACGCTTCATGGGGATATCCTCACAGCCGATTGTGCATTTCATCACATTGTACGCGAGGTTGGCCAGAATGGAAATCCCCGCCTTGCCCTATCCCAACAGTACCGGCGCGAACGCCAGCACCGCGAGCAACCCGTTATTGACCACGTGCAGCACGACCGCCGACCACAGCGATCCGCTCTTCTCATAGACCCACGCCAGCCCCACCCCCAGCAGGAAGGCGGTCACAATCTGCACCGGGACGATGTGGATGAAGCCAAAAGCCAACGAACTGACCACGATCGCTGGCCACAAGGAGAGGCGGTTGCGCAGCCAATTGTGCAAAAAGCCCCGGAAGAACACCTCCTCGTAGAAGGGCACCCAGAACGAGATGAAGAACATCATGACCAGGCTCTCGATCAGCGTCAGATCCGGGATGAGTAACGAGGCAGCGAGCGCTTCTGCGCTTTCCTGTAAGGCGGGGAATAGCAGCAGCAGTCCCCAGCCGAGCAGCACACGGGATCCGGCCAATGCGACCGCCAGCCCGGCTGAGATCAGCCACCAGCGCTGTTCCATTGGGCGGAACCCAAACGCCTGCAGCGAGTTGCGTGGGCCCAGCACGTTGACCGCGGCTACAGTACCCAATGAGATCACGGCCAGCCCGATGAAACTCACCACCTGCACTTCAAACGTGACCACGGGCTCCACTGTCTCCAATATCTC
Source organism: Chloroflexota bacterium (assembly GCA_010092885.1). Classification (GTDB taxonomy): domain Bacteria; phylum Chloroflexota; class Anaerolineae; order Aggregatilineales; family UBA3940; genus TC-195. The sequence goes on along the minus strand of JAADYX010000178.1, from coordinate 1,959 downwards.
TGCGTTGCCCGCCACTATCTCAGCCATGACACCCGACTGCACCAGAAGCACCATGGCTGCTATCACGTTGACCGCGATAAACCCTGCAAACCACACCACCAGGATAATCACCGCGTTCTTCCAATTCCACAGGGTGGGCGGCCACATGCCCGGCGGTGTTTCGTCGAACTGACGTTGTGTGCCAGCTTCAGTCATCAATTGATCTCCTTCTCTTTGGATATATCCACACTATACCACAGCGTGCTCTGCTGCAAAGCGCGCGGGCCCGGCATGCCGTCAGTTGCAAACCGCAGCCATTGCGAAGATCATTAAGGTGGCAGCTCGCCATCACGGCCGCCCTAGTTTTGAGAGGACGCCCGTTGAGCATCGACTTTGACCTGTTCGAGGTGTGGATCGCCGAGCAGTTGGCTGGCTCGCCCCACGCCGTCGATTCACATCAGCCTTGCGCTCGCCAATGATCGGGCGGGGCTGGTCTCGCTGTACAGCACGGGCGAGTGTCACTTGCAGGTGTGTGATCTGGCGGAGAGCGGCATCTCGGCGGTGCGTACGTTCGTCGTCACCGATGCCGAGGATCTCGTCAACCCGTTCTTCGACCTGCTGTGGGCATGATGGCGGGGCGGGCCTGCCGCCGGCTCAATCCAAGCCCCATGCCTGCAGCACGCCGGGCGCCGTCCCGCTGGAGGCCAACACGCTGCCGGTGCTGGTGATCAACCAGACCCTGGATGAGATGGTCGACCCGGCGGTGACCCACCGCGAGCCTATCCGCCCTTAGAATGCCTCGACGGCCTCAGCCTCATCGTGGTAGATGTGGAAGTAGGCCGCCAGCCCGACCATATCCAGTGAGCGGGCGACATTCTCCTGCGGGTTGAGCAGACGCACGCCGGGCTGTTTGCCCTCGTCGCGGTCGCGGTCAATGCTGTGGATGGCATCCCAGCCGTGCGCGTCATCGGCGCGGGCTTCGCCGCGCATCAGCTGCGCGATGGACTGCAGCGCCACCAGCCCGGCGGTGCTCACATAATCCACTTCGCTCAGGTCCAGCAGGAGGGCCTCGCAGCCCTCCGCCACGACATCCTCCGCGGCGGCGATCAGCAGCCGGTAGGTGGAGCCATCGATGCTGCCGTACGGAGTCAGCACGGTAATGGGGACACGCCCGTACACGGCGCGTACAGCGATCTCCACGGGACTATACCTCCTTGCGGAAGGTCAGCTCATTGCCGCCATCACCCAGGGAGCGGTAGGTCAGGTCGTCCACGGACTGCTTCATCATGAAGATGCCCAGCCCGCCGAGGGGGCGCTCTTCCAGCGGCAGGGAAAGATCAGGCGGTGGGGCTTCGGTCGGGTCGAAGGGGGGGGCCTTATCACGCACCTGCACGACGAGCATCTGCCCGTCGTGCCACACCCCGACCTCCACCGGGCCCGCCTTGCCCCGGTAGCCGTGGATCATGATGTTGGTCACGGCCTCATCGACCGCCGTGATCAGATCCATGATCGCTTTGTGCGCGCCGCCGTGGGCGGTGCCGTGCTCCAGGATGAACTCACGGATGCGCGCCAGATTCTTCAGATCCGCTTCAACGCGCAGGGTTGCTGCCTTTTCACTCACGTGTGCCCCCTTTTTCGCCCCCTCCGGGCGGCTTAGCTCCAGGTCTCCAACCGCTCCTTGACCGTCACCATGAACCAGTCGGCCCCGGCCCCGTCGAGCACGCGGTGGTCAAAGGTCAGGGTGAGGTAGACCATCGGGCGGATGGCGATGGTATTGTCCTCCAGCGCCACGACGCGCTTCTGTATCGCGCCGACGCCCATGATGCCGGTCTGCGGCTGGTTGATGATCGGGGTGGCGAACAGGCTGCGCGAGACCCCGTGGTTGGTGATGGTGAACGTGCCGCCGCTCAGCTCATCCGGTTTGAGCGCGCCTGAGCGCGCCCGCGCGGCGAGATCGTTGACGGCCCGGGCGATCCCCTT
>JAADYX010000177.1 GCA_010092885.1 Chloroflexota bacterium | reverse complement strand
AGATGTGTATAAGAGACAGAACCCATACCCTGCCGCAGACCAGCGATGCCATCGACGTGGGGCAGTGCGTGCTGGCGGATGGCGATCAGCGCGGCTACACCCGGATGGACATGCCCGGTGTGCCCAATGATGGCGGCAACGGCTGCGATATCGGTGCCGTGGAATACCTGGACAACCCCTCAGAAGTGATACTCAGCAACGGCAGCTTTGAGGAGCCGCTCGCCGGCACCTGGAGCCTGATCGAGTCCGGCGGCGGTGATGGGCGCATCAGTCACGCGCTGGCCCACAGCGGCGATCACCTGCTGCTGCTGCGTGCCAACGGTACCACCGAGTTGATCCAGCAGACGGCGCCGGTTTCAGGCGGTGCCGGGGATGCGGTCACGCTCACGGTGATGGTGGCCGGGCAGAACGTCAGCGGCGGCGTGAAAGGCGCACAGGTCGAGCTGCTGGCTGGCGGTGTCCCCGTCGGGCTGAAGCAGTGCCTGTTCAACCAGTCCGGTACGTTCAACTGGCAGCCGTTTGAATGCAGCTTCACAGCGGGGGCGACCTTCGACGCGGTGCGCGTGCGCATCGGGTGGAAGGGGGTCTCCGGCGGTCTGCTCGGTATGGACAGCGCTCTTCTGTCGGTTGGTTTGCCCTGACCGGTATAATGGGTGCAGACCATCGTCGGAAAGGAGCACCCATGGAGTTCCCACCGGAAGGGTATATGCCCGCTGAATCGGCGCTGCCCAACGTTGAGATCTATAAACCCATTCCGCCGGAGGAGGAGGAACGGCCGGAACTGGTCGATTTCACCTGCCCAAACTGCAACGCGACCACCGCCTACTCGATTGCCGCGGGCGGGCTCGAATGCAGCAACTGCGGCTATTACGAACCGCCGGAGCACACCGCTGTCGGCAAACAGGCTGAAGAGTTCGAGTTCAAGGTGGAAGTCATTGAGCGGGCCGCGCACGGCTGGGGTGAGAAGCGCACCGACCTGACGTGCAGCAGCTGCCAGGCCGTGACCACCCTGCCTCACGGATCGCTGACGCACACCTGCCCCTTTTGCGGGTCGAGCGCAGTGGTACAGACGGAAGCCAAACAGGATGCGCTGCGCCCCCGCTTCTTGATCCCGTTCAGCGTGGAAGAGGCCGAACTGTATCCCAAAGTCGAGGCGTGGCTGGGTTCCAGCTGGATGCTGCCCGGCAAACTCCAGAACGCCGCCAAGATGGGCCTGTTCAACCGCATCTACCTGCCCTTCTGGACGTTTGACAGCAGGGCATCGGCGGCCTGGCGCGCGGAAGTCGGCTATGTGGAAACGGAGCGCTACTTCGATGACGGCGAATGGAAGACGCGCACCGTCACCAAATGGCGCTGGGAAACCGGCAGCGTCCAACGCACCTTCGATGACTACCTGATCACGGGGACCACGCACGTCACACAGGCGATCCTCGAGACCATCCGCGACTTCGATATGAGCAAGCTGGTCCCGTACGAGCCGAAGTATCTGGCGGGGATCAACGCGCAGGCGTACGAGATCGCCTTGGAGCAGGCGTGGGAGGCAGGGCGCACCGCCATGCGTGAGGCGACGCGCAAGGCCTGCGAGCAGGATGCGCTGGCCGGTGAGGCTGACAAAGTCCGCAACATGACCGTCACCCTGGATTTCTCCGGTGAGAGCTGGCGCTATGTGCTGCTGCCCGTCTACCTGGCGACCTACAACTACAACGATGAAACCTACCAGATCGTCGTGAACGGCCAGACGGCGACCATCGGCGGGACCCGCCCGGTCGACTGGGCCAAGGTTATCGCGGTGAGCGCGGTGCTGTTTGTGCCCGCCTTTCTGCTCGGCGTGATCGGCCTGCTGCTGCCGCCTCTGCTGTGCGTCGCCGGGTTGGCCTTTATGGCCGCCATCGCTGGCGTGGTGGCCCTGCTGAGCACCGCCTGGTCGATCATCGACCCGGCCCGCGAGAAAAAGAATATGCTGGAAGGGATGAACGTCAATGACGTTTTCAAGCAGTTATAGTCCGCCGCTGGTGTGCGAGGTCTGCGGCAGCATCCTGCTGCTGCCTAACGGAGCCGGCGACCGCACATGCCCCAACTGCTTCCGTGATGCCCTCGATCCGGTCACGCAGGGCGAGCAGGTGGTGCAGGGCACGCCTGAGGGCATTGTGCCGTTTGCCATCGGGCCGGATGAAGCCCTGCGCCGCCTGGATACCTTTACCCAGGCTATCCCCTTCCGGCCCAAAGAGATCGAGGAGGGTGCGCTGCGGCAGCGCCTGCGGCAGACCTATCTGCCCGTGTGGTTGGTCGATGCCGACCTGGAAACCATCTGGAAGGCGGAGGTCGGCTATCATTACCAGGTGGTCAGCCATAAGGAGGACTACGTCAGCGGGGCATGGCGCACACGGGAAGTCAAGGAGACGCGCACCCGCTGGGAACCGCGTGTGGGTCGCATGCAGACCCGCATCGACAATGTGCCCGCGCCCGCCCTGGATGGCTTCATGCAGTTGATGCGTCAGCTGGACGGGTTCGACCTCAAGCGGATGCAGCCCTTCGCACCCGAGCATCTGAACGGGGCGGCGATCCGGCTGGCCGCACGCACCACGCAGGATGCGTGGGTCGATGCCGAGCCGCGCGTGCAGGAGGCCGCCAGCGGGGAGGTGCAGCGTGCCGCCACCGCCGACGAGATCCGGGATTTTGCGTGGGCGCAGCCGCAGTTCCAGCACAACTGGACACAGGTGCTGGTGCCGGTCTACACCACATATTACCTCGACGATGACGACGAGAAGCAGGTGCTGTTCGTCAACGGCGTGACGGGTACCGTCAACGGTGACCGGCGGGCCAGCATGCGCCGGGCGCAGCCGCGCGCGCTGATCTTCGGGGGGATTGGGCTGGCCGCCGGCGCGATCAGCATTGTGCTGGCGCTGGTGCTCCTGCTGGTGTTCCCGCCCGCCGCACTGGTCGGCCTGGCCGGGCTGGCCGTGGCGGTCGGGTTCGGCGTGGCCGCGATCAGCCCGGTGGTGCGGGTGATGCAGTTCAACAACCGCACGCAGAACGCGCAGGTCTGGAAAACCACCCTGACAAAAACCTCACAATAGTTGAGGTTTAACCGGTATTTAACAGAGGCCGGTTGACATCCCCGCTGGAATCTGTATACTGAGAACTGACTATGAAAGGAGGCGCAACCATGCTGAATACAACGCTATTTCCAGCCGGAATCGGCTTTGGATTCAGGTGTGATGCGTCTGCCGTGCAGTAGTCTCCTCAAAAGGGCGACAACGAGCCGCGAGCGCATCCCTGATGCTCGCGGTTTTTGATTCGCCCGAACCAGCTCCTCTTGCTCGACCGGGTGACGCGAACCGCTGACAGACCGGTCTTTTTTGTTGTAACGCGCAAAAGCAAGTAAGTGAGGAAGAGGACATGTTTAAGAGCCTGTTCAACGGTAACCAGAGAACTGAACCTCCCCTGCCGGGTCTGTTTGTGCGCGGCTTCCGAGGGGAACGGGATCTGCACGCGATGAGCGCGCTCGCCGCCGGTGCCACGGAGATCGATGCCATTCCGGCGGGCATCTCCTACGCGCAGAACCCCAATCTGGACCGCGACGTGCTGATCGTAGAGCTGGATGGTGTGATCATCGGCTACGGATGGGTGCGTTGGTGGCCGGAGCCGGATGGCAGCTGGCTGTACTATCACCGCGGCTACCTGCAAGAGGACGTGCATGGTATGGGCATCGGCACGTACCTGCTCAGCCAGACGGAAGGCCGCCTGCGCGAGCTTGCCGCCTGGCACACGGACCGCTCCCGGGTGATGCTCGGTGCGGATGTGGCCTCGGCGGCCCGGCCTACCGCCCGCCTGCTGACGGGCCACGGCTACACGCCGACACACGTCACCGCGGAGATGACGCTCCAACCGGAGGTGCACCTGCCGTCAGCCTACCTGCCCGGCGGGTTCAACGTGCAGCCAGCCACCATGGCCGATGCCCACACCATCTGGGCGATGAAGACCGCCGGCTGGCACAGCCGCCCCACTGATGGGCACCTGTACCGCGTGTTCGTGCAGGACTCCGACCCTGCCATGTGGATCACGGCGCGCACGGCTGACGATCTGGCCGGTGTGGTGCTCACCGAGATCCGGCGCGGCATCGGGCTGGTGACCGATATCCTGGTCGCTGAGGCGTACCGCGGCCTCGGTTTGGAGCGCGGCCTGCTGCTGCACGCCGTCCATCACCTGCGCCAACGCGGCACGGGCGAGGTGCGCCTGTTCACCGAAGTGGAAACAACCCTGCACGAGACGGTCGGGTTCCGGCTGCGCGAGACCTACACGCGCTACCTGAAACCCATGGGGTGATTGACGGTGAACCACGATGACAACAGAAACGAAAGGTAGTGACTTATGAGCGACACCATAAACCCTATTGCCGTTGCCACCGCCCCGGACATCGATGGTCTGACGTTCCGTGGGTTTGCCGGGCCGGACGACTTCCCGGCGATGGTCCGCGTGTGGAACGCCGCGGCGCAGACTGACGGCATTGAGCAGATCAACACGCTGGAGGAGATCAGCCGGAACTACGGTCTCATGGATCCGGAGAGGTGCAACACCGCCACCGACATGATCATGGCGGAGTTGGACGACGCCCTGGTCGCCTACGGGCGGCTGCACCGTTGGCAGGAGCTCGACGGCAAGCGGGTGTATCTCCTTGGCCACTGGATCGATCCGGTGCACCGTGGCACAGGCCTGAAGACCGCAATCCTGGATTGGATGGAAGGGCGCGCTGAGGCCATCGCCCGCACCGTAGACGCTGACGATCCGCATGAGGCGCGGGTGTTGGTGTTCGGCAGCCAGCCGCAAACCGTCAGTCTGCTGGAAGCGCGCGGTTATGTGCTGTGCGAGTCCCACGCCGTCATGGTCCGCCCGAACTTGGCCGATCTGCCAGATGTGCAGCTGCCTCATGGGTTCGTCGTGCGCACGCCCGTGACCGAGGAGGACTTCCGCAAGGTGTGGGATGCCGATGTGGAGGCCTTCCGCGATCACGTCGGCTGGTCGGAGCCCGGCGAGAAAAGCTATGAGCGCTTCCGCACCGACCCGCATCAGGACCCGACGCTGTGGCGGATCGCATGGCATGGCGATGAGGTCGCCGGGCAGGTACGCGCGTTCATCGACAAGGACGAAAACGCGCACTTCAACCGCAAGCGCGGCTGGACGGAGGATATCTCCGTAAGGCGGCCCTACCGGCGCCGCGGCCTGGCCCGCGCACTGATCGTACTGAGCCTGCAGGCACTCAAGGAGCGCGGCATGCAAGAGGCCGCCCTGGAAGTGCATGTGGACAATCCGACCGGTGCCTTTCATCTGTACGAGTCGCTGGGGTACGCGGTCGTGCGTCGCGAGGCAGAGTACAGCAAACCCATTGAGCTTTAAACCGGCTTGACGGATCAGACGTATGGTTGGTTGAGAGGAGAGAGTCATGCTTGTGACTGACACTGTATTGGAAGACATCAGCGCGCGGCCCGCGTCGTTAGCTGATCTGCCGGTGCTGGTGGCCCTGTGCAACAGCACCACACAACATCTGTACGGGGCGGATATGATCGGTGAGGAGCGGCTGAAGTCCGTGCTCAGCCACCCCACCATCGATATGGGCCGCGACACGGTGCTCGTGCTGAGTCCGGGTGGGGACCCGGCGGGCTGGGCGTATGTCGAGAACCGGCATCCGCCGTATGTGGTGGTTGGCATCAAGACGTTTATCGAGCCGGAGCACCACACGGCTGAACTGGAAGACGCGCTGCTGCACTGGGGGATCCAGCGCGGGCGGGAACTGGCCACGCGCGCACCGGCGGATGCACGTGTCTCGGCGGGCGTGTTTGCCTCAGCCGATGACACCCTCAAGCAGGAGCGGGTGTTCGCTGCCGGGTTCCGCAAGGTGCGGCACTTCTTCCGGATGGCGATCACACTCGACGAACCGGTGGCCGTGCCCCCACTGCGCGCCGAGCTGCGCATCGCGACCATGGCACCCGATCTGCGGCGGGCGGCGTTTTATGCCTGCTGGGAGGCGTTCGAGGATCATTGGGGTGCTGCGGCCAGCACCTTCGAGGAGGAACTGCCCACCTACGAGCGGTGGCTCGCCACGGAAACGCGCTACGATCCGGGGTTGTTCTTCCACGCGGTGGAGGGCGAGCAGGTGGCGGGGTTGGTGTGGTGTATCGCGCCGATGGATGAGGACAGCAGCGCGGCCTACATCGATACGGTGGCGGTCCGGCCCGCATGGCGGCGGCAGGGCATCGCGCGGGGGCTGCTGCTGCACGCCTTCGAGCAGATCCGGCAGCGAGGGTATTCGCGCGCCATGCTCGATGTGGATGCCACCAGCCTGACCGGTGCCACCGATCTGTACACCAAGGCCGGTATGGTGATCATCCGGCAGGCGGATCTGTTCGAAATGGAGCTGCGCCCCGGCGAGGATCTGCTCAACCGTGGTTAGTGCTGCGCGCCGGAATCAACCAGCCGGGCGAGAGGATATCGCCCGGCTGGTGTGCTGAATTAAGCCTCAGCGCACAGCTCGGCGTGCAGCCGCTTGATCTCGTCTTCGACTGTCAGGTTCTCGCCGCGCTTGAGGGCGGCCTCTGTGGCCTCTCCCCCCAGCTTTTCACGGACAGCGGGTAAGGTTTCTTCGACGAGCTTGCGGGCATCGGGTGTGAACCGCTGCTGAGCGCGTGCCAGCCCGAGCAGCTCGGCGCTGCGTGCATACTCGCCCTTGTCAGATTGGAGTGCACCCACGGCGGCCAGCACCTCACAGATGATCTCCGGGGAGGGATGCTCGATCAGCTGGGCGAGCGCTGTGCAGTAGTGGCGGCGGGCCGCATCGTGATCGCCCATCGTACGGGTGATATGGCCCATGTTCAGACGGGTGCCCATTGTCCCGTTGGGATCGGCCAGCTCTTGAAAGCCCTTGTTTGCCTCTTCCATGTAGGCCAGCGCCTTATCGAAGTCGCCCTGTGTCAGGTAGGCATAACCGATCGCGGCGCGGGTGGAGACATAGCCGAAGCGCATCCCAGCCCGGTAGTAGGCCTCATCAGCCTGCAGATACAGCCTGATGGCATTTTCCATGTCACCCATAAGGGCCTTGTTGTAGCCGTGGTTCAGCAGGGTGGTGGCCATGCCAACCACATCACCGCTGGACTTGTACAGGCCGTATGCGCGCTCAAAATAGGGATCCGCTTCGGCGTTTTTGCCCTCGCGAGCCAACAGCATGCCAAGATAATCGGTCGTCAGGGCCAGCCCGGTTGGGTCGTTGAGGCGTTCGTAGATCAGCTGCGCTTGGCCATAGCTGCGGCGCGCCTCGGGGAAGTCGCCCTTTGCGCGATAGACGTTGCCCAAGATGATCAGGGCCCGTCCGTAGTCTGCGTTCTCACCGCGTTCCCTGGCCAGATCCACCGCTTTCTGAGCGTGTGTGAGGGCGCGATCGACATCACCGCGACGCCCGTAGAGGTTGGCCAGTCCGCGCTCGATGTTGTGGAGCTGCTTGTCCTGCCCGGAGGACTCAGCGAGTTTGGCCGCGTCGGCCAGGTACTGCTCGGACTGCTTCACATCACCGGAGAGATCAAACATGTGGGCCAGGCCGATCATTGCCCGGATGCGCTCGTCCGTTCTGTCCGGCGGCAGTTTCACAAGCGCCCGGGTGAACATCTCGCGGGCCGCTTTCTGGTCACTCGCAATGAGAACGCGTTCGGCAGCGGTCAATGCATACTGCGCCTCCTTCACCGGCTGGCCGGCATCGCGCCAGTGGTCGGCCAGCGCGATCGCGTAGGCATCTTCGTCCGGGTATACGGCTTCGATGGCTGCGGCGATCCTGGCGTGGATGCCCGGGGCCGCGGTCTCGTCGAGGGCCTGCAGCAGGCCATCGCGCAGCTTGTCATGGGCGAACCGCCACTGCTCATCAAAGATCTCAATGACGGCGGCACTGCTGCATGCCGAAAGCCAGGTTTCCAGGTCAACATCCCCCGATAGGTGCTCGAGCACGGCGGGATCCAGCTGGCGGCCAAAGACGGCGGCTTCTCTCAGCAAAGGGCGGTAGGCTTCCGGTACACGGTTGAGGCGCCGTTCGACGACCTGCTGCACGCCGCCGGCGTACACCCGTGCGGGCAGTGTCATGGCTGCCACCTCGCGCAGCGATCCGGCATCTTCAGCCAGGGCGCGCACCACCTCCACGATGAAGAACACATTGCCCTCGGTCTGTTCGGCCAGGAACTTCACCATGCTCTCATCGCGCCCGGCCTGGCCAACCATCGACTCAGAGAGTGTGGCGATATCAGCCTGCGTCAGCCGCTTCAGCTTCATAGACCGGGCAATGGCCAGCCGCTTTTCAAGCTCCGGTGCGTCTTCCGTCCGGTAGGAGCTGACCACCATGCACCGCAGATCAGGGATGCGAACCATGAGCGCCTCCAGCAGGTCCAGGCTGGCGGCCCCGCTGGTTCCGGAAGCGGCCCAGTGCAGATCATCAAGCAGCAGCAGAACCGCGGGCATCGTCTGCTGGCCCAGCAGATCGGCGATCACGGTCACCAGACGGCGCCGTGTGGCTTCCTCGGTTAGGTCGCGCGCGTCGGGCACGGGCCGCCCCAACAGCTTCTCGATGTCGGGAATGATGGTCTTGAGCGCACCAGCCGCCAGATCGTCAACAGGGGCACCCAGAACCAGCCTGCGCAGCGGTTCCTCCCAGATATGAAAGGGTGCGGCGCTTTCTGCGGCACCCTGCCCGCGCACGACCAGCGCCCCACTCACCAGGGCCTGTGCCCGCAGCTCTTCCATCAGGCGGGATTTGCCAATGCCGCTCTCACCGCCGATCAGCCACAGTGAGCCATGGCCTTTTGCCGCCTCTTCGAGCGCGGCCATCAGAGTCTCAAGTTCGCTCTCCCTGCCTACAAAGCGGGACGCACGCAGGTAGCTCTCGCGGATCGGTTCGCTCTCAGCGGGCACTGTCTCGTCGAATACGCCGAAGAGTGCTTCGATGGTGGCATCCGCGGTTGGGTAGCGGTTGGCCGGATCTTTGTCCAGCAGACGAGCCAGCGGCTCGACAACCCGCGGATCGAGCGATTCAAGATCCGGTTGGGCCCTGAGAACGGAGAGGATCAGTTTGGTGGCATTTGTGGTATCAAAGGGATGACGCCCTGCGAACATCTCGTACATCATCACGCCCACGGCATAGAGATCCGCCGCAGGCCCTGTTCCTTCACCACGCAGCACTTCAGGGGCCATATAGGCCGGGGTGCCGCCTGTACTGTAGCCATCCACCCCGGTGAAGATATCGGGGGCCAACGACAGGCCGAAGTCCAACACGCGGACGACGCCCTCAGGGGTCACGAGCACGTTGGCGGGCTTGAGGTCACGGTGCACAATGCCACGCCGGTGCAGATAGTCGAGTGCGCGCAGCGTCTGCACCAACAGATCGACCTGCTCGCGCAGCGATTTGCCTTTCGCAGCGGCGAGGAGGTCCTGCGCGCCCTCCAACAGTTCCATGGTGAAGTAGGGTTGGCGCTTCTCATCAAAGCCGTAGTCCAGCACACTGATGATGTTGGGGTGGCGCAGCGAGGCCAATGTGCGGAATTCGTGGGCCAGCGCCAGCCGGAAGTCCGAAGTATCGCTCAGGGATGCAAAACGAAGATCCTTCCCGGATACTGTGACTCGTTTCAGGGCGACGGGGGTATCGGTCAGGCGGTCCTGCGCCCGGAACACCTGCCCCATGCCACCTTTGCCAAGCGGTTCACCGATGCGGTAACGTGTAAGCATAGGCCCTCCTATGAATCATGCCAATGCATTATAGCAGTCAGGCGGGATCCATGCTGTCACTGCGTATCGCGAGCAAATCCAAGATACTCAGGTGTGGTATGTGGAATAACCGCCGGGCACCCCGTGGTGTCTAGCGCAGCCACTCCGGGTGGAAGCCTGACGCATCCAGGGTGGTGACCGTGCCGGTCTCCACGTTGACCAACACCAGCCGGTTTTCCGCGGTGGCCGAGTCATAGCGGGTGGCGACCAGCGTCCGGCTGTCCGGGGCCCAGGCCGGTTCGCCGAAGATGGCCTCCTCAGCCGCTGTGATCTGCCGTGCCTGCGATCCATCCGGGCGCACGACCCACACCTGATTGGCGAAGTGCAGGCTGCCCGCCGCCACCTCCTTGCGGATCACGGCCAGCCACGCGCCATCCGGGGACCACGCTCCTTCCAGATCAGCGATGGCCGGATCGTCGCTCAGTGGGGTGGGTGTCTGCGAGTCCACATCGTAGAGGAAGGCCCGCCGCACCACCGCCTCCCCGATGATGGCCTCATCGATGTACAGGAAGGCCTCGCCATCCGGTGCCCAGACCACCGGATCGGCAACACGGCGGGTCACGCCCGCCAGCTGACCGGCCAGCACATCGTAGATCGTCAGCCGGGATCCGCTGCCATCCGGGGCAGCGTAGGCCAGGCGGGTGCCATCCGGCGAATAGCGCCCGTTGGTGGTCGGCAGGCTGCTGTCCTGGAACAGCGGCCCGGTCTCGCCGGTTTCGGTATCCAGCCACCACAGCGTGCTGTACCCCTGCCCGACGACGGCTGCGGCATCCAGCCGGGTGTACAGTAGACCTTGCGGCGCGGGGGTGGGGGCGCTGCACGACGCCTGTACACAGTCAAGCAGCAGCCTCGGTTCGCTGCCCGGCGTGACCGCCCACAGACCGCTGCCGCCGCTGCGCTCCGCCGCGTAGATGATCTCCCCATCGATGATGCTGTAATCCCACACGCTCAGCGGCTCATCGGTGATCTGCTGTGGATCGCCGCCCGTTGCGCGGATGACGTACACCTGCTGCCTGAACGTCTCATCCGGGGCCAGGTAGACGATCCAGGCGTCATCCAGGGCAAAGCGGGCCGCGGGCAGCAGGTTGGATCCGGCCACCGCGTTGCCGGTGACCAGCAGCCCAAGCCCTAACACGATCACCGCGCTGACCAGCGGCAGGGCCGCCGTCGCCTGCTTGAAGCCATCCAACGTGCTGAGGAAGCCGCGGCTGCGCACGACCGCCACCCCGATCACGATCAGCACGGCGGCCAACCCCAGGCTGAAGGTCGTCACGAGGGTGAGACCCAGCGCCAACCGGTTGATGGCGATGGCCACCAGCAGGATCGCGATGGCATCCGGGCAGGGCACCAACCCACCGCTGATCCCCAGCGTGATCAGCGAGCGCCAGGAAAGATCCTCATAGACGCGCGTTTCAATCGACTGGTTGATCGCGATGCGCTTCTTGCCATCGGCAGGCGGTTCGGGTTGGGGTGGGGTGGGCGGCGGCTCCGGCAGGTTGAGCACACCGCGCAGCCCCTTGATCCGCACGCGCAGCAGCCCGATGCCCATGCCGATGATCAGCAGGCCGCTGGCGATCTCCAGGATGGGGAAGACATCTGTCGGCACCAGAAAGCGCGAGGCGGCCAGAGTTAGCAGGCCCAACGCCAGCACGGATCCGGTGTGCGTCAGCGTTACGATGCCGCCCAGCGCGATCGCATGGCGCGGCGTGCCGCGCGAACCCACCAGATACGCCGCGACCAGCGCCTTGCCGTGTCCGGGCGTTAGCGCGTGGATGGCCCCCAGGCCCAGCGAGGCACTCAGGGCGATCAGCACAATGACCGGAGTCAGTTGGGCGGTGCGCAGCAGGCCGGTCAGCTGGTTGACGCGCGCCGTCTGCGTGGCTGCCAGCGAACGGCCTGTGGTCGGTGTGCCGCTGTCCCAGGTTTCCAGTGTGCCATCCACCAATGGCACGACCAGCTGGCCACCGTCCTGCTGTGGCTGCCCGAACGGCAGGCCCTCGGCGTGCAGGGCAAACCGGTTGATGCTGCTTTCCGGGTCAAAGGTGCTGATGTAGCGCAGCGATTCACGCGGTACCGCCGGGATCGCGGCGCTGAGGGTGATGGCCTGTTCGCCCGTGACCAGCGCATCAATCGAATCGGGCCAGTCCACAGCCGCCAGATCGGCGCGGGCCGGGCTGCCATCTACCTCAATGCGCAGCGTGCCGACCCAACTCTGCGCCCAGGCGTCAGCCTCCTCTGCTGAGATGGCTTCATCGCCGTCGCTGTCTGCCGCAAACCAGATCGCCCGGGCCAGCAGTGACCCCGGTGCGATCGCCACCTGGGTTTGGATCGCCTCCGGGGTGAGGGTCAGCGTGTGCGTCAGGAAGAAGTTGTCCGCCGGGTGGGCGCGGGCCGTTTGCGGTGCCAGCAGCCCGATCATGGCCAACAGGAGTAACAATGTCACGGTGCGCACGTGATGTTGCACGGTAGGAATGCCCGGGAAACTCGTCTATAATCGAGCGCAGAGTCTAAACGTAAGCCAGTCGCCCGGCAACCTATGCATGAACTCGCTGTAACCCGCAGTATCCTTGAGATCACGCTCGAACACGCTGAAGCCGCCGATGCCACCGTCGTGACCGATATCTATCTGGTCATCGGGGATCTGTCGTCGTTCATCGACGATTCGATCCAGTTCTATTGGAGTACGCTGGCGGAGGGCACCATCGCGCAGGAGGCAACGCTGCACTTCAAGCGAGTCCCCGCACGGATGCAGTGCCAGCGGTGCGGCCACGCATACCCGCTCGTTGAGGCGCAGGGCGTCTGCCCGAACTGCGACAGCCGCCGCGCCGAGATCGTCGCGGGCAAGGAGTTCTACGTTGAGGCGATTGACATCGAATAGGAGAGCCCACTCATGGTCAAACAGATCCAGGTCGTCCAGAACATCCTCCAGTCCAACGAGGAGATCGCCGCGCAGAACCGCCGCCTGATCGATGAGGCCGGCATCTTCGCGCTCAACATGATGTCCTCCCCCGGATCGGGCAAGACCACCCTCATTGAGGTGACCGCGCGCCGCCTGGCCGACCGGTACCGCATCGCGATGGTCAACGGCGATATCACCACCACGCTGGATGCCGACCGCGCCCAGCAGGCCGGGGCCGGGCAGGCCGTCGCGATCAACACGGGCGGCAACTGCCATCTGGAAGCCCACATGGTCCGCGATGCGCTCAACCAGCTCGATCTGGCTGCGGTGGATATGCTCATCGTGGAGAACGTCGGCAACCTGATCTGCCCGCATGGCTTCAAGCTGGGCGTGCACAAGCGCGTTGTCGTCGCCAGCACGCCGGAAGGCGCTGACAAGCCCTACAAGTACCCGAGCATGTACACCGGCGCCGACGTGCTGGTGATCAATAAGATGGACCTGCTGCCCTACCTGGACTTCGATCTGGAGCACTTCACCCGCGGTGTGGAGGCCCTCAACCCGGGGCTGGTGACCTTCCCGCTCAGCTGCACAACGGGTGAGGGCGTTGATGCCTGGATCGCCTGGCTGGAGGCTGAGATCGCCGCCAACCGCGGCTGACATCACCCCGCCGGGCGGATGCCGCCCTCCATGTGATACGCGATCTCTCTGACGAGTTTGTCCACATCCTGATACAGGTTGATGTCAAACTCGTCTTCGCTGCCCAGCCGGAAGACGGGCTTTTCGGCCAGCGCGCGGATCGGCTCGGGCAGGAACTCGGCGCGGGGCAGGGCGGCACCATAGACCAACACCGGGTAGATTGGCAGGCCCAGCCCCAGCGCGGTTTCAATCGCCTGCCGCACGGGATCGGCCGGGTCGTCGATCAGGCGTGTGTCGCCGTCCTTCATGGCCAGCCACTTCTTGCCGATGACGACCAGCATCACATCGTCCTCCACCAGATCCTCAGCCAGCGGGATGTCCTCGGTGCCCAGGCCGCTTTCGCGTACAATCGCATCGTCGCCGAAGCGTTCGGCCAGCGTGTTGTACAGGCGGTCGGTGACCACGATGCTGTCGGCGTGGCGGTACACCAGGGCGATCAGCGGCGCATCATCGTCCTCGCCGGGCAGATCGGCGTCGTCCACATCGAGGTTCTGCATCACGGAACGCAGCCGCTCCTCGATGTCATCGTTGTTCTGGTCGGGGAGCTTATCCCACATATGACGTTCCTTCTGTCTTATGTCATGTCCGATCGATTTTAGGCGTAGAAGCCCGTCAGGTCAATTGATTGGCCCAACAGAGCGCCCGCATCGGTCTCCACCTGGGCGCGGTTGTCGCTGCGCAGCGCGGTATAGGCATTGCCGTACAGGGCCCGGCCCAACAACATCAGCAGCTCGATCTTCAGCAGGGACTGGCTGACCGCGTGCGCGAACTTCGGCCCGATACCGTCATTGGGGATGGAGGCGGCGGGCACCCAATCCGAGCCTGACTTGGCGTCCAGCCGGTACCCGGCCACAGGATGCGTTTCCGCGAGGGTCAGCCGGATCTGCCGGATGCTCTTGCCCGGCAGGCTGACCCATCCGAAGCCGAGGAGTGCCGTGGCGGCCAACCCTGCCGCACTGGATGCCGCCGCTTTGGCCGCCCGCCTGCCGCCCCCACCCAGATCAAAGCCGAGCACCCGCGCCCCGGACTCAGCGTCGCGCTCGGCGAACGGATCGCCGAACAGCGCCCCCACGGTGCCTTCCAGGTCGGTCAGGCTGAAGGTGGTGGTCCAGTATCCCTCATGCATGCCCCGCCCGAAGCGCAGGGTCCGCGCGAGCAGCGCCGCCGACCCGACCAGCGGCCGCGATGCGGCGGCATCCAACGCGCCCGCTTGCACCCGGCGCTCCAGCAGGGCCAGGATGACTCGCACGCGCGGATCGGCCCCTTCACCCCGGACCATCGCCGCACGGATGCCGGTCGGGTCCGCGTCGGTGGGCGTCACCACTGGGATCACCGGCCCGGTGCGCTGGTCGGGTGGCAGGTTCAACAGGGCCTCCAGCACGGCACCAACCGGCTTCGCGTTCCACATGACCATGCGCTGGCCGTTGACTTCAACAAAGCGGTTGGTCACCATGCTGTTGTTGACTTTGATGGGACCGGCCATCGCGCTGTAGGCGAGTTGGTGGGTCCCTTTGGACTGGCGGTGCAGCAGGCGGCGATCCGTCAGGATGGCGCCGAGGTCGAACGCCTCCTTCTCGCTGTCATCCACAAAGGCGACGATCTGCTCGCCGGCGAAGTGCTGCACGCCCGCTTCGAAGGCCAGCACGCCACGATGCAGGACATCCGGCTTGAGGTTCTCCTGTAGAAACTTCGGCTTGATGTGTTGGGCGGCCAACCGGTGGGCGGCGGAATCGGTCACGGCAGTGTGCTCCTTACTCGTGTGCATGCGTATTGTACTTGAAAAATCGCAGGCTGAGGACACACATTTGCCCTACGCACGCGAGTCGTGGTTCACTAAAAAGGCGGTTCCGCGTACACTATCAACCCATGAGCCGTCGGTGCAGTGGCCATTCTGCGTGTCATCTTACCCGGTCGGACCCCGCCGGGCATTTGACGTTGTTGGCTGCTATACTCGAATTTGCCTAAGCCAACGCCACCAGAGGGGAATGCGTATGTCCGAGAGTTACATCCTGATTGTGGGCTGTGGGCGGTTGGGCAGCCTGCTCGCCGAACGCCTCAGCACGGACGAAAACAGCATCGTCGTGATCGACATGGATGAGACCGCCTTTGAAAAACTGCCCGGCACGTTCAGCGGGTTCACCGTGCTGGGTGATGCCACCGAATTGAGCGTGCTCGAACACGCCAATATCGACAAGGCCGATTATCTGTTTGTGGTCACGGAAGATGACAATACCAACCTGATGATTGCCCAGGTGGCGCGTGAGATCTTCGAAGTGCCGAATGTCATGGCGCGCGTGTTTGACCCACGCCGCGAAGCATTATACTCCGAGTTCCGTATTGCAACCGTGTGCCCGACCAAGCTCTCAGCCCAGGCCTTCCTGGATGGGCTTGCAAAGGCACCCACCAGCCAGCCAGCCTAATGCACATCATCATTATTGGCGGCGGCCACACGACCTACTTCCTCACGCGGGACCTGACAGCCAAAAATCACCGCGTGACGATCATCAACAATGACCCGGGCGAGAGCCGCGAGCTCGCGCGCCGGACAGATGCGCTTGTGGTGCTCGGCAATGGCTCCGATCCCGATATCCTGGCGGAGGCAGGTGCCCGGCGCGCCGACATGCTCATCGCGCTGACCGACCGCGATCAGGACAACCTCATCACCTGCCAGATGGCCGTCAAGCTGTACGGTGTGCCGCGCACCCTGTCACTCGTCAATGACCCGGACAATATCGAAGTGTTCCGCAAGCTCGGGGTGACGACGGCGTTCAGCGCGATCCAGGTCATCACATCCATGATCGAAGCCTACGCCAACTTCGAGGACATCGTCGCCCTGATGCCGGTTGGTGAAGGCGAATTGACCATCAGCGAGGTCCGGCTCAGCAAGAAATCGCCCTCAATCGGCAAACGCATCATGGATCTTGGGTTGTCGCAGGGCACCCTGATCGCCGCGATCATCCGCAATGGCAAGGCCGTTGTCCCCAGCGGGCAAAGCATCCTCTTGATAGAGGATGTTCTCGTGCTGGTGACTGAACATAACAAGGCTGAAGCCGATCTGAACAAGCTCACCGGTTCGGATGTCTGATGCGCTATCCGGCCTATCTGCGCAATCGTTACCGGGCTATCATCGATGTGTTGGGCCGCACCTTTATGGTGGTCGGGCCGATTCTGCTGACCCCGTTGGTCGCGCTTGTCTTCTACCCGGACGAGTGGCGGCTGGGGATCCCCTTTATCCTGTTGGGCGGCACCTTCTTCGCCTTGGGCGCCATCCTGGAATGGTTCGTACGCCCGGAGGATGAAGATGCGCTGACATACCAGGAAGGCACCGTAACAGTCCTGATCATCTGGCTGCTGACCATGCTCGGCGGGATCATCCCCTACATGGTGATCATGCAGCTGCCGTTCACACAGGCCGCCTTTGAGGCCGTGAGCGGCTGGACCAGCACCGGCCTGACAACGCTGGATGTTGAAAACGCGCCGCGCATCATCCTGATGTACCGCAGCATCACGCAGGTTGTCGGTGGGGCGGGGTTCGTGATCATCATGATGAGCGCCATCGCCGGTCCGGCGGGCATCGGGCTGACGTCTGCTGAAGGGCGCAATGCCCAGCTGGTACCCAACATTCGTGATTCGGCGAACATTGTGCTGCGCATCTATGTGGGCTATATGGTATTCGGTGTGATCGCGCTGGCCATCGCCGGGATGCCGCTCTTCGACGCATTGAACCACGGCCTCACCGCAGTGTCGACGGGCGGCTTTTCCACACGGGCCGAATCGATCGGCTATTATGACAGCGTGGCAATCGAGGGGGTCATCCTCGTATTGATGTGGCTTGGCGCGACCAACCTGCTGACGGTGTACACGGTTGTGAAAGGGAAGGTCGGTCAGGCCCTGCGGGACAATGAAACACGCTTCACCCTGGTGGTGCTGCCGGTCGCGGTGAGCCTCCTGTTGGTGATGGCCCTGGGCGTCTATCCGGATGCGGGCGAAGCAGTGCGTACGGCCCTGTTTGAGGTCAGCTCCGCGATGACCACCGCCGGGCTCACCCGCAGCGATTACGGCCTGTGGTTGGATTTCGGCTGGATGCTCATCATCGTCTTGATGGTGATCGGCGGCAGCACCGACTCGACCGCGGGGGCGATCAAGCACGAACGGGTTGTGATCCTCGTGCGCAGTGTCATCTGGGAGGTGCGCCGCGCCTTTTCCCCAGAACAGATGGTCAACGAACCGACCTTCAAAAGCGCCGACGGCACAGTCGTGATCACGGAAAAGCTGGTACGGCAGGTGGCCCTGTTCGGGTTTTTCTACATCGGGCTGCTGGCAATCGGCACCCTGATCATCGCAGCCCATGGTTATCCGCTGCGCGATAGTCTCTTTGAATTCGCCAGCGCTATCGGTACAACGGGCCTTTCCAGCGGTATCAGTGGTGCGGATGCCCCGGCCAGCGTGCACTGGACCTTGATCGTGGGCATGTTCGTCGGGCGGCTGGAGATCCTGGCGGTGGTGATCGGCCTGGGTAAGCTGCTCAACGATCTGCCGGTGCTGTTGTTTTCGGATGAGACCTGACCCCTCAAGTTGCGAAGCCCCTGCCCATCTCGTACACTTCGTTAGCGATATCCTCACTGCTGTTAAAAGGTGGCCGTAATGGAAGAAGTCTATCCACGTGTCAGGCTGGTCTACCCGGAAAGCAAGTTCACGACCGGGCAGCCGTTCACCTACCTGCTGGAACGCCCTGCCGGCAATCTGCTGCTGGCGAACTTCAGCGGAGGTGTCGACATTACGCCGATGTTTGACGCCATTGAGGCGTTGGGTGGTGTCAGCCTGCAGTTGGTCACTGACCGGCGTGCGGCCAGTGAGATGAACAACCACGTGTTCGAGCGTTTCGGCGCACCCGTCATCTGCAGTGAGATCGAAGCGGTTGCCCTGCGCGCCCAGGGCATTAAGGTGGGGGATGACTTTGCCTACGAGGAAGTCTCCATCGCGGACGATCTGGAGGCCTTCCCCACGCCGGGGCTGACCCCGGGCGGAGTCTGCTATCTGTGGCACTCCGATATGAGCGAGTATATGTTCGTCGGGGAGATCGTCTTCCCGGCGGGCAGCGATGCGTGGCACACACCGACTGACCTTGACAACCTGGACGATCTATTTGAGAGCCTGGAAGTACTCCAGGAAATGGAGTTCCATGTGATGGTGGGCAGTTCGCCGCAGGCCACTGAGGTGCCTGTGTTTGATCTGAACGCTGGCAAGCGCTGGAACATCTTTGAGAAAGCGATGGAATTCCTGGAAGACCAGTGATCCGGCTCCTACCCCGTACCACATTATTCCAACCAGGGGTGACCTATGACAGACAACCCACTGATCGCCGGCCGTTATGAGATTATCGAAGAGCTGGGTCGCGGCGGAATGGGTGTGGTTTACCGCACACGCGATCATCTCACAGCAACTACCGTGGCTCTCAAGCGGGTCACGCGCTCTGAGGACAAAGACAGCGAGTCCCCGGTAGCCACACCGACCATTATCCACGTTCCGGATGCGCTGCGCATTGCCCTGACCAACGAATTCCGGACGCTGGCCTCCCTGCGCCATCCCAACATCATCACCGTGTTGGACTACGGCTTTGATAGAGACCGGCAGCCCTTCTTCACGATGGAGCACCTGGCCGATTCGCGGCGCATTATCGCCGCGGCAGAGGGCCAATCCCTCGTGGAGCAGGTCCGGCTGCTCGTGCAGATGCTGCAAGCCCTCGACTTTTTGCACCGGCGGCGCATCTTCCACCGCGATCTGAAACCGGCCAACGTGCTGGTGACCACGGCCGGGCGGGTCAAGGTGCTGGACTTCGGGCTGTCGGTTGTGCGTGACAAATACGACACCGACCCCACCCTGACGGCGGGCACCTTCAGCTACATGGCCCCGGAGCTCATCCGCTCCGAACGCACGACCGCCGCCGCCGATCTGTACTCTGTGGGTGTGATCGCCTATGAGCTGTTCACCGGTGTGCGCCCCTTTGAAGCACAGCGCGTCTCCAAGCTGCTCACCGACGTGATGACGGCCGCGCCCGATCTGGAGCGCCTGCAGGGCCTGAGCATCAAGCTGACAGCCGTCATCGCCCGCCTGCTGAGCAAAAACCCCGACGAGCGTTACCCGACCGCCGAGGCCACCATCACGGCCCTGTGCAATGCCGTTGAGATCCCCATGCCGGAAGAGACCGTTGAGATCCGCGAGAGCTACCTGCACTCGGCGCGGTTCGTAGGGCGGGAGGGCGAACTGCGGGTGCTCACAGCCGGGCTTGAGGAAACCGTCCGCGGCAGGGGGGAGGCATGGCTGATCGGTGGGGAAAGCGGCGTGGGGAAGACCCGTCTGCTCAGCGAACTGCGCACACAGGCCTTGGTGCGCGGCGTCCTCGTGCTGACCGGGCAGGCCGTGGAAGGCGGCAGCGGTGATGCCGTATGGCGTGATGTGCTGCGCGGCCTGATCCTGCTGACGCCGCCGCCCGATGACGATGCGGGCGTGCTGAAGGACTGTCTCTTATACACAACTGAAGCTGACTACTAAGGCTTAGGTGTAGAT
>JAADYX010000176.1 GCA_010092885.1 Chloroflexota bacterium | reverse complement strand
CCGTGTCGACCGTTTTGCTCTGTGCTCCTTCACAACCGCTTTGATTCGTTTCTTGTAGCGTATCCAGACCCATCGGCTGATAATGACTAACAGGGGTGCCTATGGCAAGGCTTCTCTTAGGAAGGACGTCGTGCTTTCTCCAGAGGTAGACCGGGTAAAATCGTCGTCAGTTTACCCCGGAGTGTCTTTTCCATTCGCGTTTTGGTCTTTTGGCCTTACCACGGAGTTATGCCCCCTGTTTCCGGGGAGCATCACTTACGCCACTCTTTCCACCAGCGTTTGAGCTTTTTACCGTACCTCAACCACACGTAGAGGGTCAGGCACACCATCAGTGCGATGGTTATCTCCAGAAAAGTTGAGTTGATTTTCATGGCTCATCAAGGTAGATTTGGGAACAAACAGCGCGAAGCTACTCATAGTTTGCCTCAGGTCAACCCCATCTGATTTATCATACACACCTGCACGCACTACCCAGGTTTGAACTTGGTTAGAGAAACGCATAGACTGTAAGAAACATCGTGCAGATATCGTTACCTGAGTAAATACTCTAGAGAGAGGTAAATTTATGCCCCGCTACGAAACAACGACTGCTGAGGTTATCGCTACCCACATCGGAAACATGGTAGGAGGCAGTGGAACTATATCCTTCCGGCCTGTGGTGACCTACCGGTATACGGTCGATGGGGAGACCTACACCAACGACCAATACAGTCAGCGGATGGTTGGCCAACGTAATCGACGTGCCATACAGCGCGTACTTGACAAGTACCCACCCGGCTCAATCATTGAGATTTACTACAGGACACGCAACCCGGCCGATTCATTTATCAAGAAGGGGTACCCGGCAGGGGCTGCCTTTATGATGACCTTCATTTTATTGGCGGCACTACTCACACTGTTCCTAATCGTTGGACCACGTCTGGAGCTGTTTGAACTGCCCTCCATATTCAATTTACGGTAGTGGTTAGGTGGTAAGTGATGGACAGCAGGCCATGTTGTGATGGATGATGAAGGCGTTCAATACAAGCACAACAATAGCGATTCTGACCGTCCATTTTTGCCAGGGCTTCATGCGATGACCTCCATTGGTGATGTGGACCTCCCCCGTTTCGGTGGAGGTCCATATGTGGTTGACACGTGAACGAGCATCCGCTGGAATTCCTATCCATCCTCTGTATTGTCCCGGCGGACGATGCCTTCGCGCCATGCGTAGACAGCCGCCTGGGTCCGGTCCTGCAGGTGGAGCTTGGCGAGAATGTTACTGGCATGCGCACGGACTGTCTTTATCGTGATGGTCAATTCCTCCGCGATATCGGCGTTTTGCAGACCCTGTGCGATCAACCGCAGGACCTCCATTTCACGGTCGGTGAGCTCGGTGAAGGGGTTGAGGTCATCGAGGCGGCTGCCATGCACCTCCTGAACAATGCGTGCGGCAACCTGGGCATCAAGCGTCGCCTCACCGTTGGCAGCCTTGCGGATCGCTTCTGCGAGTTGGGGCGCTTTGATACTCTTAAGTAAGTAGCTCAGGGCACCCGCCCGGATAGCGGAAAAGATATGCTCGTCCTCGTGATAACTCGTCAACACGATCACCTGTGTGCGTGGGCTGATCGCTTTGAGGCGGCGTGTGGTTTCCACACCATCCATGCCCCCCGGCATAATGAGGTCCATCAGCACCACATCCGGGGCGTGTTCAGCGATGCGTTCAAGCGCCTGCTCACCGGAAGCAGCCTCCGCGACGACGGCAATATCGGGTTGCAGGTCGAGGTAGGTACGCACACCCTGCCGGACCACGTCATGATCGTCAACGAGCATGACGTTAATCATTGATTCAGTCATCGGGTAACTCCACTATGGCGGTGACTCGGGTGCCCTCACCGGGGTAGCTTTCCACAGTGACCATCCCATTCAAGGCGGCGAGTCGGTCGTTCATACTATTCAGGCCGAAGCCATCTGTAGGGCGGGTCATGTCGAACCCCTTCCCATTGTCGTGTATATCCATGGTCAGGCTGTGTGCCTGCCAGCTGAGTTTGACCTGCACTTGGGTAGCGTGGGCATGCTTTTCGATGTTAGCAAGGGCCTCTTGTGCAATGCGATAGAGGGCCTGTTCCACCGCCAGAGGGGCACGCCGTTCAGCTTTTGCAAATACGTCAATGGCAACACCCGTGCGCTCAGACCATGCCTGTACATAATCACGCAGGGCAGCTGTCACACCTCGATCAGCAAGGGCGGGCGGATGCAGGGCGTGAATCAGGCCAACAAGTTCGGTTTGCACCGCATCCACCAAAGATTCAACGTGTGCCAGCATGCCATCGGCTGTATCGGGCTGGTCACGGATCACACTGCGGGCTGACGCGAGCTGCATGCTCGCCGCGAAGATCTGCTGCTTGACGGTGTCATGCAGGTCACGCGCCAGGCGGTTGCGCTCCTCAAGGGCGGCGAGTTCGCTGCGGGTCGCCAGCAGGCCGTCGAGTTGACGGGCCATACTGTTGAGGTTGCGCCCCAACTCGCTGAGTTCGTCCTGCGCGGTGTCACGCACCACGGGTTCAAGATCGCCCTGCGACCATGTACTGACCGTCTCACTGACATGCGTCAGGCGGCGCAGCAGCCGCCGCGATGCGACCCATCCGAAGGCGGGGCCTATCGCGGTGACACCACACAGCAGCGGGATGCCGACCACGAGGCTCACGACGAGCAGCTCATCCTGCAAGGTGCGTGCGGACCGGTCATTGCCAAAAACGAGAAGCAAGGTGTGACCGCCGGCTGCCGGAACGAGGCTGTATTCTGCGCTCTCATCGCGATGTGCGCCCTCAGCGCCCAGAAGTGCCTGCTGCTCACGATGAGCGTGGGTGGCATCAGCCACCACATCGGGCGGCAGATGCTCGACGAAGGGACTGTTCAACGGCAGGGCCTGCGGTTCGACAGCGATGATCGCCCCTTCAGGGTCAATGATGGCAGTGTAGATCAGATCGGTGTACACGATGTTTAGGGCTTCCGACTCATTGCTGATGGTGAGGGTTGACCCCGATACCCAGCGATCAAGGTAAGTGCGCAGACCATCGACGTCACCGGTCACCAGATAGGGCTCTAAATCGTTGAGTACGTTTTCAAACACGGCAGCCGAAGCCAGTGAACCTCTAGGGGCAGACTCAAGGCTGAGGATAAGCCCCATAAGGAGCAGCCACAGCAGCAAGAAGACTCCACCTGTTACCAGAGCGTAGGTCAGAGTCAACTTGCCGCGTAGGTGTTGGAAGAAGCGCATACGGCTATTGTACTACGTTCTGCATGCGCCCGAGAGTGGCAATGCCCAGCAGCACAGCGGTGGCTGCCACATAGAGTGGAATTGCCGCCGGTGCCTCCGTCAGCATTGGGTGCAGCGCAGGGGCTGCGGAAGCGTTCAGCGCGATATACCACCAGAGCAGGTAGCCGATCTCGAACAAGCGCGATGTACCACTGATGGTGCCGAAGGCGAGGGCCATCGCCGGAATGAGCAGCACCCCACTTAACACTGACGCGAGCGCCAACCACGCACCTGCCACCATCAGCTGGAGCATGAAGCCGCTCACGAGCACGCCACTCAGGATGACCCCTGCCAGATAGGTGGCGGGCAGCTGGCGCATCACTGGTTGGGGTGTAGTTAGGATCAGAGCCATGGTATCGTGCGTCTTTTCGCGGTTGCCCATTGCTGACCAGACAAGCACCGGCCAGATGGTGACTACCAGCACAAGTTGTGGGTTGGGGGCAAAGATGCCGACCAGGACAATAATGCCCAGCCCAACCAACCACCACCACGGCTGCCCTTTGACCAACAACTTAAGCTCGGCAAGGACAAGTGCGAGGAAGCGTGACCGCACGCGGTCTGCAGGCAGCGGGGTCAGGCGGGGTGCCTCGAAGGCGGCACCGCCTGCGGTTGTGGCGCGTTTGGGGCGTAGCTGCTCCCAGAGGTTCGCCAACAACCGATTGCTGTGTGATTTGGCGAAGCGATCAAAGGGGAGAACACCGAGGGCCGCGATGCCCGCACCAACTGCCAGCCAGAACAACCGCCCGACAATCGCCGAGGCGCTCCATGTGATGGGCTGGATATCAAACACGGGCATCAGGCGTGTTGAGCCGCCGCCCAAGGTCAAGGTATCCATCACGGGCGCATTGGGCTGCGCGAGGATTTCGAAGAACGGGTAGGCGATACCAAAGGGATCATAGCGAGCGATGGCGAGATCCGTGCCGGTCAAGGCCAAACTGGCCAGCGAGAAGGTCCACACGAAGAAGTAGGCGATGTTGCCGAAGCCACCCCGCAGGAAGGGGATGGTCTCAAACAGCACGGCCACACCCGCCACGAGACTCAGCACGGGCAGGCCGATTAACCAGATGGGCAGCACCAACTGAACGATGTTGATCGTCATCACCTCAGCCCGGAGGAGCTGCATAAGCGGGGCCATGACCGTCATCAGGGCGAGGTTGGTGCTCAGCAGGGCGAGGTTGCTGGCCCACTTGCTAACCAAGTACGTGGCGCTGCCCGTCTGCGTGGTGGCGATGATCTGCCCTACCCGCGTCTGACGATCGCGCTGAACCGTGTTGCGTACAAGGTAGAAGGCAAACAGAGAAAGTGCCAGGCTGATGGTGAAGGCAAACATCAGGCTGATGCCCACCGAGTCATAGAGTGGGCGATGGTCACCGATGGTCAGGACAGCGTAGTTCGCATCGAGTGGGGGCACAAACAGGGTGCTGAGGAGGCTGGTCAGGGCCAGCATCACTATAAAGCTCGCGCTGCGTGCACGTTGGAGAAAGTCGGCTGTGGCTAATTGTATGATTCGCATGATAGCCCCCTTTAGGATGTGTACCCGAGGAAGGCATCCTCAAGGTTAGGGTGTGCGATAGTGGCCGTGCTGGCAGGGGCTTCATTATGCACGATGCGCAGCTGAACCCCGTCCGGGCGTTGGTTGATGTGACTGACCAGATAGTTCTCTTTAAAGTGGGGCAGGGCATCACGCGATACGGTCAGGTCCCAGACGCGCCCCTGCATGGTGGCCAGAAT
>JAADYX010000175.1 GCA_010092885.1 Chloroflexota bacterium | reverse complement strand
GTGGGGTTGCGCTGCCCTTTCTGCGGCTGGACTACATCTGGTATTCGCCTGAACTGCGGGCGACGAAGGCCTATACCGGGCCGTTCATCGGTGCCGACCACCTGCCGGTAATCGTGCAGCTTGAGCTTAAATGAGGTTGACGCCAAGCACCGACTGCACCCGCTCAATGATGAGGGCCATGTCGTAGGGCTTGGTGACGTATTCATCCGCGCCGACCATGGCGGCCTGCCGGCGGTCTTCCGGCTGGATCTTGGCCGATACCATGATGATGTAGGTGTCCTTGAGGTCGGGGTCTTCACGCACCTGTTCGCAGACCTCGTAGCCGGACATGCCGGGCATCATCACATCCAACAGGATCAGATCGGGGTGGACCTGTCTGGCCTTGTTGAGTGCTTCTTTTCCATCGGCAGCGCTGTGGATCGAGACCCCGTAGGGCTGAAAGCGCTCCAGGATATCTTCCAGCAGCTGGCGACTGTCAGGCTGGTCTTCGGCGATGAGGATCGTCTTTTTTTCCATAGTGCCCCCGTCAAAGAAGTCCGCTGTACTATAGCATATCTGCCGACTGAATGGGAAAAAGCGCTACTCCAGGGCGTCATCCCGACGGCTGGTAACCGGTGGTTCGATGGGGCCTGCGGGCGTGGCCCAACGCGCCGCGTTGATCAGGATCTGTTGGACCTGCGCATTGTGGTAGATCGGGAAGGCCTCATGACCTGGGCGGAAGTAGAAGATGCGTCCGCGCCCGCGCTGCCAGCAGCAGCCGCTGCGGAACACCTCACCGCCCTCAAACCAGCTGACGAACACCAACTCATCCGGTTGGGGGATGTCAAACGGTTCACCATACATCTCTGCCTGAGGGAGTTCAACGAATGCGCCCAGCCCTGCAGCAATGGGATGGCCCGGGTTCACGACCCACAGCCGCTCCTTTTCACCGCGCACCCGATAGGTCAAACTACCGGAGGTGCCGAGCATCCGCTTGAAGACCTTGGCATGGTGCGACGAGTGCAGCAGCACGAGGCCCATCCCGCCGAGCACCCGCTCCTGGATGCGGTCGACGAGCGCATCGGGGATCTCATCGTGGGCCAGGTAGCCCCACCAGAAGAGGACATCGGTGTTTTCCAACACGGGATCGGGCAGGCCATACTCGGGCTGATCGAGGTAGGCGGTGCGATGATCAAGCCTGGCCTGCGCGAAGGCACTGCTCAAGACGGTGTGGATGCCCTCAGGGTAGAGCTCGGCAGCGGGGTTGTCGGGTGTGCGCTCGCTGCGATATTCGTTCCAGATCGTGATCACAGGTCTTTCCTTTCCGGATGGGCGATCACCACGCACTTTACCGCGCCTGACCCATTCAGGCGATTCACAGCCGGGAGGTGCGTTATACTCACCATGGTTTGAAATTGAACAGAAAGGGCACACATGGACTACCTCAACGTTGGCCACTCCGGCCTGAAAATCAGCCACCTTAGCCTCGGTGGGTGGACGACCTTCGGGGGCCTGCTGACCGATATGAACGTCGGACGCCAGATCATCCACACGGCTTACGACGGCGGCGTCAACTTCTTCGATATCGCCGATGTCTACGCCCGTGGGGGCTCGGAATGGATGATGGGCTCCATCCTCAGCGATTTTCCGCGCCACCGGTTGGTGATCAGCACCAAGCTCTTCTGGCCGATGAGCGACGATCCGAACGACCGCGGCCTGAGTCGCAAGCACATTATGGAAAGCATTGACAAGTCGCTGCGGCGCATCAACACCGATTACGTCGATATATACTTCTGCCACCGCCACGATGAGAACACGCCCCTGCTGGAGACAGCCCGCGCCATGGATGACCTCATCCATCAGGGCAAGATCCTCTACTGGGGTACGAGCGAATGGCCGCCGGAGAAGATCGATGAGGTCAACGCGCTGTGCGAGAAGTATAACCTCTACGCGCCCATCGTGGAGCAGCCCCAGTACAACATGATCTATCGCAACCGGTTTGAAACGGAAGTTGCGCCCATGGTCGACAAGCACGGCATGGGCACGGTGATCTGGTCTCCGTTGGCCTCTGGCCTGCTGACCGGCAAATATGACGACGGCGTCCCGGAGGACTCGCGGCTGGGTCAGCTGGAATGGCTGCGCGAGCGCCTCTACCGTGACGATCTGGTAGAAAAGGTGAAAGACCTGCAGCCGATCGCCGATGACCTGGGGTGCAGCCGTGCGGAACTGGCCATCGCCTGGGCGATGCAGCATCCCTCCGTGACCAGTGTGATCCTCGGCGCGACCAAAGTCGAGCAGATGGAAAGCAATCTGCGCGCGGCGGAGGTGGCTGAGAACATCACCGATGATGTGATGCAGGCTGTTGACGCGATCTTTGATCCCGAGTTTGTCCCCGCATAAAACCCAAGTCCCGGTCCCCCATCAAACCGGTGGGGGGCCCCGCAGGAGGTGGATATGTCCAGTGAGTTTCAATTCCGGCGGCGGATCAAGATCCTGCCGGGTGTGGTGGCCAACTTGAGTAAGAGTGGCATCAGCCTGAGCATCGGTCCGCGCGGCCTGACATACAATATCGGCCCACGGGGCCAGTTCCTGACGCTCGGCATTCCGGGTACCGGCCTGTACCGGCGGCAGAAGATCGGTGGGCGAGCCCGCGGCGGTGAAGCCGAACCGGCGAAAACCGAGCCCGTGTTGGAGCTGAGCGCGTGGGAGGGCCGCCCCCCCAAGGAGGCGCGCCAGTTCCAACGTGGTGCGGAGGCTTACTTCGCTGAAGACTACGCCGGGGCGCTGGCGATCTTCACGGAGCCGGTGGGGGCGTACTACCCGGATATGCGGTTGATGGCCGGTCTCTCGGCCTACTTCCTTGAGCAGCCGGAGGCCGCCATAGAGCATCTTATCGCCAGCTTGGACGGCAGCCCGCAGCCGGGCACGGAGGAATCACTGACGGGGCAGCTGATCAACCCGGCGGTGACCTTCACGGTGCCGGTGACACGCTTCTCCGATGGGATGCTGCCCTACAGCCAGATGCTGGCGGTGTTTCTCGTGATCGAGCTGATCCAGCTTTATGGTGAGATGGACAACGCGGTGGAGATCGCCCGGCAGTTCCTCGACCATCTGGAAGGGGATAGCAAACGGCTGCTGCAGCTATCACTGGCCGAGGTCCTCTTTTCTATGGAGCGCTACGATGAGCTGGAAGCGCTGTTCGAGAATGAGATCGGTGCGCTGGAAAACGAGGACAACATCGCGGTGGAGCTGATGCTGTACTGGGGTGAGACCCTCACCATGAAGGAGCGCTATGACGCGGCCAAGGATGTATTCATCCGGGCGCACCGGCGGAGCAAAGACCGCGACCCGGTGCTGCTGAACCTGGTGCAGTACGCGCGCGCTGATATGTTCGAACGGTGGGGTAAACGGGCTGATGCGCGCCGGTACTTCGAGAAGCTGTACAGCGCTGACCCATCGTTTGCCAATGTTGAGGCGCGGTTGAAAGCGCTCGAAGAGGAGAACTCAGTCGAGGGTTGAGACCACGGCTCGGAACTTGCCCGCTGGCGTGCGCGCGATGTGCTCGACACACTGCACGCTCACTGTGACCCGTTCGCCGAGCCGCTGGCGCACCCGCCGCCGGATCTCGGCTTCGTCATTGGGGCCAAAACCGGGCGCAGGCACCACCCGCACCAGGATATGGTCCACAGTCTGCTGCACGATCTGGCCTTCACGGATGTGGGGTTGGTCGAGGAAAACGCCGTGGAAGCGCATCACCCGGCGCCCGTCCGGCCCGATGACCGTATCCTCCACGCGGCCCAGTACCGTCTCTACAACGGGCATGTGCCGCCCGCAGGGGCAGGGTTCCGCGCTGAGCACGGCCCGGTCGCCGACGCGGTAGCGGATCAGGGGTTGGCCGGGCCGCATGAAACCGGTGGCCAGCACCTCGCCGACCTCGCCGGGCGGTACCGGCTGGAAATCGGCGTCAACAACCTCGATCAGGCCCGCGTCCGGATTGATGTGCAGCCGTCCATATTCGCACTCGCAGACCAAAAAGGCGTTTTCCAGGGCAGCATATTCCTCAAACACCCGGGTCGAAAAGGCGGACTCAATCGTCTGGCGCATCGCGGGTGTGACCGGTTCACTGGTGGTGACTACGGCGTCAAGGTGTGGGGCATCTATCCCCCCGGCGAGCGTCCATGCTGCCAGGTCGTAGATCGCGTGGGCGTAGCCCGTCATCCAGCGGATGGCGTGGTCGCGCAGGGCTTTGATGTACACAGGGGTGTTCGCCGCGTTGATGCGGAACGCGGAGAGGTAGATCTGCCGTTCCGCGAGGTTGATGCGGTGGAAAGGCCCGCTGCTGTCCGGATCGGGCACGACGATGCGCCCGCCGATGGTCGCACGCGGCAGATGGAAGCCGATCCCGGCGAACTGGTGGCTGCGTGC
>JAADYX010000174.1 GCA_010092885.1 Chloroflexota bacterium | reverse complement strand
GGGCAGGTCGTCGGCCGTGTCATGGATCACAAAGGGCAGATCATCGGTCATCGGGTCGCGCGGCTCATCGGCGCCGAGCCGCCGCAGTTCCGGTGGCGGGTTTTTGCGCAGGGAACGCCCCTCGATGAATTCGTCCCACATGAGCGTACTCACCGGGAACTAAAAAGCCACCCTCGTGGTGGCTCAAGCCCGCTCGGCAGGATTCGAACCTGCAACCTTCGGTTCCGTAGACCGACGCTCTGTCCATTGAGCTACGAGCGGTTGGACTGAAACTATACCATGCCGGTGATCGATCTGCAACACCTTCTCTTCACGACAGAAGCCAGTAGGAGAGAGGACCCCTACCGCTTCTGTGCTGCGAGGACAGCCGTCACCGGCTGGCTTTGATTGTGAGGTAGTGTTCTTCAGGGCTTAACCCTTACTTGAGTACCAGTGTAAACCAGACTCGCGGGTTTGTCAATGCCCGCAGATGTCGATCCGTGTAACGTTCTGTCTTTCACGAACAGCCACCCGGTTGACGGCGCGGTCAGGGTCGTGATAAACTTCACGCAAAGTTGGTTTTTAGGAGGATAGACCTATGCCTATGTTCTACTTCCGGCCGATGAAGTTCTTCCCCGAGGAAGAACCCATCGACTACCATCGGTTTGTCATCCTCCCGGTGCCCTTTGCCGTGGAGGACCGGCGCACGGCCATCACGGTCAACATCATCATTCTGACCATCGGTGCTCTGGGTGTGCTCACTGTAGCCCTGGTCGTGTTAGGGCTGGCTGGGGTGGAACTGCCCTTACCGCTGTTTATGCCGTGGGCCGAGTAGCGACAGCAGTGCTGCACAGGTGCTCTCGCCGCGGTGGCGAGAGCATTTGCGTTTGATGGACTTCACCAACGACCCCACATGGCAGCAGGCCCACCGCCTGACTCTTGTCATCTACCAGCTCACCATGATGTTCCCGCCGGAGGAGCAGGCGCGGCTGGCCGCCCGCATGCGTGATGTCGCCATCGATCTGGCCGCGCAGATCGCCGCGGGGGAGGGGGGTGCGCAGGGGGCGGCTGCCCGGCTGGCCTACTATCTGCTGCTGGCGCGTGATCTTGGTTTCATGACTTCAAACATGTATAGTGAATGTCACACCCTCGTGACACGCGTACAGCAGATGCTGGACACACCCTGACCAGGAGATCCCATGCTAGATATTTCGATCATTCGTGAAGAAACGGATCGAGTGAAACAGGCCATGCGCGACCTCTACGATGAGGATGCTCTGGCCCGCATCGACCTGATCGTCGATCTCGATGCGCAGCGCCGCGCCCTCGTGCAGGAGGTTGACGGCATGCGCGAGGAGAAAAACAAGACGAGCAAGATCATCGGGCAGACCCGTGATCCGCAGGAACGCCAAACCAAGATCGACCAGATGAAGAAGCTCAACGCCAACTTGGAAGCGCAGGAAGCCAAGCTCCGTGAGGTGCAGGAGCAGCTCACCGAGCAGATGCTCTACGTCCCGAACATTCCCGCTGCGGATGTGCCCGTCGGCCCGGATGAAGAGCATAACGTCATTGTGCGTGAAGAGGGCGACCGGCCCACCTTCGACTTTGAGCCGCTGGCCCACTGGGACCTCGGCCCGATGCTCGACATCATCGACTTTGAGGCCGGTGTGAAGATCGCCGGCTCGCGCTTCTATGTGCTCAGGGGGGCTGGTGCGCGGCTCCAACGCGCCTTGATCCAGTTCATGCTGGACCTGCACATCGACAACCACGGCTACACCGAAGTCTACCCGCCGTTCATGGTCCGTGGGGAGATGCTCGTTGGTACCGGCAACCTGCCGAAGTTTGGTGACAACCTGTACCGCGACATCGAAGAGGACTACTGGTGGATCCCCACGGCGGAGGTGCCCGTCACCAACCTGCACCGTGACGAGATCCTGGCACCGGGCACGCTGCCGCTGAATTATGTGGCGTTCACGCCCTGCTTCCGCCGTGAGAAGATGAGTGCCGGGCGGGATGTGCGCGGCATCAAGCGTGGCCACCAGTTCGACAAGGTGGAAATGGTCAAGCTGGTTGAGGGTGACGATGCAGTCTCCGATGCAGCCCTTGACGCGCTGATCGAAGAGGCGGCGGATGTGGCTCGTGCGCTTGAGCTGCCCTTCCGCGTAGTGCAGATGTGCACGGGCGACCTGAGCTTCGTGGCCGCCAAAAAGTTCGATATCGAGATCTGGGCGGCGGGCTGCGGCGAATGGCTGGAGGTGTCGTCCTGCTCAAGCTTCCGGTCGTTCCAGGCCCGCCGCGCGAACATCCGCTACCGTCCGGAAAAGGGGGCAAGTCCCCAGTTCGTGCACACCCTCAACGGTTCGGGGTTGGCCCTGCCGCGCGTCATGATCGCCATCCTTGAAAACTACCAATTGGAAAACGGCACGGTGGTCGTGCCGGAAGCGCTGCGGCCTTACATGCGCGGTATCGAAGTGATCGAGCCGCCGCTGCCCGCCGCGGATGGGGACTAGCCGCGTGGCTGACCGCATCCGCCTTTTTTCAACATTCGGGGTACCGTGGGAAGCCGAACGGCGGGCATGGCTGTATCCGGTTGCCTACATCACTGCCGGGGTGGCTGTCTCCATCGGATTGGGGCTCGTCAGCCGGGATGTCACCGACCCGGCCACGGTGGTGCTGCGCGGTGTGCTCTTCGGCCTGATCATGATCGCCTCGTACGCGCTGCACTCTGTTGGGCATGTGCTCAGCGCCAACGCCTGCGGCGCACCCATGACGCGCAATCTGGTTACGGCGGTGCGCCAGGTCAACCACTACACTGATGCGGAACCGGTGACCAGCCGCCAGCATCTGCTGCGATCGTTGGGCGGGCCGGTGGCCAATCTGCTGATGATGGGCGTGGGTCTGCTGCTGTGGGCGGTGGTCGGCGGTCCTTATGTGATCTTCCTGACCGCTGTCAATGCGCTGCTGGGCGTGGGCGCGCTGGCCCCCATCCCGGGCGTCGACGGCGGCGTGATCTGGCGGGAGTTGGCCCGTCATTGACGCGTGGTTGCCGGGGGTCGGCTGTACGATAAGATCAGGAAAATGCAGCCAACCGGATTGTCATATGGATGTTTGACTGGTTTTATGGTCAACAACTAGAATGACCCGACATATCATGTGGAATGGAAAGACATATGAGTACATCGAGATTTACCGTCGAAGCTTGGTCCATCAGTGACGCGGGCGAGATCGGCGGCGAAAATGAAGATACTATCCTGGTATTCCAACCAGAGAATCCTGAGCAGGCCCGGTTTTCCGGCAGTCTGTACATTATCGCGGATGGCGATGGCGGCGGTGAACAGGGACGGCTGGCCAGCAGTTATGCCGCGCGGCGGGTAGCAGCTGATTACTTTGACAGCAGCGAGATTGACCTGGGCTACCGTCTCAAAGCGGCGATCCAACAGGCCAATCGTGATCTGTACGAATACGCACAGACTCGCCCCGAGCTTGTCAAACTGACGACCACCATCGTGGCCGCAGCCGTCCGCGGCGAACAGCTGAGTGTGGCTTCCGTGGGGGACAGCCGCGCCTACCTCGTCCGTGATGGCAGGGCCACCCAGATCACCCGTGACCACACGCTGGTTCAGCAGCTGCTAGATGAGGGCGCGATCACGCCGGAAGAGGCGGCACACCATCCCCGGCGCGATGTGGTGCTGCGCACCCTCGGCGCTGAGGAAGAGGTCGCGGTGGATGTCCACGACATGCGCCTGCGCGCCGATGATGCCCTCGTGCTGACCAGTGATGGGCTGACCAGCCGCCTTTCCATGGAGGAGATCGAGCGGGTGGTGGCGACCAGTTCGCCGCGCAACGCCGCCGATTCCCTGATCCAACGCGCGAAGCTCAAGGGCGGCAAGCACAACACATCGGTGGTGACAGCGCTGATGCGCGAGGGGGCACCACCCGTCAACACGAACATCCCACACCGTTGGGATGGCAGCCCGCCTACCTTCACCGCGCCGCCGACCCTGCCGGGGACGCCGGGCCAGGGCCTTGATGTGCCCGACGATTTCACATCGGAGACGCAGGGCTTTGATCCGGACGTGACCGCGCCGAATCCGGTCCCGACGCGGCCCGATGATTGGTCGGTGCCCAGCCAGCCGCCCCCCCAGGAATCGCAGCGCGCGCAGCCCGCACCGCCCTACGAACAGCAGGTGGAACCGGCACCGCAGCGCACACAACCGGCCCAGCCGCTTTCACCGCAGCAGACCCAGCCCATGCAGCCGACTCCGCGCCAACCGGAGCAGCAGCCGCCCGGGGCCGGGTACCAGCCGCCGCCTGGCTACCAACCTATGGAAGTCGACCCGGCGACGGGC
>JAADYX010000173.1 GCA_010092885.1 Chloroflexota bacterium | reverse complement strand
GTCTTGCCCTCGGCTTGCAGGTCTAAGGTGGGTATGCTCTGATCGCCCACCAGCCGGTGACTGCCGACCTCGACACGCCGCCCTTCGATGTGGGCCTGGACGCCCAAGCCGGGCATCGCGCGGAAATCCTGAGCGGGGCTGAGTTGGAGGCTGCGGTCGCGGGCTGCGACCCGGACAGCTTCCGCCAGCGGATGCTCTGAGTCACGCTCGGCGGAGGCCGCCAGCCGGAGCATCTCGTTTTCGGTCAGGCCATCCCAGGCCACCACATCGGTGATGCGAGGTTGGCCGAGGGTGAGGGTGCCGGTCTTGTCGATCAGAAGGACATCGGCGCGGGCGAGAGTTTCCAGGTATTTGCCGCCCTTGATGACCAATCCGCGTTTGGCCCCGGCCCCGATGGAGGCCAGCATGGCGATGGGTGTGGCCAGCGCAAAGGAACACGAGCACGCCACTACCAGCACGGCGGCAGTGGCCAGCGCGTCCCCGCGGATGAGGAAGGTCAGCAAGGCGACACCGGCCACTACCGGCAGATAGTAGGTGGAGAACTTATCGGCGATGCGCTGCACATCGGCGCGATGGGCTTCGGCTTCCTCAACTAGCTGGATGACCCGGCCAAAGGTGCTATCGGAGCCGGTGCGGGTGGCGCGGATGCGCAGGCTGCCCATCTGTGCGATGGTCGCCGCGTAGACCTGGGTTCCCTGGCGGGCTTCAACGGGCATCGACTCACCGGTGATGGCAGCTTGGTCGATCACGGCCTGCCCGTCGATCACGTCGCCATCGACGGGAATGGATTCGCCGGGGCGCACGATGACGACCTCACCCGGCGCGACCTCATCGACTGGGCGCTCGACTTCCTGCCCGTCACGCAGGATGCGCGCGGTCTGCGGGGCCATGGCGGCGAGATCCCGGACGGCACCGCGGGCGCGTTCGGTGGTGAAGTGTTCGACATAATCGCCGACGCGCATGAAGAACACGATCAGCACGGCGGTGGCCCATTCGCCGACAGCGACCGCCGCGATGACACCGACCGTCATCAGCGTGTGGGAGATCACCCGTCGTTGGAGTGCGGCCTGTATCACATTGCGGAACACAGGGAAACCGCCAACAAGCAGGACCACAGCCCACACCGGCCAAGGGATGAACGCCGTCAGCCGGTCGAAGACGCCCAGCACCTCGCCGACGATCACGACGAGCAGCACGACCACCGCGAGCAGGCCGAACAGGCCCATCACCCGCTGGTTGATGCCCTCGCCGGTTTGAGGGTTTTCCGGGACGCTGTAGCCGCTGGCCTCCACGGCGCGGCGGACTGCGCCCAGATCGGTTTGGCGGGGGTCCATGCGGAAGACGGCCTTTTCAGCAGAGAGGTACACACGCACGTCGTGCACGCCGGGGACCCCTTCAACAGCGTGGGTCACGTGCGCCACGCAGCCAGCACAGTCCATCCCTGTGACTTTCAGTTCAATGCGTTCGGTTTGGTCTGTCATCCTATCACCTGTTGTCTGCTGGTAGAAGCCGCGATCAGTCCCGCAGGCCGACGATCTGCAGTGAGCGCGGGTGTTCCACCATAAAGGCAAAGCTGACCTGCCGTTCGGCCCCGGGCGCGAGCTCTAACTCCCACTTGAGCACGTTAAGGTCGGTCTGTTCGGTCACAGGGGGTGAGGCATCGAGCAGTTTGGCCTTGATCGACTCGTGGCGGCTCAGCGGGATCTGGTCCATGACCATGACCTGGGCGGGTGCGGCGAGGAGATTCTTCAGTGTGATGGTGTAGACAAATTCGCTGCGCCGGTTCTGCCCGATCAGGTTCTTGCTGACGTCACGGCGGACCAACTCGCGCTTGACGCGCAGGCGGTTGTCGGCGCCCATCTGCACCTCGAAGGATTCGCCGGGTGCAACCATCTCCAGGGTGGTACGGCCCACATACGCGGTGCCATGGAAGATCGACGCTTCGCCGGGGAGCAGGGTCAGCTCGGAGGTGTTCTCGATGGTGGCCCGCAGGTAAGCCTCTTCAATGAGGCGGGGCGTGGTGCGATAGTCCAGCTCAGTGCCGAGATGTTCCACGGCGATGGTGGTGCGGTGGGGGGTGCCATCGGAGGGAATGGCGGTCGGGGTTCGCACCCGGTAGCTGACCGCGGCGCCGCTGCTGACGACCTGTGCCTGCTGTACAGGTGCCGGTGGCGCACCAGGACCAGATGCCACATCCGCGGCCATCTCCTCAGCTTCCTCCAATGCGTCACTCCTGAAGCTTCCAGCCCCTGGCATTGCGCTGCGCATCGACGCCCTGCGCGGCGCACTCTTCGGTGCCGGGGGGCGCGGCGTATATACATCGATGGACCAGGGGTCCAGATCGAGGCGAGGCGGGCCGCTGGTCGGGCGCGCGGTGGACAGGGTCAGCTCCACGGCGGGCCAGTCTTCACCGCTGCGCTGGGAGACCGTCGCGAGGTAGGTTAGGACGAGCTCATCGTCTTCCAGCCGCAGATCATAGACCGGGTGCCACGCCGCACGCTGTACCATATAGCTGACCTCAAGCCCGATCTACGCGGCCTGCTGTGCTTCGAGCTGTATGTCGATGACGTTGCGGGTGTGGGTGCGCGGGCGTTCGACCCGCTGGAGACGCCGTTCGAGCGCTTCACGGGCCTTTTCCAGATCGCGCTTTTCGCGTTCGATGGCGCGCAGCCGTTCGTTGATCAGGCCGGTTTGTTCAACGATGTAGTCGCCGAGGTTGGTGGCTTCATCCAGGACGGCGCGTCCGCGGGCCAGCCAGCGCGCGTACTGCTCGCCGCTGAATTCGGCCAGGCTGCGCAGCCAGGTCATGCGGGCATCGAGTGCGGTGGCTTCGTCTTCAAGGGCTTTGATGCTGTATACGAGATCATCGTGCTCGCGGCGCAGCTGGGCGATATCCGCCTCGGGCACGTCGGTGTATTCCTCCTTCCGGACATCCACGCCCAGCAGGGTGACCCCGGCACCCTCCCCGCTGACTCGCACCGAGTCGTGGATGAGGCGGAGGGGCAGTTCGGAGATGCTGAGGGTATGGGTGCCCGGTTCAAGCTGGGCGCGGCCCTGCCGGGTAACGCGGGCGCGGTTGTTGAAGACGGTGACGGCGGCGATGGTCGTTTCCATGGTTTGGACTCCCTGTGGGGTGAGTTGCTTTCTATTTTACTGACGGCTGGGCGCTCAGGGAAGTTCCCGGTCCTCACCGGTTTCGCGCGGATCCACTGCGCGGGCGCCGATGCCTGCACCCGTCCCGGCGCCAACGGCCACATCAACGAGCACGAAGCAGATGCCGATGGTGACGGCATCCACGATGGTGGCCGGGTTCTGACCGGCAGCCGTAATCTGAAGCAGAATCGACATGGCGAACTGCGCGATGGCGACGCCGGTGCCGGCGATCAGGCCGACGGTGACGCCATCAAGGATGGCATCGTTCTGGGTTTTGATCGCGTCGTTGTTGGCGATGGTGACCAGTGCCCCGACCCCACCGGCCAGGGCGGCGACAGCCGGGCCGAACAAACCAAAGAAAAAGGCCGTGGGCAGCCCCAGCAGAAAGCCTGCCGCCCCGGCGATCAGTCCGTTGCGCACACGCAGTGGCATCGGTTTAGCCCTCAGCCCACTGCTTGACGCGCTCCAAGCGCGCAACGGTACGCTCAATGCCCAAGGCCTGCACCATCTCGTAGAGATCGGGTGTGTAGCGCTGGTTGGCCAATGCCACGCGGTAGATCATCATCACATCACCGAACTGGCCTTTGTAGGCATCCGGATCCTTTTTGTAGGTTTTGCGGTTCGGCGCGAAGCCCGCCTCTTCACTGAAGTCACGCATATCCTGGAGCCAGGTGTCGCGGTCGGGCAGGTCCTGCACGTGCCCGATGATGAAGTCCATCACGGAGGCGATATCCTCCGGAGCCACATCGGGGAAGATGTACCCCTGTTCGGCGATGGACTGGGCGTAGAGCTCATCCCAGAAGAAGCCGTATGCCTCGCGGACATCCGACCAGTTGGCCAGATCCTTGCGCGGGGCCTCGCCGCCGCGTTCCACGCCGAAGACGGTGATGCTGTAGTCGCGGTCGGCCTCGATGATCGCGGCGAGGTCCGGGTCATACTCACGGGCCCAGTCGAGGGCGGCCTGGTAGACCTCCTGCGCGTTGTAGGTGGCGATCACGTCCTTGCTGATGGAGTCGAGCTTGTCGAGATCAAACAGGGCCAGGCTGGGCGACATGCGCGACAGATCCAGCGGGAACTCGGCGAAGGGTGCCTCCGGGTTTTCGACGCGCCAGTTTTCAAACTGGGAGTTGATCAGGTTGAGGCAGTACTCCAGGATGGCCCGCGCCGGATATCCCTTTTCCAGGTAGTAGCTGGCGGCGGCCTCCGGATCCTTGCGTTTGCTCAGTTTGCGCTTGGAACCCTCGTCCTGCTTGCCGATGGGCGAGATATGGGCATAGGTCGGCACGGGCAGGTCCAGCATCTCAAACAGCTGCACATGCAGAGGCAGGGTAGAGAGCCACTCGTCGCCGCGAACGATCAGGTTGACGCGCATCAGGGTATCGTCAACGGCGTGGGCGAAATGGTATGTCGGCAGGAAGTCCGACTTGAGAATGACCATGTCCTTATCGTTGCCGGGCAGTTCCATCTTGCCGCGCACCACATCCTTGATCGCGGCCTTGCGCTTGTTCGGGTACGGGGCGCGCACGCGGATCACAAAGGGTTCGCCTGCGGCCAGCCGCTCAGCGATCTGCTCTTCGGTCAGTTCACGGTCTTTGGCCCACGGGCCGTAATAGCCGGGCTTGACCTTCTGTGCTTTTTGCGCCTCGCGCATGGCTTCCAGCTCCTCAGAGGTTTGGAAGGATGGGTAAGCGAGGCCCTTTTCCACGAGGTCACGGGCGAACACCTTGTAGATATCAACGCGCTCGCTTTGCAGATAGGGGCCGTAGTCACCACGCACCTCAACCGGACCGATGGTGTAGGGACCCTCATCCGGCACAAGGCCGAAGTGCATCAGGCTCTCGACGATCTGCCTGACGCCCTCTTCGATCTGGCGTTTCTGGTCGGTGTCTTCAATGCGCAGGATGTACACGCCGTCCGTCTGGTTGGTCAGCATCCAGGAGATCAGGGCGGTGTAGATCCCCCCGATGTGGATGAAGCCCGTGGGGCTGGGTGCAAAACGCGAGACAATCGCGTCTTCCGGCAGGTCGCGCGGGGCGTACTCGGCGAGCAGGTCGGCAGGTGTGCGGGTCACATCAGGGAACAATAGATCGGCTGTGCTCATTGTCATCTCTTTCCAAGGGATTGTGCATCATCGGCTCATATAATAGCGTGAAGCAGGACACCTATCCGAACAGCACTTCGGGCAGTTGGGCGATGCTGTCAAGGATAAGGTCCGGACCGACTCTTTCCAGTTCGCGGCGGGTGCCATACCCGCTCAAGACAGCGATGGTTTTTGCCCCGGCGCGCTGACCGGCACGCACATCGACGGTGGTGTCGCCGATCATCAGACAGCGGGCCGGGTCAACGCCCAGCCTGCTGGCGGCTGCCTGCACCGGCAGCGGATGGGGCTTGAGCCGCCAGACGGTATCGCGGCCCACAAACGCGCTGAAGTACTGCTTGAGGCCGAGAGCCCCCAGCACGGCGGCCTGTTCAGCCTCGGAGCGGGTTGTGACGGTGGCAATCGGGAGGTGTGCGGCCACGCGGGCCACGGCGTCGACCGCGCCGGGTACGGCTGGCGTCGCGGCGATGTCACCGGAGCCCTGCAAGCGCAGTGCCAACCGTACGGCGAGGCTGTCCAGCCCGACCGAGTCCATCAGGGTGAAGACGGCGTTGCCGGGCGTCTCCTTCGCCATGACGATGCGGCGGGCGGCACGCTCGGCATCTTCCTCATCGCGGTAAAAGCGCGTGATGCGGCGCTCCCAATGGTCGGCGTCCACGTCATCGGAGTTGATCAGGGTGCCGTCCACATCGAAGAGAACAGCATCAATGTCCATCATGTCTCGTCATCCTTATGGTCACGCAGACGGCGCAGGGTCGCGATCTCATCCTCCATCAGGTTGAGATCCCTCTGCAGGCGGGCCCGGCGTTCCTCATGTTCGCGGTGGCGCCATTCGAGCGCGGCCAGATCGCTGCGGGCCATCTCGACCTCGTGCCGTTTGTCATCTAAAGCCTGCACCAGCGTGGAATGCGTGCGCTCGGCCTCCTGAAAGGCGGCCCGGGCCCGCTCCGTGCGCCGTACAAGGTCGGCAGTGTCCGCGTCGAGTACGGCGAGTTGGTCTTCGGTGGCCTCCCGGGTGATCACCTCCCGGCGGGGCAGGGTGGGGCGGCGGTACAGGGCCGCGGCGATCAGGCCGCTCATCAGGCCGAGGGCAAATCCCAACCCACCGGTTACAATCAACAGGGGAAACATGGTCCAATCTGGCTGCATACCCCTATTCTACTGCTGGCGTGCGGAGTTCGCCTATCCTACAATTAGCGTCAAACAGGAGGAGCCATGCGTAAAGTCATCGTCCGCAACGATAAGCACGTTGCGCCATTCAACGAGCCCGCCCATGCGCTGCGTGTGCTCAACAAGCCGCTGTGGGCGCACCAACGCGATGTGCTGGCCGAGCACATCACGGAAGAGAGCGTTGTTGAAACCTTTGATCACATCCAGCCGGACACGCGTGAAACCTTTGTCTACGCTGACAATCTCTTCTTCAGCGGGGCGTTCATCGCGTACTTTCTGCAGGAGGCGCGTGAACGCGGGCGCCCCTGCCGGGCCGCCTTCCGGGCGAGCGATCCGGCGTTTTTACAGCAGGGGCTGCGGGCTCTGACTCGCACGGTGGAACGGCGCGGCGACCTCTACCTGCTGGATATGTGGTACTTCCCCAGCGGGTTGAACCGCTCGCCAGCTGCCAGCCAGACCGAACCAATTATTGTGGAGAGCGCCGCGGCGGAGTTCCCCTATTACCGGGTGCCCGCGCATACAGCCACCGGCCTGGAAGATGTCGCGTGGTGGGTGCCGCAACGGATCGCCCTTCCGATCGAGACGTGGGTGCATGTCTTCTTCGCGAATGTGGTATTCGGCGTGGCTCGACAGGCTGCCCATGAGAAGACCGTTAAGGATGCATCCTCCCGGCTGAGGGCCGTCTTTGAAGGGCGTCCCTTCCGGACGGGGTCGGCAAACGTGACCACAGGGGAGAACTGCCACATCGACCCGGGCACGGTGTTCAGCGGCAACGTGACCATCGGCGATAA
The DNA here is from genome assembly GCA_010092885.1 of Chloroflexota bacterium. Lineage (GTDB taxonomy): Bacteria > Chloroflexota > Anaerolineae > Aggregatilineales > UBA3940 > TC-195. The sequence continues at coordinate 443 of JAADYX010000173.1, read as the reverse complement.
CGTCACAATCGGGCCGGGCTGCGTGATCAGCGAGTGCCTGATCGGCGATGGGGTGACGCTGGCGCATGGCAACACCTTCTACATGAGCGTGCTGGGTGACAACTGCTTCTTCCCTGGGGGGGCTAGCGCGAACTTCACCGCGTTTATGGAAAACACCACCATCGGGCAGTCGGCCAGCCTGAGCATGAGCGTTGTGGGCCGCAACTCGTACATCGGGCCGGGCACGGTCTTCAGCAATACGCCGCTGGTCGACAGCAGGCTGCACATCCACATCGACTACGAACCCGTTTCCATCGATATGCCCGTGCTGGGCGGGTGCGTGGGGCATAACTGCCGCATCGGGGCGGGCATGGTGATCTATCCGGGGCGGGCCATTGAGTCGGATGTGGTGCTCTCGCCTTCGCCCACCCGCCGCGTGATCATGGCGGACATCAGCTATGAGG
>JAADYX010000172.1 GCA_010092885.1 Chloroflexota bacterium | reverse complement strand
GGCATCAGCAGCGGTGGGGGGCAGCAGCGGCAGGCTGTCGATGGGGTGCGCGCGCGGGCGGGGGCGGCTGCGCAGGATCTGCACGATGAGCCGGGATCCGGCGGCAAGAGTCGCCCCGAAGACGAACAGTGCCACAAACGACGCCAGCCCCACCGCGGTGAACAGCCCCTGGTGCAGTGTATAGACGATCATGCCTGGCGGTGCAGCAGGAACGGAAAGGCCGGGATCCAGCGCCCGGCGAGGTTCAGCATGCCGATGCCCAGCACGGTATCCGGGTCGAGCTGGCGCAGTTCGTCGCACAGCAAACGCAGCGCGCCGCTGCTGTAGACCACGCGCAGCACGGATCGGCCATCGATGTGCGAGTCGTCGGTGACCAGCTGGATCGGCGCGGATTCAGCGATCTGGCCGCCGCGCCGTACGAGGTTCATGCCCTGACCATCTGTGTCAAAGCGCTTGCCGCACCACCCGCGGATGGCGGTCGGGGCCTGCATAACGAGGGCGGCGGTTTGGGTCAGCCCGCCGCCGATCAACTCGCCGTGATGGGTGCCCGCCATCGCCGTGAGGGCGGGGGCCTGCAGGGTGCTGAACTGTTCGAGGATGCCGGGGACGTTGCCAGTAGGTGCCATGGTCCTGTCCTCATGATGGGCGTATACACTGTATAAGATACCACAAAACAAAGCCACCGGACTCACTACGCCCGGCCCATCACAGCGGGGAGGTCAGTTCAGGCGGAGGTCGCGGTCTTTGACGCGCAGCACGCCATCCTGCCCGCGCAGATCCCAATCCGCGGCGGCGATCAGCGCCACCCAGAACTCGCCGCGCGGTATCACCCCGAACAGGTTTTCGCGTTCGGCTAAGGAGCGCAGGCTGGCCAGCCGCAGGTCGGCGACTTTGGCGATCAGCTCCTCCTGCGTGAGGCCGTTTTCCCCGACACGGCTGCGCGATTCCACACCGGAGGCCTCCTCGGCTTCCACCAAAAAGCGGTGATAGGGTCCGTGCTGCACGGCTGTATCAAACAGGAAGGCCAGCGCCAGTGGTGCCTCGATGCCGCGGTCGGTGGCGCTGCCCAGGGCGGGCTCCCAAAAGCCGGAGATGATGGTGGCATCCTGCGCCTCCTGCATGGCCGGATCCTCGGCGGCGGCGACCAACGCCTCCCGGAACGTGGCATCCTCCCGCAGGGCGGGATCCATGCGGCGGACGCGGTCCAGGTAGCCCGCCACGCGCTGGGCGCGCTCATCCTGGCTGCTGCTGATGTAGGCGCTCAGCACCTTCTCCAGGTTGCCGGAAGCCAGAGTCACCTGGTGCCTGCCGTAGCTGATCAGGCCGCGGTCGTAGGTCTGGAAGCTGGCGTAACCGGCGCTGCCCTCCCAGATGCCGGTGATCTCAAACGCGAGCCGCCGGACGCGCGCCAGCGGTGAGGCGGTGAGCTCCTCGCCTTGCTGGCTGGCTAGGATCTCGCGGGCGAGCTGTTCGCGGGCCTCACGCGCGGCGATCTTGCGGCGGGCCAGCTCCTCAGGGGAAAGGTTGTCGTCGGTCATGGGGCGTGTCCTTACTCTCAGGGCGGCTACTTGAGCGGCGGGGCGGGCCGGTAGGGCACCACCAGAAAGCCGTGCACGTCGTGCACCTTCTTGGTGCCGAGCAGCTGCTGGCATTCCAGGCCGGGCACCTGCTCCCCGCTGCGCCGGGTGACGGTCACCGGTTTGGCGCGGATGACGACATCGTCACGGCGTGGGTAGTTCGGGTCGTAGACCGCGATATCGATGCGCCCGCTGTCGTGTTCCGCGTAGCCGTGGGCCAACACCTGATGGTTATCCCACACGCGCAGCGACTCGCGGATATCGTTGTATACCAGGCCCAGCACGGTGAGCTCGTCACTTTCCAACCGTTTGCGGACCACCTGCCAGGACGAAAGGGTATCTGCCTGGGCCTTTCCATTTGAATAGAGCATCCAGCGCACATAATGCAGTACGCGCGTGTTCAACAGGCCCCAGCTGGCGAACTGGCGTTCCTTCAGGTGGTTGTATAGGGGGGTATCCGGCTCGGGCACGTCGTCGACTTTGGGGACCTCGGCCCCGGCCCGGTAGTGGTCGATCACCGTGTAGCACATGCCGCCGCACAATCCATGCACGGAGTTGGCAACGTTGATGAACTTTTCAAGGGCGGGCGGCAGCGGAAACCCGGGGAAGCGGTTGGTGAATTGGAAGCCGTCGCGGCTGGGTTGGAAGTTCTTCACGCGGATGGTTTTCAAAGCAGCACCTCTGCGCTCAACAAGGTTTGTCGCCTGATATTACACCACGCACGGTCCATCCGCGCAAGCGGCGGCGCTCATCGTCGATGCGGAGAGCGCAGTCATCAACGCGCAGATCGGGCCGGTACGGCTGATCCTCCCGCCGGATCGTGACAAACGTCACTGGCAGCCGGTGCTGCCGCGGGCTGACAATGGACGTACAATCCAACGTCAGGCAGGTAGATAGGATCCATGAGCGACGTCGAACGCATCCGCAACCACCCGCGCAACCAACTGATCTTGCCCACCTTCTTCGTGATGCTCGGCCTGTGGGCGGCGGGCATCGCCGTCTGGCTGGTCACAGACGATCCGTTACTCCTCATCTTCTTCGCGTATGTGGGCCTGTTCGTTGGGGTCGGCATCGGCGGTTACATCGCCCTGCCGGACCGCCAACGGCCGCTGGCCCGGCGCATGGCGATGGTCATGTTGGGCAGCCTGCTGCTGGTGCTGGCCTTCGTCACCGACCACGGCAACATGCAGCCGGAAGGCTTCTTCTTCGCGCTGCTGGCCGGGATCGGGCCGTTCATCCTGCTGCACTATCTGATCGCCAAGATCGTCGGGCCGCTGCTGTTCGGGCGGATCTGGTGTGGGTGGGCGTGCTGGTTCGGCATGGTGTTTGAGATGCTGCCCTACCCCTACAGTCGCTATCGCAAGCCGGGCGCGCCGGAGTGGCCGCGCTACGCCTTCCTCGCGGCGAGCCTGCTGTTGGTCGCCGCCCTTGTCTACGGGATCGGCTATACGGGCGGCGCGGTCGGGCGCACCGGGGTGACGTGGTTCCTCGGCGGCATGGCGATCTATTACATCACCGGCATCAGCATGGCGCCTGTCTCTTATACACATCT
>JAADYX010000016.1 GCA_010092885.1 Chloroflexota bacterium | reverse complement strand
CGGCCGTCGCCGTCAACGGGGCGGGCATCCCGGTGACCGGCTATGCCTGATCAGTTGCGGCCCGGCCCAAGGAGGTCTTCGCCGCTGTCCATATGGATGAGCGACCCCGTGATGAAGTCCGTCACGGCCAGCTGACAGACCATCGCGCCGATCCCCTCCACCGAGCCAGAGCGCGCCAGCGGCAGCCACTCGATGGCGTTTTGCCAGCGTTCGCTGTCCTCGTCAACGCCCTGCGTGGGGATGATCGGCCCTAATACCAGCGCGTTCACCCGGATCGCCGGCGCAAGTACCCGTGCCCCGATCCGGGTGAGGTGCAGCAGCGCGGCCTTGCTCACCCCATGCTGGGTGAAGTTCTCCCAGGGGTGAACCCCGCTGTTGTCGGCAATATTGACGATCAGGCCGCCCTCGGTCATCAGGCGGGCGGCATGCTGCATGCACAGGAAGGGCGCGCGCAGGTTGACCGCCATGCTGCGATCCCAGTCTTCCACACTGATCGCGTCGAACGGCCCCCGGTCGAAGCGCGCCGCGCTGTTGACCAGAATATCGAGCCGCCCGAATTCCGCTTCGAGCACCGCGAACAGCTCCCCAATCGCCGCCGGGTCGGATAGATCCGTGCTGTGCGTGATCGCCCGTACGTCGTGCGCCTCGACCGCCTGCCGGGTCTGCTCGGCCTCATCGGCGGAACTGCCGTAGTGCACAACCTGATGCACGCCCTGTTCGGCCAGTGCCAGGGCGATCCCCTTGCCAACTCGATGCGCGCTGCCGGTAACCAGCGCAACCTTGCCTTTGAGACTCTCCATGCTGCGTTTCTCCCGTTGAATCAAAAAGGGGCGCCGTACGCCCCCTGCTAATAAGACGAAGTGGCCAGCCTAACCGATAGTCGGTGTGTCACCGGCCCGGTCGAGCAGCCGGTGGAATTCATCGCGCAGGCTGCGGTCCTCGCGGAAGGCACCGCGTGCTGCGGTTGTTACCATGTTGACGCCGTGCTTCTTGACGCCGCGCAGCGATCCGCAGGTATGGTGCCCGGTCAGGACGACCATCACACCCTGTGCCTCCAGCACGGAGTCCACAGCGTCCGCGATCTGGTTGGTGAGCTGCTCCTGGATTTGCAGGCGGCGCGCAAACATATCCACAATGCGTGGGATCTTGCTCAGGCCGATCACCTTGCCGTTGGGAATATAGGCCACATGGGCTTTGCCCACAAAGGGCAGCATGTGGTGTTCACACATGGACTGGTACTCGATGTTGGCCACCATCACCAGTTCACCGTCGTCGTAATCCGAGTCGAACATCGCACCGTTGACGATGGTTTCCAGATCCTTCTCGTAGCCTTCCAACAGCTCGAAATAAGCTTTTGCCACCCGGTGCGGTGTCTTGGCCAGTCCGCTGCGCTCCGGGTCTTCCCCGACGTTAATCAGAATGGTACGTACCGCGTCTTCAATGGCAGTCTTGCGATCGGGAGGCATCCAGATCGCTTTATGTCCGTTCGTTCCGTTTACGGAGACATCCATGTCAGATCCTATGTTAAGTGTAATCGAGATAGCCGGTCGAAAGCTGGCACTCTGCTCCGCCCTCAACATAAGCCAGATGAGGGCTTGCAAAACCAGCGCCTGAGAGTATAGCCAACTGCGTTCCGGATTTCACGACCGGTAATAGGGCTGGTATGCAGTAGACCCACCAGACGCGGCGTATCTTACGTGCGCTGTGGCATTGGATGTCACAGGAGCCTGTTATGCTGTGGGCAGTCCACCGCCCGCAATTTCACCACGCAGCAAAGGAGAGTAGAATGGCAGTACGTGACCGCCGTGCGCAAAGAGGCTATCTGATGGCTGACTATATCAAAGCGACCGACCTGTACACACTGACCGAATGCGACCGCCGCATCTATCTGAATTACTTCGGCAACCCGGACGAACGTGTGCCGCGCGCCCCATTTGAAGAGTGGCTCGCGCAGGAAGGCGAACGGTTTGAGCAGACCGTTATCGAACAGTTTACAGAAGTGTACCAACCGCGCTACCGCATCGGCGATCTGGAAGCGGGCTACGATGCCACGCTGGAACTGATGGCTGAAGGTGTGCCCATTATCTACCAAGGCGTGATCATCCATGACAACATGATCGGCATCCCGGATCTGCTCGAACGGGTGGAGGGTGGATCGCGCCTGGGTGGGTACTACTACCGCCCGATTGACATCAAGCTGGCCACCCGTGCCAAGTTGGGGCACCGCCTGCAGGTGATGGCCTACATCGCCCTGTTGGAAGGCCTGCAGGGCATCCGCCCGGATGGCAGCCTGTTCCTGCGCCTGCCGCCCGAGGAACGCAGCGAGACCGCGCTCTATCAGGAAGAGAAGGTCGCGTTGGACGAGCAGATCTTCGCGGACAAACTCGCCGAAATCCGCGAATTGGCGGCCGGGCTCCAGCCGCGCCCCTTTATCTCATCCGTGTGCAAGTCCTGCCCGTGGCACGATTCCTGCCTTGATCTGGCCGACCAGGAGCGCGATGTCTCCCTGATACCTGGCCTGCCGCGCAAAGTCTGGGCGGAACTGCACGCGCGCGGGATGGGCACGCTGCCCGCAGCGGCCTCTGCCACCCGGGCCCAGCTGATCAACATCAGCGGCGTGGGGGACAAACGCGCGTTCGATATCATCCATCGCAGCCGCTCGCTCGATGCCAACACGATGATCCAGGTCGCCACGCCGGACCTGCCCGAACCCGGCCCGGTGGAAACCTTCTTCGACGTGGAAAGCATTCCGACGGAGGGCATCATCTATCTGTTTGGGGCGCTGATCGGCGCAAACCGCCGCTACGAGTTCGCCGTGGATCTGGCCCCGACTTTTGCTGACGAGCACCGCGCCTGGCAGGATTTTCTGCGGCGCATGGACCGCACTCCCGGTTATGTCTACCACTACGGAACCTACGAACGCACCGCCATCAAGCAGTTGATGGCACGCTATGGCGATGATCCGCGCGCCCATGGCCTGCTCGACCGCATGATCGACCTGGAAAAGGTGCTCAAGGCGGCGGTTGTTCTGCCCCTGCGCGGCTATTCGCTCAAGGATGTCGCGCCCTGGCTGGGCTTCGAATGGCAGGGCACGACGGATAACGCTGCCGACTCCATGGTGGAGTACATCACCTACCAGACGGACGGCGACAGGGACCGTCTGGACGGCGTGATGCGCTACAACGAAGACGACTGCTACGCGACCGTCCATATCCGCGATTGGCTGTTGACGCTGCCACACATCAAGTAATCTGGAAAATCTGTGCGGGGCCTGCTAGGGTTCAATTATGCCCTAAAGGAGGCCCCGTATGAAGATCCATGTCATTGTGAACCCTGCCGCTGGCAGCGACGATCCGGTGTTGGCCGTGCTCAACCGCGCCTGGCGCGACCATGATGTAGAGTGGGAGGTGAGCGTAACCCAGCACTTCGGCGACGCGCGCCGTTTTGCTGAAGCAGCGTTGGCCGAAGAAGTGGATGCTGTCACGGTCTACGGCGGTGACGGCACCCTGTTTGAAGTAGCTGGTGTGCTGGCCAGGACGGAAGTGCCCTTAGGCATCCTGCCGGGCGGCACCGGCAATGCGCTTGCTTACGCGCTGGATATCCCCCGGGAGTTAGAGGCCGCAGCCGCCCGCATCCTTGAGCGCAGCACCCGCCCGATGAATATCGGCCAGGTCAACGATCACATCTTTCTGACCGGATGCGGTACCGGCTTCCTGACGGACACCATCGGTGAGACACCGCGCTCCTCAAAAGATGCGCTGGGCTTCTTTGCCTATCCACTTACTATCTTCCAGAAGATGCAGGATGCCGCCCCCACCCGCTACACGATCACACTGGATGAGGATACAACCTACGAGATCGACGCGGTGGGGTGCTATGTCGGCAATGTCGGGCGTTTCACCATCGGTGAGTGGACCTTTCTTGAACTGACAGAGGGTGTGCTGGATGTCTTTCTGTTCCGCAGTACGGACATCCGCGGTGTGGTGGAAGCCATCAGCATGACGATGGCCCCGCAGACGGCGGTCAACCTGCCGCACTACACCGTGACTGACAGCCTGACCATCGAGACGGCTGAGCCGCACCCACTGATGGCAGGCGGTGAGGTCGTCGGTGAGACACCGGCGAAGGTCAGGCTCATCACGGACGGCCTGCACGTGATCACTTGACCACATTTCAGCGACCATGTACACTGACCAGGGGAAAATCCAGGCGGTTAGAGAGGGCTACACATGGGGATGCAGCGCGGCACCGTATACACGCGCAGGGTAAATGACCAGGGCTTGTTCGACTACTACGAGTACACGTTCAATTCAGCCGATGAGCTGTTTCAGCTCTGCCTGAAGACGGTCAACCCCACCACCGTTGACCGCATCGTGCTGGAGGGTGACGATGAGACGGGCGAACATCGCCTGGTAACGCTCAAGTTTCAGTCGGTGACACGGCGAAACCCGGATTAGACCGGCTGAAGTCCCTGTCCATCAACTGCCATCCGGTGCGGCGCGGCACACGCACCAGCCCACCCTTCTCGATGTGAAAGCCGACCACATCGCCGCCGAGTTCAGGGATCACCCGCCCGGCATAGATGCCATCCCGCTCGCGCAGCAGCACCCCAGGCTCAACCGTGAACGACTCTTCCGGTGGGTACAGCGAACTGCCCGTGATCATGTGCAGCACCCCATCGTCAGTTTGCTGCACACCGCGCGCCCAGCATGAAAAGATCAGCACCATATTGTCACCGTGTTTGTAGATCTGCGGCACCTCGCATTCCGAATAGGTGCCAGGAGCAAACAGCGGCGGCAGGGCCTCCCAGTTGATGAACGTGTTGTCCGTGCTGCGCAAAAGGGCGACAGATCCCTTGCGGGTCGGTGGAAAGTTGGGCGATTTGGCGGCCAGCAGCATGTGCAGCCGCCCCTCATAGTAGAACAGATACGGATCCCGCCACGCGTGCACCGTGTCATCGCCGGGCACGTTGCGCTCTTCATAGTAGCGGGCGTCCGGTTCCAGCCGGAAGCCGTCCACGCGCTCCCAGCGGAGCATGTCCGTGGAGTAGGCAATGCCGATGTTCTGGGTCCAGCCGTCGTCAACGTTTCGATCACGCGAGGTATAGAAGAAAACGTAGCCACCCGCTGCCCGGATCACATCACCCGACCAGATCGAGGTGTTGTCCCAATGGTCGGGGCGGGCGTGCATCACGTTGTCGTCGATCCACTCGATGGAACGGAAGTCCGGCGTGGTCGCATAGCCCACACGCGCCACCTGGTGATGGGAGTTGCTGGGGACCAGCGTCGGTGGGGCGTTCAGGTACAGGAGGTGAAAGAGGCCTTCGACCTCATCATACCAGTACCAAAAGTCCCACACATAACGTGATGGATGGCGGAGTGTCGGGTAGGTGCCTGTCTGCATGGAACGGACAATAGCAGCATCAGTCCTCACGGGCAAGTGGAATCGTCATGTAAAAGGTTGACCCATATCCCTGACCGGGGCTCTCAGCCCAGATGCGCCCGCCGTGCTTTTGTATGATCGCGCGGGCGATGGCCAGGCCCAATCCGATGCCGTTGTGACGCCGCGTGAGCGGATCCTCGACCTGGTAGAACTGGTCAAAGATGCGCGAGGTATCTTCCGGTGCCAGGCCGATGCCGTTGTCCTGCACGCTGACCAGCATATAGCGCGGCCGCCGTTCCACACTCACCTGGATCACACCGCCCTGATCGGTGAACTTGACCGCGTTGTTGACCACATTGGTCAGTGCCATTGTCACCAGATGATGGTCGGCTTCCACCATGGTCTGCGGGTCGCCGTGGTCGACGAGCAGAGTTTGGTTCTTGGCATCGACCAGCGCCTGCGTATCGTTGGCCGCCGCATCAACGATGTCGGCCAGGGCGACCGTCTCCAGGTTGATCTCGCTGTCGGTCAGCTGCACGTAGCGCAGGTTGGTCATGTCCTCGATGATGTTGCGCAGCTGCATGGCGCTGTCCAACAGACGGCTGACATGGTCGCTGGAGGCACCCTCAGCCTCCTCCTGCAAGAAGGAGGCATAGCCCAACACCACACCTAACGGGGTGCGCAGCTCATGCGACGCAATCGCGATAAAATCGCTCTTCAGTTTGTTGAGCTGCTGGAGATCGCGGTTGGCGCGCTGAATGTCCTCGATCAGTTTGGCGTTTTCTATGGCAACTGCCGCCTGTGACGCCAGGATGGTCGTGTGCCGCACATCCGCCTCGTTGAAGCGCCCCTCCAACTTGTTGATCACCTCCAGCACGCCCACCACCCGCTCCTTGATGCGCATGGGCACACCGAGCACCGAGCGCGTCTCAAAATTGAGCTCGTCATCAAT
>JAADYX010000171.1 GCA_010092885.1 Chloroflexota bacterium | reverse complement strand
TGCCCGGCTACAGCAACGCCATGCCCGCCACCTACACCGAATCGCTGAGCGAAGCGGAGATCGACGCGCTGGTGGACTGGCTGCTGACCTTCGACGAAGTACAGTGAATCATGAAGGGGGAGGGCCCCCTCCCCCTACTCCGCTCAGTTTGTCACGCTCAGATCAACCGCATCCAGAAACAACAGCCCGGTGTCGAGACCTTGCCAGCCCACACTGATGCGCAGTGCATCGTAGTCGGCAGGGGCAGTGGCTGCCGCACAGGTGATGGTCGTTGTGTCAAACGTGCCGCGCTGCGTGACGAGGCAGTCCGACTGCGCGACCGGTACATCGCCCTGTAGGAACTCCAGCCGCGCCCCGATGGCTCCGCCCGCCGGAAGCTCGTAGCCGCCCAGCGCTAAGGTCAGCGTCCAGTTGGCAGCGGGCAGGGTCTCAACCGGGAGCACAGTCCGGATGAGCTCTGTGCCGCCGCTGCCCCGCAGGAGCACCCCACAGCCCTCAAACAGACAGATCTGCCGGTCGCCGCCCCCATTAGCGATCAGAGACCACGCCGTCAGCGGCGCGTCGAAGTCGCTGTTGGGCACGATGGGTGTATAGGCCCGGTACAGGTTAAGGTTGTCGCCGTCATCGTCATGATAGCTGATGACAGGGCTGCCCTTCTCATCGAGTACAATCGACATGAAGCGCCGGTTATCGCTGCCTGCATCGAGCGTGCGAATGGTCGGGTTGCTGCAGAAAAGGCTGTCACATGTGGCCAGTTTGAGCGCGTTGTTGGTCGTGTCGGCATAAGCGATCACGGGCGCGCCTGTGGCATCCAGCGTCAGCGAGGTATCACGGCCAACATCGCCGCTGCCATCCACAACGTAGAGCGACCGCTGCGAGCAGGTCGGGGTGCCGCACACTGCCAGCTTGAGGTTCTCGCCTGTGCGGTCGTAGTAACTGATGGCGGGCGTGCCGTACGGCGTTACGGCCACCGAGGTATAGAGGCCCACATCGCCGTTGCTGTCGACGGTAGTCACGGTGGGGGTTGTACAGGCCGGGTCACTGCAAGTGGCCACCTGTAGTTCATCGAGGCCGGTATCATAGTAGCTGACGACCACGTTGTCAGCCGCATCCAGCGCAAGCGCTATGAACGAATATGGATCAGGCCCACTGGCCAACTCACGAATGGTCCGGCTTGCACAGGTTGGGTCACTGCAAATAGCCAGCTTGACTTTGTAGGGAACACTCGAGCTTTCATAGGCGATGACCGGATTCCCCGCGCTGTTGAGTTCCAAGGCGTTGTTCGCGCCGACAATGCCAGCATCATCCACCACACGCACCGTGGGCGCGGCACAAATCAGATCATCACACACCGCCAGTCCGAGGCTGCCACTCCGCCAATACGTGATCACCGGGTGGCCTGAGGCGTCCAGTTCCAAGGATGTATAGCCGGTCACAGAGCCGGTGTTGGGTACAGTTCGCGTTTCGAATTCGGTGCAGGCGGGTGTCTGGCAGTCCGCCAGCTTAAGGGTGTTATCGCTCTGGTTGAAATAGCTGATGACCGGAATGCCATCTGCATCCAACGCAACAGAGGTATAGATACCGGTGTTCCCCGTACTATCCACCACCACGGTGAAGTCAATGGCCGCGTGCACCGTCTGTGTGAACACAGCCGCAGCCGCACCCAGCAGACCCACAATCAGCCACAGTTTGAGCCGTTTCAGCATGGCGCATCTCCTTTTGTGAGGTTTTTGTCTATTTTACTGATCGCTTGGCTCACAGGCCAGCGTGCGGATCTACACGATTCTTCCGGTATTCTGACACCCATCTAAGTATTTTACGCCATAGTCAAACCCGACGTATAGGGATTGGAGACCTACACCATGGCAACACGTGAATTCGAAGGCACACTCTTTGGGCAGACGGTCCGGTTCCGCTATTCGCAGCGCTGGATCGCCTATGCCATTTTCATTCTGCGCATCGTGATGGGCTGGATCTTCCTGCAGGCCGGGCTGGAGAAGCTGCTCGCGCCGGAAGGCTGGACAGCCGCCGGATATCTCGCCAACGCCGTGCCGCCGGGCAATCCGCTGGCAGGCGTCTGGGAGATGCTGGCCGGGCAGGCCTGGGTTGATGAGCTCAACATCTGGGTGCAGATCCTCATCGGTATTGCGCTGATCACGGGCACGGCAGTGCGCTTCAGCGCGTTCTGGGGGGCTCTGATGATGATCCTCTACTGGCTGACCGCGCTGCAGGGCGGCTTGCTGCAAGGCCTCCCGCTGGAACACGGCTGGGTCGTGGATGATCACATTGTATATGCCGCGCTGTTGTTCGGGCTGGGCGCGTTCGGCGCGGGGCGCATCCTCGGCGTGGACCGCTGGCTCGAGAACACGCAGCTCGTCGAGAACAACGAATGGCTCAAGGCCTTCCTCGGCTGATCGATTAAACGCACACCGCCGGATGTGACTGCATCCGGCGGTGTTTTTTGCGGTCAGAACGGCAGTCAGTCGAGTGTCGGCGACACGGCGTCGATGCCCAGCAGCCCACTGCTGATGTTCCGCCAGCCGGTTGTCGAAGCGGGCCGGGCGATAGCGCAGCTTGCGACTACGACGGGCACGGCGACGCTGGCGACGGGCCAGCAACGCATCGCGTATCTGCTGGCCCCGGTGGGTGAGTTCCGCTGACCAGATGACAC
>JAADYX010000170.1 GCA_010092885.1 Chloroflexota bacterium | reverse complement strand
GCTGGAACCCGGTCTGCTGGCCATTGGCGTGCTGCCCATGGACGATGAGCAGCGCGCCGCCGTGGAGGCCGACCTGCGCGAGCGCATCGACCTGGCGGATGTGCCCGCCCCGAGTGCCCCCGCCTACTGTGAAGTCGCCCAAGCATCGCTGCGGGCCGCCTTCGAGGCGGTAAGCCTGCAGGTGTTCATCGCCGCGCCCACCGACCCCATCGACGCGATCCGCGCGCGTAACTGGGCCATCGCCAACGGCGTGCCCATCGAACCGGGCGTCGGCTGCCCGGAAGAGGTGCTGACCGATGCCGGTGAGGAAGACGAAACGATCTTCCCCATTGAGGCCAGCGCGATCTATGAGGTGACCTCACCCGAACCCGGCGACACCATCTACGGCCCCACGCCGATCATCGGCACCGCCCGCTGGGATCCTGAGCGCGTGTGGTATTACAAGCTGGAGATCAGCCAGGGTACCATCGCCAATGAGTGGATCACCTTTGGCGAAACGCACGAGGCGCAGGTCAGCGATGGTGTGCTGGAGATCCTCAACGCCGATGCCCTGCCCCCCGGCCCATATACAATCCGGCTGGTGCTCGTCCGCCGCGATGGCAACTTCCTGCAGCCCATCCTGATCCCCGTAACGATCAGCGACGTGCCCATCGAGGAGGACGACGGCTCACCGTGATGGGCCCCGCCTGACAAAAAAACACCACCAGCCCCCGCGGAACTGGTGGTGTTCTGATCAACCGTGTAACCGCGCGCTTTACCCAGCAGGCACGATCTTCAGCACAGCGCCGCCGGTGCCGGTCGGCCCGACGTTGCTGTCGGCGAGGATGTACAGTTCGCCCGCGGTATCCATGCCAAACCCGGTGACGTAGTAACGGCCCGGCTGGCCGCTGCCCGTCCCGGTGAAGATGAGCGGGTCAAAGCCCCACAGGCCGTCCTCACCGCCCGGCACCGCCGCGAACACGTGACCCTGCGGCGGCAGGAACGACCGGCTCCAATCGCCGAACACATACCGCCCCTGCAGCGCCGGGATCGCCTCACCCCGGTACACATACCCCCCGATCACCGACAGGCCCAGGTCATGGTCGTACTCGATCACGGGCGGCAGCAGCGGATCGCCGCTCTCAGCCGTCGCCGGGCAGTCCTCCTCCGGGGAATAGCAGTGGGTCGCCTCCCGGATGGCCCATCCGTAGTTGCCCCCAGCCTCGATGATGTTGACCTCCTCGTATTCGTTTTGGCCCACATCCCCCGCCAGCAGACCCAACTCCTCATCAAAGGAGAACCGGTACGGGTTGCGCAGCCCGTAAGCGTACACCTCCGTGCCGAAGGGGTTGTCCGCCGGGATAAGTGAGTCGCCGTCCACATCCAGCCGCAGGATGGTGCCCAGCGGCGTTTTGGCGTTCTGGCCGTTGTTAAGGGGGTCGCCCGCCGAGCCGCCGTCGCCCAGGCCTAAGTACAGCATGCCATCCGGCCCAAAGGCCAGCTGCCCCCCATTGTGATTGGCATACGGCTGGTCAAACGTCATCAGCACATTGGCCGATCCCGGGTCCGCCGTTTGGCCGTCCGGCGCGCTGTATTCGGCCAGCACGGTCGTATGGTCAAAGTCCGCCGGAGCACCGGCCGCCAGCGGCGCGCTGTAATAGATGTAGAAGCGTCCGTTCTCCGCGAAATCCGGGTGCAGCGCCAACCCGAGCAAACCGCGCTCGTCGTATTGTGCGGCAAGCTCTACCAGTTCGCTGCTCACATCGAGCAGGGGGTCAGCGCGCACCACCCCATCCTCGATCACTTTGACGGCCCCGGTCTGCTCGCCGATGAACAGCCGCCCCGTGCCGTCATCAGGGGCGGCGAACGCGGTGGGCGCGGTCAACCCCTCGGCGATGGTTTCCACATCCACGGTGATCGACTCTCCGGCGGGCGTATCGATAGCCTCTTCAGCAGGGGTTCCGCCCCCGCAGGCCGTCATCACAAAAAGGGCCGCGGCTGCGATCAGATGGCGGCGCATACTTTGTTCTCCTGGGTTGTTGTCGTTACGGGGATTGTAGCAAAAGGGCAGGCGAGTGGCCCGCCCTCATGATAGCGAGAGGGTACTATGCAGGCTGCATATCCCGGCTGAGCCGCACAATGGCGATCCCGAACAGCGCGAACACGATCACCTCGTGCGCCAGACACCACGGGCAGAACGCACCCAGAATGGCCGCCTGCACCACGATCAGCCAGATCGAGTACAGCGTGCCAAACAGCAGAATGCCGAACAGCAGCATCAGGCCGTACTCCTGCAGCAAGGCGATCCGGTCCTCCAACAGCAGAATGCCCAGCAGCCCGAGGTTCACGCCCAGGCCCCACACCGCAATCGGGATCCCGAGGAACATCGAGTACTTGCTCGCCGCGACCGTGCCGCAGTCAAAGGCGGGGCTGGCCACACACGCCATCGGCGCGTTGAAGACCTTCACATAACTCAGATAAGCGCTGATGCCCAGCGCACCCAGCACTAGCACAATGCTGGCGATGCGCAGCACACTAAAGCGGGGCGTGCTATTGGCTGATACACCGGTTTGTTGTGTGGTTGTCATCACAGACTCCTGACTCCGTCTTGTGCCGCAAGTATAGACCAAATGACGTTCTTTTAAAAACGCTACGGGCCCGTCGCTGAGTCGTCGTACGCATACAGGTACAGGTCCATCCACGGGTATTCGACGTGTTCTAGCATCACCACACCCGGCTGCTCGGCCAGCAGTTGCTCCGGCCCGGGCCGCCAGCGACGCGCCCAGAAGACCCAGGTCCGTTCGTTGGACTGCACCGCACTGTGCAGTGCGTCAGCATCCGTCCAATTGATCTGGTCCTTGATCGCGTCTTTGTCCACCGCGTAGGCGAAGTCCAGATGGCGCCCATACAACGTGCAGATCGCCGTCTTGCGGCAGACGACGTAGTCGCCCTCCTGGATGTGCTCCTGTAGGTAGGTGAGCGGTTCGTGCCACTGCTCGTAAGGCGAATAGCCGCGGCTGTCCACATGGTACTGGCCGACGTTATACACCGACGCCACGATCAGATACCCGGCCACGATCAGGCTGGCCCATCCATAGCGGAAGCGCGCCAACACCAGGCTGGCCAGCAGCGTGAGCGTCCAGATGCTCAGCACCACATACCGGACGGCATACATCGCACGCCACACATGTGAGACCGAGAAGAACAGCAGGGGCGGGATGAACACCAGCCCCACCAGTAGGGCGACCCGCCCCAGGCGGTCAGTTTCACGCTCGCGCACCAGCGGGATGACGAACGCCGCCAGCAGGGCGAGCATCACCCCCCACAGGATCAGGTCCGGCACCGGGCTGAAGTCCCCGCCAAAGAAGCTCTGGGTGCCCAGCCCTCTGTTGATGAACTCCTGCAGGGCGGCCAGCTCAGGCCGTTTGAAGTTCTCCAGCGTGCCGCCCTCCTGCAGCAGATCGGGGATGAGCAGGGCCATCGCCGTCATGAAGACCCCCGCTTGGGCAGCGATCCACATCACCAGCAGGTCGCGCTCGCGCTTGAACCACCACACAATGATCAGGTAGAGGCTCTGCACCGCGATCCAGACCGACATGAAGATGTGCAGGCTTGTGAGCAAAACCACCGAGACAGGATAGGCGATCAGGGCGAGGCGGCGATGCGTTGACCCCCCCCGCGTGACCGTCAGCAGGGCCCACAGCGCGACCATCGCCAGGAAGGCCAGGATGGCGTACTGCTTGAGGTAATGGCTGTAATACACGTGCAGGGGCAGCACACTGAGCATCACTGTGGCCAGCAGGCCCACGCGCTCACCGTCCAGCTTGCGCCCGACCTGGTAGGCCACCGCGATGGAAAGCACACCGAACAGCACCGATGGATAGCGTATGGCCATCTCGTGGTCGGCAAACGGCAGCCAGCCCTGCAGCAGCAGCGTATGGACCAGATGCCGCGGGCGCAGCACGGGGGTCCAGGGGGTTTGTACCTCAAAGAAGTTAAAGACGCGCAGGTAAGTGAGCGCCTCATCGTTGCTGATATCGGCACTTGCCAGTACCATCACGCGCAGACCGTACGCAAAGAGAAGGATCAGCACCAACAGGATGATTGGATTCTTGCGCGATGATTCCATAACACTCCCGAATTGTGTGCGCTTTCTGTCGGGAATCTTACAGACTGAGCGGATTCCTTTCCACTTTTTTGCCGTTGGCCTGTTGCTGGCCGGATGCAGCATTCCCACCGAAGTCGCTGGCCAGGCCGAACCTGTCGTTGAGGCCCAGGCGATGGGTGTTGCCGAAGCGCCGACCCCGACCGCAGTCGTGCGCACGGGGCCCACTGCTGAGCCGACCACCGTTGTCGGCGAGCGGGTGCATATCGTTGAGCCGGGCGATACGCTGTTGGGCATCGCGGCGTTGTACGGTGTCAGCCCGCAGGCGATCATCGCTGCCAACAACCTGACCGACCCCGACAGCATCGTTGTGGGGCAGG
>JAADYX010000169.1 GCA_010092885.1 Chloroflexota bacterium | reverse complement strand
AGATGTGTATAAGAGACAGGCTGGGCGGGTTGGCACGCACCACCTCGGACGTGGCGATCCTGCTGGCCGGGGCGGGCTTCGATGTGGTCCTGGTCGAGACGGTCGGCGCGGGCCAATCGGAGACGGAGATCGCCCGGCTGGCGCAGACCACCATCGTGGTGGAAGCACCGGGCCTCGGCGACGACATCCAGGCGATGAAGGCCGGCATCCTGGAGATCGCGGATGTGCTGGTCGTCAACAAGGCCGACGATCCACGCGCGGCGAATGCTGCTCGGGCCCTGCAGGCCATGTTGGATCTGGGCGACCAGCGGCCCGCAGCCATGCACCACGGACGGCTGGTCGAGGTCACCGTGCCGCAGGTGCAGGAGGGCACGGGCTGGCGGGTACCCATCCGGCAGACGAACGCGCTCACCGGCGAAGGCGTTCCGGCATTGATCGAAACGCTGGACGCGCACCGGGCACACCTGGACGCCTCCGGCGAGTTGGCCTTTCGTGAGCAGGCGCGGGCTGCAACAGAATTGGAAATGCTGCTGCAGGAAACGCTATTATCACGCCTGATCGCGACTATCGGTGTAGAACGCGTGAGCGCGGCGGTGGCCCATATCGCAAACCGCGATATGACGCCTCACGCCGCTGCTGACTCACTACTGGCCGACTGGCTGCGGTCACCTTAGATCGTTTCAAGAGGAGAGGGGGCGATAATGCGTGTACCGGGTATGTATGGTGATATCAAGCTGCTGGCGGGCACCGCCTGCGAGACGCTTGCCGAGGAGATCGCCGACTACCTGACCACCGCCTGCGGCATTCCGGTCACCCTGCTGGATAGGGAGATCTACAAGTTTGCCAATGACAACACCTTCGTTCAGCTGGGGGAAAGCACGCGCGGGCAGGATGTCTATCTGATCCAGACGATGGACCGGCCCGTCAACGACAACATCATGGAGCTGTTGATCACACTGGACGCGGTGCGCCGCGACTCAGCGGGGCGCATCACAGCCGTGATCCCGTATATGTCCTACACGCGGACGGACAAGAAAGACCTGCCACGTACGCCGATCACGGCCCGCCTGCTGGCCGATATGATCCAGGTGGCAGGGGCCGACCGCTACATCACCATTGACCTGCACGCCCTACAGATACAGGGGTTCTTCAGCATCCCCGGGGATGTGCTCTCGGCGTTCCACATGATGAGTGACTACGTCATGCGGACCCATGAGCTGAGCAACCTGACGGTGTGCACGGTTGATCTCGGGTTTGCCAAAGGCGGGCGTAACTGGGCACATGCTCTGGGGACGCCCGTCGCGTTTGTGGAGAAGAAGCGCACAGGCGCGGTGGCAACGGCCATGGCCATTGTTGGCGATGTGAAAGGCCGCGACATCCTGCTGGTGGATGACGAGGTGGATACCGGAGGTTCGGTCTACCGTGCCATCGAACTGCTGGATGAGGCGGGTGCACGGCGGATTTCCGTGGCGTTCACGCATCCGGTGTTCAGCGGCCCGGCCTTGGAACGGCTGGCGGCTATCGGTGATCGGGTGGATGAGTACATCTTCACCAACACCATTGAGCACGAGCCGGCCACTCTGCTGCCGAACATGACGGTGCTGAGTGTGGCCGATCTGCTGGGCGAGGTCATCCGGCGGGCGCACCAGGGCATCAGTGTGGGTGCCATGTTCCAGGATTGACAGGCACACAAAACCGGCGGAGGGGCCTGCCTCTTCCGCCGGTGCTGCCTACCGCCCGTGTGCCTTTCAGCCGAGCAGGTTCTGAATCTTCTGGACAATGCCCGCAAAATCAAAAGGCTTGGGCATGAAGTGCGCGTTGATCGCTTCCAGCTCGCTGCGCGCAGGCGGCTGGTATGCACTCACAATGAGGATGGGGCGCGCCTCGCCCGCCTCACGCAGTTTGGCCCCGAGCTCAAGGCCGGTCATGCCGCCCGGCAGCCGGATGTCAATGATGAGCACATCGCACTCGGCGATCAGCGGATCGCCGCCAATAATGGCATTGTAGGCCTCATTGCCATCACCATAAATCGGGTTGACTTCCATCCCAAACAGGTCTAACCCGCTGCGCAGCAGTTCAGCGATAGCGGGCTCGTCTTCTACATAGGCCACTCGGATCATGGCTGCTCCTTTCTTCACCATGCCAATTGTAGCCCGACACAACGTAGGCTACAATCCATATTATGGAAAGCCCGTCTTGGAGTTCTCGGTTTAAGCTCGTCGTCGGCGTTATCGTGTTCGTGCTGTTCTGTCTGCTTTTGTACGCAGCGCGAGCGGTGCTGCCGCCGATCATCATCGGTGTCATTATCGGCTACATCTTTTATCCCTATGCACGCTTCATCAAATACAGCACCGCCCTGCCCCACCGGCCTGCGACCGCCATTCTCTACCTGCTGCTGCTGGCGATCATCATCCCGATTGTGCTCGCGCTGCTGCCCGTGATCTCTGAGCAGGTGGTATTAGTGCGTGACGAGATCCTGGCGCTGCTTGAGCAGGTCAACAGCATCAGCCCTGAGCAGACGTTTGAGCTGTTTGGTGTGCAGTTCGTGACCGAGCAGGTCGTGCAGCAGGTGATCAACACGCTGATTGAGGTCGTGCGTGATCTGGCTGGCAACGCGGTTAACCTGGTTCTCAATGCGGCGCAGGTGGTGCTGCTTATCGTCATCACGCTGATCATCGGCTTCTACATGACGCGCGATGGGGACCGTTTCATCGCAGCCGTTGAGGACCTCATTCCGGATGACACACGCGGCGATATTGAACTGCTGCTGGCACAGATAGACAACGTGTGGGCGACGTTTTTCCGGTCGAACCTGCTGCTGGCCATCCTGGTGGGAACGATTGTGACCGCCCTGAGCGCGGCAATCGGGCTCCCCCGGCCCTTGTTGATGGGCATCCTGGCCGGTGTGCTGGAATTCATCCCGACGATTGGCCATGTGATCTGGCTGGCTGCGGCGGTGATTATCGCTGGTATTGAAGGTTCGGATGTCCTGGCGGTCAGCAACACCGTGTTTATGGTGATTGTGGTGGTCGCGTCGCTGGCCTACACGCAGCTGGACACGCGCGTGCTGATCCCCGCCCTTATCGGTGACCGTGACCGCCTCCATCCGGTGGTGGTGATCATTGGTCTGTTGGTAGGCTGGGCGTTGGCCGGGCTGTTAGGGCTGGTGCTGGCGGCACCGACGATCTCATCGTTGGAGCTCATTGGCAAGTACATCCGCGCCAGGCTGATGGACCGCAATCCGTTCAGCGAGCCAGCAGAACCGACCGAGGCTGTCTAAACCGGATCAGATTCACGCCTCTCGCAGAGAGGTAGCTAAGGAAACCCCATGGCGACTGTACGCCCAGGTATCTCAGAGGATTGGGAGACTGCCCAGACCATCATCAAGCAGAGCACGCCCTATGATGAGGGACGCATCACCCGCGATCAGTGGGACTATTGGGTGGATGATGCGAGTTCCTCCTTCCCGATTATGGCGGAAGAGAGGGGTCTCGTGGCCGGATTCGCGGTTGCCTCGGCCTTTGGCACAGCATCCTGGTGGTTGGATGGCCCTGTTATCCTGCCGCAGGCGAAAGGCCACGGCTTTGAGCAGCTGCTGACGGACTCCGCGCTGGCGATCTTCAAAGAGCATGGGGCAGGCATCCTGCGGACGGCCAGCTTTGACAGCAGCGAGCATTTCATCTCTGCGGTGCGCAGTGTGGGCTTCCGCAATATCATCAGCTACACGCGGATGCGCGCCAAGGCCGCACCCGGGGAGACAGGGCCGCTGCTGCGCCTGCCGCCCCACTCAGCCCAGATGGTGTACCGGTACTTGCAGAATTCGCCGCTGCATCGCATCAACCGGTTTATTGAGACGCAAAACGTCCTGGATTTCATCACGGACACCCGGCTCGCTGACTACCTCAACAGCCCGACCATGCAGCTGCTCGGCTGGCGGCAGTTCGACAAACTGCACGGCGTGGTCGTAATCCGGCTGGATCCGCCGGAGCAGTACGCCAATGCCCTGTACATCAGTTATCTGGATGCGCCCGACGACACCACACTGCGCACCATGCTGGAAACACTGCGTGTACTGGCGCATCAGCGTGGCAAGACGCACTTCGTGTGGAAGATGCCGCTGAGCATCGGCCTGGAACGCCAGTTGAAGAGCTTCGCCTGGGAGCAAACCTGGGACGAACCGCTGCGGCTTTACGAGCGCGGCCTGCGCATTTGACCCCTTAAGAAAGGAAAAACCACATGGCAGACGAAGACTTCGATGACGAAGCCCCCCTTACGGTACTTGCTGAGACAGAACGGTACGCCATTCTGACGGGCGAGGACGCCGACGGCGAGCGGATCTACAATATCGAGTTGGGGGCCGTGACCCTGCATCTGTTCATCGATGAGTGGCGGGAACTGTTAGAGTTGATCGACGAGGCCCGCGAGGAAGACTGAGCGGCTACTCAGGGCTGCGTTCCAGCAGCGAGTCGCGGACAGCATCCAAAACGGCGCGGTGTTCGTCGAGCACATACCCATCATAGATGAGCTCGCACGCGCCGGTCAGCCATTCGTCGATTGAAAGCACGGCGAACTCCCACCCTTCCGCATCATCAGCGCGTGTCAGGCGGGCGGCCCAGTGGGCGGCGATGTTCAGGTAGCGTAGGGGCACCCAGACTTTCATCCGGGCAAGCATGACATCGGCGTCGGCCAGCGGATAGTCGCGCAGCAGATCGACGTGTTGGTCACGATCCACATACCAGGTCAGATACACGCCGATATCAGCCACAGGATTGTTGAGCGCGAGCGTCTCAAAGTCGATAAGGCGCAGGGCACCCTGCCGGTTCAGCATGAAGTTGCCGTGGTTGGGATCGTTGTGGCAGGGCACGACGATCTCGATTTTGGGGGTGAGCGGTTCAAGGGCTTCCAATTCATTGAGCAGGTCACCGACAACCTGAGCCAGATCGTTGATCTGACCGAGCCCGAAGCCCAACCAGCGCTCGACCACGGCATCAAACCAGCGTTCATGCGTTTCGGCGAACATCTCGCCTACGGTGCTTACCCCGGCACGATCCGCTTCAGTCAGGTTGCGTGAAAGCTCCGTGTGCAAGGGAATATAGCCGTGCAGGCGGGTGAACAAACCGATGGCTTCCGCGTTGCGCCTTTCCAGCCGGTCGCGTTCGATGGGGCGCAGGCAGGCCTCCACGATAGCGGCCCGGCCATCGAGTGCCTCGCTTTCCGGCGTGACACCCAAAATGCGCGGCCCAACACGTGCATCATAGAGGTGTTCGCTCAGGCGCAGGTGACGCCACCGATCCGGGTATTCAGAAGCGGGGCCGAGCAAATAGCGGATGAACGCCCAGCACTCGCCATCGGCCAGCACGCGCCATACATGCTTGGCGGCCCACTCGCTGACCAGCTCGTAGGTAGTGCGCCCGGGTGGCAGGATGTCCAGCTCCGCCAGCAGGCGGTCCATCGCCCGTGGGGTGGCTGGCTTTCGCCTCACGGGATCCTCCGCCGTGTGATCAACATGACCCAATCGCCCAACGTGCGCTGCCCTTCCAACGCCAGCCCGATGCCGTCCAAGGCGTCTATAACATCGGCGGCCTGCTCGTTGATGATGCCGCTGAACACGAACCGCCCCCCAGGCCAGATCACATGTTGGAGGCCCTGTGGCACCAGGTTGAGGATGATCTTCGCGGTGAGGTTCGCCATGCCGATATCGAAGTGGCGTGCCGAAGTAACCAACCCTTCCAGCCCGCCGCGCTGCACCGTCACCACATCGCTGACCCCGTTGCGCTCGACATTCGCCTGTGCGGCTTCAACCGCCACCGGATCGATCTCGCGCGCCAACACACGCATGCATCCGAGACGTGCCGCGGCAATCGCCAGAATGCCCGAGCCGCTGCCCAGATCCAGCATGGTAGTCGCCGGGCGGCAGAACCACTCACAGGCACGCAGGCACAGCTGCGTCGTCGGATGAGTCCCTGTCCCGAAGGCCATCCCCGGATCCA
>JAADYX010000168.1 GCA_010092885.1 Chloroflexota bacterium | reverse complement strand
GCTCAAGGTGAACCCGATTTACATTGCGGCTGGGGTTGGCGCAGTTGTTCTCGTAGTAGCTGTCATCGTGTTGATCAACGCCATCGGTGCCGCTCAGGAACGCGCCGAGATAGCCGCTCAGCCGACCCCCATCCCGCCGACCATCACCGACACGCCGACACCAACGGTCACGCCGCGCCCAACACGCACACCTATCCCTGAGTCCCTCTCCCTGACGCCTGAACCAACTGTTACCCTCGGGGCGGCTCCACGGGGTGATCTCGCTTTTGGGATCACGCCCACCTCACCGTATGTCGCCACACCCCACGGCTCCAGTCCACTGACCGGGGCCATCAACGCCTTTTACCGCGCCGATTATGAGATGGCGCTTGACCGGATCGCCGAAGCGCGCGAAGCGGGCGAAACGCCGGAAGACCTCTATTACATCGAAGGGCGCACCCTGTTAGCCCTCGGTGAGACCGAAGAAGCTGTTGAGGTCCTTCAGGAGGGGTTGGATCTCTATCCGGGGTTTGCACCGCTGCACGCGGCTTTAGGGTTGGCCTACGCGCAACAGGGTCGCTTTGAACAGGCGCGTGCTGCCAATGAGGAGGCTCAACAGCGTGACCCTCTGCTGCTTGAAGCCTATATCCAACAGGCTGAACTCTTCTTACGCCAGGGCGATCCTGATTCGGCGGCCATTGAGCTCTTCGAAGCCCGCGGCTTGGACCGCTACACCTATGATGTCAGGCTCATCACGACTGAGGCCCGGCTCAACCTTGTGCGCGAGGACATCGAGCGTGCTGTCGCGCTCAGCCGCCTGGGTTACTATATTGACCCAAGCTCCGAGGAAGTCAACATCACCCTGGCCGAGTCCCGGCTTGAACTCGGGCTTGTACAGACGGCTCTCGTCGGTCTGGAGGATTATCTGTACAATGTCTACCCTTCCAGCGCCCTGGGGTGGACCCTGCTGGCTGAAGCCTACCAGCAGGTCGGTCGCTTCGATGACGCGCTGTTTGCGTACCAGCGTGCCTTTCAACTGGATGAGGATCTGTTTCGGGCACGCATCGGGCGGGGGACCTACTATGCCGACCGTGCCGAGTACGATCTGGCTCTTGTCGATTTCAATGGAGCCGTGCGCGCTGAGCCGGACAATCCACAGGCACGGCTGGGTCGAGCCCGTACACTCAGTGAACTCGGGCGCTACGAGGATGCGGTCTCGGATTACGCCACGTACTTTGAGCTGCTCGGCATTGACCCTGTGGAAGCGACCTCCGAGCAGTTAGATGTACTGGTTGACTACATCACCACACTGGCTGAGAGCGGCCAGACTGAGACGGTGCTGGAACTCGCCGACAATACGCTCTCTACCGAACTCTCCGCCGCACAGAGCGCCGCACTGGCTGAAGCACGCGCTGTTGCCCTGTTAGAGGAAGGCGAACCAGAAGACGCCCTGCAAGCGATCGAAGATGCTCTCGCCCTTGAAGAGACTGGGGCCCGCCACTACCGGCGCGGGCTGATTCTCGAAGAGCTTGAGGAATACGAAGCCGCCATCCGCGATTTTGAGTGGGTACTCTTCTGGGACAATGTGTACGGCTTCCCCTTTGCGGCTGATGCCGCCCTGCGCATTGACGACCTTCAGGATCTACTTGCCGAGCTCGAAGACGAAGCACCATGAGCGACGATGTACTTGAAGGCGCTGTTCGGCGCATTACGTTCTACAATGAGGAAACAGGGTATACGGTTCTCCGCATAAAGCCATCGGCTCCACCACCCGCCTTTCATCTTGATGCTGTCAATTCAGAGGGGCTGGTAACTGTGGTCGGCAAGATCGGCCAGATAGCCGTTGGCGAGCTGCTTGAACTCAGCGGCTCATGGATTGTGCATTCAGAATTTGGCAAGCAGTTCAGTGCAGTCAGCGCCACACGAAGCCTACCTACCAGCCCGGAAGCAATAGCCCGCTACCTCGCTTCGAAGATCAAGGGGGTGGGCAAAACCACAGCCTCTGCGATAGTCGATCACTTTGGGGACGATACGCTGCGCGTACTCGACTTTGAACCTGAGCGTCTCTATGAGGTGCCCGGTATCGGAGCATATCGTGTGAAGACGATCATCCGCGGGTGGCAGTCACAGAAAGACGAACAGGAGCTGATGCTCTTTCTGGAAGGGAATGGGCTGCCGACTTCGCTCGCCATTCGTGTCGCGCAGCAGTACGGCAGTGACACCATCGCTGTGATTGAAGATGACCCCTACCGTCTCCAACGGGATGTGTATGGTATTGGCTTCAAGATCGCCGACGCCTTCGCCCGGAGCATGGGCCTGTCTTACGATCACCCCAACCGCATCAAGGCTGGCGTTGAATACACGTTGGAGCGTGCCCTTGGGGAAGGGCATGTGTTCTTGCCCGAAAATACGCTCATCGAACAGGCAGTTGAACTGCTCGAAGTGGACTATGATATGGTGATTGCGGCTGTTGAGCGCGCCATCCGTGAGGAACTGGTCACTGTTGATATCCTGCCCGGCGAGGAGGGCGAGGGGATCCGCGCCATTTATCTGCCGATGTATTACGCCTCAGAAGTCGGCACAGCCAACCGAATCCGGCGTCTGTTCAACCACAGCGGCTCGCGTCTGCAGGATATCCGTCAGCTCGGCTTGGAAGCAGAGATCGAGCGTATCGCCGCCTGGAACGATATCAGCCTGACGGATCAGCAGCAGGCCGCCGTAAAAGCGGCGGTGGTCAACAAAGTCAGCATCCTGACGGGTGGACCGGGAACGGGGAAAACCACTACGCTGCGCACACTGATTGACGTGCTCCGCCACGGTGGGTTTACGTTTGCTCTGGCGTCGCCGACAGGCCGTGCTGCCAAGCGCCTCAGCGAAGCCACAGGTGAACCAGCCAGCACGATTCACCGGCTGCTTGGTTTTTCTGCGCAGGGCGGGTTTGCCTACGATGATACCAACCCCTTGAACTACGATATGGTCATCGTGGACGAGGCCTCAATGCTGGATATCATTCTCGCCAATGCCCTCACACGTGCGCTTGACCCGCGCAGCCATCTTCTCTTGGTCGGCGACTCGGATCAGCTACCCAGTGTGGGCGCAGGCGATGTACTGCGTGACCTGACTGCCAGCGGCCACGTTCCCATTACCCGCCTTAACGTGATCTTCCGGCAGGGCAAAGGCAGCACGATCATTGAGAACGCGCACCGGATCAACGCCGGGCTGCCATTGGAGCCCGCCTCCGACGGGGATGGCAATCTGTTTCACTTCAAGATTGATGACGATGCTGAACGGGCGGCTGATCTCATTGTGGATGTGGTTGCCAACCGCATTCCGCAGCGCTTTGGGTTTGACCCGCTGGACGATGTGCAGGTGCTCATCCCCATGTACCGAGGACCGGCAGGTATTACGGCAATGAATGATCGGCTGCAGCAGGCGCTCAACCGCCGCGGGCAAACCGCCGAAACCCGGCTCGGTGACCGGGTTTACCGTGTGGGCGATAAGGTGATCCAGACCCGCAACAATTATGATAAAGAGGTCTTCAACGGAGACATTGGCCGGATAGCGACTATCGACTTCAATGAGAAAATGTTGATGGTCAACTTTGAGGATGGCCGCCAACCCGTGGAATATGACTGGAGCGAAACCTCAGAACTAATGCACGCTTACGCGATCAGTGTGCACCGTTCGCAGGGCAGCGAATATCCGGTGGTCGTCATGCCTGTCATCACCCAATACTATATGCTGCTTCAGCGCAATCTGCTTTACACGGCGG
>JAADYX010000167.1 GCA_010092885.1 Chloroflexota bacterium | reverse complement strand
GCGTCTCATCGATTGTGCCGCCGATCTTGCGCAGGCCGAGCGTTTCCGTGCGGAAGTCGTTGATGATCCCCTTGAACGGCAGCGTGGCCGCCGGTCCGGTCGCACCATGGGATGCCCTGTTCATGAAGCCCGGCACGTTGGGCGTCAGCGGGTTGGCGAACGCGGACGTTGGGAAGAAGCCCGGGATCATCAGGGTCAAAAACGGCGGGACGCCCAGCTTCTCCGCGATGTGCAGCCCGGCCAGCACCTTCGGATGGTAGACGAGGGCGTCGGCATCCTGCGTGTGCTGCCACGAGTCCGCCATCACCGTCCTGAGCACCGGCAGGAAGGTCTGCCGCATGTGGGGGATGGCCTTGAGCGGGTTGGTCATCACGGCCTTCACCTCATCGGATTCGGCCATCGCCTGATAGTCAACCGTGATCGCGCCGAAATCCAGCCCGTGCTCCTGTACGAACCCCGCGAAGTTCTCCGGCGCCACCACGCGGACATCGTGCCCGCGCGCCTGCAGGCCCACGCCCAGCGCAACAAACGGTTGAATATCCCCGCGTGACCCAACGCTCAACAGTCTAACTCTCATCGTTCAGTGCCTCCCGGTGTTCTCTCTCCCACTGTTCCAGCAAAGCCGGGAACTCCCGAGAGAAGAAGCTGTATACACTGTGCATTTCTTTCAACACCCTGACCTGCTCCGGCGCGGCGTCATCCGCCACGAGATCCATGCCGCGTTCGGCAAACTGCTTGAACCCGGCGAACTGGCTCATCGCGCCCTTCAGCGCCTGCTCCCAAAAGCCCGGGCGGATCCGGTAGAAGTCCTTGCGGATGCCGGGCTTGCTCACCCGTTCCACCATGCCGACCTCATCGAGGAAGCGGGCGGAGGTGCTTACGGTGCTTTTGGCCATCTGTAGGGCGTCGGTCAAATCGTCGAGTGTTTGCTCGGCTGGCGTGCAGATGAGCAGCCACCCGAAGATGCGACCCGCCGTCCGGTTGAGGTTCTGCGCCTCGAAGAACAGGCCGAAATCCTCGACGAACTTCTCCTGTGGCTCCATGCGACTCCTTTCTGTGTGGCCCGTAGTGTACAGCATCCGGTTCATTCGGTCAATACCGAACAAACCGGATACACAAACGTGCACACGGGTGTTCAAGGCCTGCGGCTTGCGGTCTGACCCGCAGCCCGTACAATCGGGCTTATGACAGAGCAGACAGTCTGGACCTGGCGATCAAACCACCACTCACCGTGATCTCCCATACGCCGCACTACCGCACCGCCGCGGGCGAGATCGTGGGGTACGGCCCGACCGTGCGTGAGCTCGATGCGTTGGGCGCGGCAGTGCACATCGCGCCCCTGCACCCCGATCCGCCGCCGCCCTCCGCGCGGCCCTACAGCACGCCCCTCACCTATATCCCAGTGGAACCGGCGGGCGGCGACCGTCTCCGCGACAAGCTCGCTGTGCTCGCCCGGATCCCCGGGTGGGCGCGGACCATCCGGCGGGAGGCGCGCCGCGCCGGCATGCTGCACATCCGCTGCCCGGCGGCGATCAGCTTGGTGGCGCTGGCGGTGACCGGCGGTCGCGCGTGGATCAAGTACGCGGGCAGCTGGGCGGGCTACCCCGGCGAACCGCTCGCCACGCGGATCCAGCGGGTATGGCTGCGGATCCGGCGGCGGGCGGTGGTCACCACCAACAGCCCGAGCTGCCTGCCGCACGTGCACACGCTGCCCAATCCATGCCTGAGCACCGCCGAACTGGCCACTGCCCGCCACATCGCCGCGGGGCGGACCTTCGAGCCGCCGGTGCGCGTGCTGTATGCGGGCCGGCTCACGCCGGAAAAGGGCATCGGTCGGGCGCTGGCCGTGCTCGCCCGGTTGGATGGCGCGCTGCTCGATGTGGCGGGCGGCGGCGACTTGGCGCACTGGCAGGCCCACGCCGCCAACCTCGGCATCGGGGCGCGGGTGACCTTCCATGGGGAGCTCCCCCGTGCTGATCTGGACCGGCTGTATGCGCGGGCACACCTCCTGCTGCTGCCCAGCCGGTCGGAAGGCTGGCCGAAGGTGCTCGCCGAGGCGATGGCCTTCGGCGTGGTGCCGGTGGTCAGCGATACCGGTGCGGTGCCGCACACCCTCGACGGGGTGGGCATCTGCCTGCCCTACGGGGATATCGACGGGTTCGCGGCGGCGGTGCGCGCCTATGATGCCGCGCGCTGGCAGGCTGAGTCGGGGCGGGCGGCGCAGATGGCGGAGCGCTTCACCTATGAAGCCTATACCGGGATGCTGTGGGCGATTCTCTCCTGATGCTCAGCAGCGGATTCGCCAGCACGGCGGCCTACCGCCCGGTGTGCGCCACGCTCGCCGGGGGCCTGCGTGAGCGCGGCTGGCGGGTGATCACCGCGTCCGGCAGCACAGGGCGGATCCGGCGGACGGTCGATATGCTGCTGACCGCCTGGCGTGCCCGCGACCGCTACCGGATCGCGCAGGTGGATGTGTTCAGCGGGGCGGCGTTCGGGTGGGCAGCGCTGAGCGTGCATCTGCTGGCGGCGCTGGGCAAACCCATCGTGCTGACGCTGCACGGCGGCGGCCTGCCGGAGCTGGCAGAACGCCTCCCGGTGGAGCGGGTGCTGGCCCGCGCCGCCGCGATCACCGCCCCAGCCCCGATGCCGCCCTTCGACCCGATCGTGATCCCCAACCCGCTGGGCGCGGGGTTCCGGCACCGGCAGCGCGACGGCGTCCGCCCGCGGCTGGTGTGGGTGCGGGCGCTGCATCGCCTGTATGCGCCGGGGGCCGCGGTGGAGGTGGTGCGCCTGCTGCGCCCGCACGAACCCGCTGTGCACCTGACACTCATCGGGCCGGACAAGGACGGCACGCGCGCCCGCCTGCGGCGCACCATCGCGGCGGCTGGTCTGGGCGAGCACATCACGCTCGCGGGCGGTCTGCCCCCGGAGGCCATCCCCGCGCGGCTGGACGCAGCGGATGTCTTCCTGAATACGAGCACGGTCGACAACCTGCCGGTGAGCGTGGTCGAGGCGCTGGCCAGCGGCTTATGCGTCGTCTCGACGGCCCACGGCGGCCTGCCGGATCTGCTCGCTGGAGCGGGGCTGCTGGCCGCCGATCCGCCCGCGATGGCTGGTGCCGTGCGCAGGCTGCTGCGCGATGAGGATCTGGCCGCTCGCCTCTCTGCGGCGGGCAAGGGTCGGGCCGCCCCCTTCGAGCGTGAAGCGGTGCTCACTCAATGGGAGGCCCTGCTGCGCTCGGTATCCTGATGGAGCCGCGTGTGCGCCCGCT
>JAADYX010000166.1 GCA_010092885.1 Chloroflexota bacterium | reverse complement strand
GCCAAACCCCAAACCTACACGAACAAGAGCGGTGGGCCGGTCGGCGCCCTAGTGCGATTCTACAAGCTGGACCCGGCCAATCTGCTGGTGGTGGGTGATCATCTCGATCTGGAGGCGGGCACGCTGCGCATGCGCCCCAGCGGCGGATCGGGCGGCCTCAACGGCATCAAGGACATCATCCGCCACCTGGGCACAGAGGAGTTCGCCCGGCTGCGGATCGGGATCGGGCGGCCCCCGGGCAAGATGGATCCGGCTGCCTATGTGCTGCAGGACTTCAAAGGCGATGAGATCGCCCTGTTTAAGGAAGTCCGGGAGCGCGCCGCCGATGCCATCGAAAGCTGGCTGACCGAAGGCATCGAGCTGGCCATGAGCCGCCACAACGGGCCCATTACCCTCTAAACGCATCAATCTATTACCGGGATTCTCTATGAACCTTGCTGGACTGCTGGACGTTGTTCGCCGGAGTGATCGCTACCAGGACGCCCTGCCGGCGCTGCCGACCAGCCCCTCATTCGGGTTGATCCAGGCAGCGCGGCCCGTCATCGCAGCGGCGCTTGCTGCCGACACGCCCCACCCCACCGTGATCGTCACGGCACGGGTTGATTCGGCGTACAACATCGCCGAGCAGCTTATCGCCTGGGATCCGTCACTGCAGGTGCTCAGCTTCGCCGAGCCATCGCCGCTGTTCTACGAGCGCGCCCCATGGAGCGACGAGACGATCCGCGCGCGCCTGCAGGTGCTCTCAGCGCTGGCGACGGGCGGCAGCAGCCAGACCGTTGTGGTCACCTCCGCCCGGGCACTGATGCAGCGCACCCTCGGCCCGCAGATGCTTCAGAGCCGCACCATGATTCTCCGGCGTGGGGGGCAGCTGCCTTCAAGCGGCACCTCCGGGCTGCTGCGCCAATGGCTGGATATGGGCTACGCACCTGCCACACTGGTCACGCAGCCGGGCACGTACTCGCGGCGCGGCGGCATCATCGATGTGTACCCGGTGGCGGGGCTGGCACCGGTGCGCATCGAGCTGTGGGGCGACGAGATCGAGTCGCTGCGTACATTTGACCCGGCCAGCCAGCGCAGTATGGACCCCGTCGAGCACGTGATCATCACACCGGGGCGGGAGGCGCTGCCGGGCACGGGGCCGGCCATCGCTGAGCAGCTGGCCGGCTGGTTCGATAATTCGGTGGACGAGACCCGCGCGGACGAACGACTGGCGCTGGAAAATGGCGGCAGCTTCCCGACCCTTGAATTCTACCTGCCCTGGATGCTCGACGAGGTCTACAGCCTGGTGGACTACATCCCGGAGGAGGCGCTGCTGTTGGTCGACGACTGGCAGGATCTGGCGGTAACCATAGCCGATCTGGAAGAGCAGGCGCTCGATCTGCGCGCCAACGCGGAGGCTGCAGGCGACATTCCGCCGGAGATGCCGCTTCCACTCGTGACGTGGGCACAGCTGGCCGACGACCTGACCGCCCGTGCCCACGTACAGCTGGGGGGTCCGGTCGAGGAGTCGCATCCGCTGGGAGATGCTTTCCAGCCGGGGCCGCGCTTTGCCGGGCAGTTAAAGCTGGCCCTTGATGACTTCGCGACGCAATCATCCGACCCGGCCACGCGGCAGGTGATCGTCTCACGGCAGGCAACACGGCTGGCCGAACTGTGGTCAGAGCGGCGCTTGGGGCCGCGTGTGCCCGTCCATGATGATCTGGACGATGAGATCCCCACCGGCGAGCCCGTCTTTGTGCAGGGGGCGCTGCGTGAAGGCTGGATCATGGATGGCGGCATCCGCCTGTACGCCGACTCGGAGATCTTCGGGTGGAAGCGGCCCGAGCCGCGCCGCCGTCCGCAGCGGCGAGCCGTCGCGCCGGAAGCGTTCTTCGCCGATCTGGCGGAGGGCGACTACGTCGTTCACACAGAATACGGCATCGGGCGCTTTGAGGGGCTCAACAAGCGCACCCTTGACGGCAACGAACGCGAATTCCTGCTGGTGAGCTTCGAGGGCGGGGACATCCTGTACGTACCGATCCATCAGGCCGACCGGCTGAACCGGTATGTCGGCCCGGATGACAGCCCGCCCAGCCTCTCACGCCTGGGCACACAGGACTGGAACCGCGTAAAGAACCAGACGCGCGAAGCGGTGGAAGCCATCGCCGAGGATCTGCTGGATCTGTATGCCGCGCGTGAGTCGGTGCAGGGGTACGCCTTCAACCCGGATACGCCCTGGCAGCTCGAACTGGAAGCGTCCTTCCCCTATGTGGAGACAGCCGACCAGATGCGGGCAATCAATGAGGTCAAGGCGGACATGGAGCAGTACCAACCCATGGATCGCCTGATCTGCGGGGATGTGGGCTACGGCAAAACGGAAGTCGCGCTGCGTGCGGCGTTCAAGGCGATCATGGACGGCAAGCAGGTCGCGATGCTGGTCCCCACGACGGTGCTGGCCCAACAGCATTATGAGACGTTTACGCAGCGCTTGGCACCCTTCCCGGCCAACGTGGAGCTGCTGTCGCGCTTCCGGACGCGCGCGGAACAGGCCGAGGTCATCGCTGGGCTGGTTGCGGGCGGCGTGGATATTGTGATCGGCACCCACCGGCTGCTGGGCAAAGACGTGGAGTTCCACGATTTGGGCCTGCTGATCATCGACGAGGAACAGCGCTTCGGGGTGACCCATAAGGAGCGGCTCAAGCAGATGCGCACCGAAGTCGACGTGCTGACACTGACGGCCACACCGATCCCGCGGACGCTGTACATGAGCCTCACCGGTGTGCGTGACATCAGCATGATCACGACCGCCCCGGAGGACCGGCTGCCCGTCGTGACGCACGTAGGCCGCAAAGACAACGACCTCATCCGGCAGGCGATCCTCAGGGAGATGGACCGAGGTGGCCAGGTCTTCTATGTGCACAACCGCGTGCGGACCATCCACTCCGAGAGGGAACGATTGGAGAAGCTGGTGCCCGGTGTGCGCGCGGCTGTGGGGCACGGGCAGATGAACGAGCACGAGCTTGAAGATGTGATGGACCGCTTCGCTTCTGGCGAGATCGATGTGCTGGTCACCACCACCATCATCGAGGCTGGGCTCGATATCCCCAACGCCAACACGCTGATTGTGGACCGGGCGGACCGGTTCGGGCTGTCGCAGCTGTACCAGCTGCGCGGGCGGGTGGGGCGCAGCGCCATGCGGGCCTACGCATACTTCTTCCATCCGGAGCTCAACACCCTGCCCGACGAAGCGCGCGCCCGCCTGCAGACCATCGCCGAGCACACCGGGTTGGGGTCCGGCTTCAACATCGCGATGCGTGACCTGGAGATCCGCGGGGCGGGCGACATTCTCGGTGCGCGGCAGTCAGGGCATATCACCGCGGTCGGGTTCAATCTCTATACACGCATGCTCGCCGATGCTGTACGCCGTCTGCGCGACCAACGCGATATGGACGAGGAGGTCATTGAAGAAGCACCGCGCGAAGTTGT
Source organism: Chloroflexota bacterium (assembly GCA_010092885.1). Lineage (GTDB taxonomy): Bacteria > Chloroflexota > Anaerolineae > Aggregatilineales > UBA3940 > TC-195. The sequence goes on along the minus strand of JAADYX010000166.1, from coordinate 7,814 downwards.
CACGATTGAGCTGCCGATCCCCACGTACATCCCGACGGATTACATCCCGGATATGGCGCTGCGAGTCCAGCTGTACCGGCGCATGGCCGACCTGAGCGATGAGGAGTCGCTGCAGGAATTCGCCGCGGAACTGGCCGACCGGTTTGGGGAACCGCCGCCCGCTGTACAGAATCTGTTATACCAGCTGCGCGTCAAGCGACACGCTCTGGCCGCACGGGTCGATGCGGTGCTTAACGAGGGCGAACAGGTGAGCATCAAGATACCCGGCCTGGCCTTCGTGGACAGGCGCGCACTGCAGGAGCGGCTGGGGCACAATGTGCGCGTCAGCCGGACAGCAGTATGGCTACCGCGCAACGGTGACGGCAGCTGGCAGCGCAGTCTGCTGACCGTGCTGGACCGGCTGCGCAGCGAAGCGATCAGTGTGCCCGCGGGCTGAAGGCAGGACGGTTGCCCCACCTTTGCAAAACCGGTATACTTCTTACCGTTATGTTTGTATTTCGACATAGGGCTTAATCAGATGAATCGACCATGTGCTGCGCTCATTTCAGCAGCGACACTGGTCGCATGCGCTGCTTCTGCCCCACCGGGGCAGCCTACTCTGCTGCCCGAAACCACCCCCAACCCAACGATAAGTGAGACCCTACCCACCGGGCCGCAGCCAACAGCGGGGATCGCGGCGCTGCCCACTGCGCCCCCCCAAACTCCAATGAGCATTGTTTTTGGCTCGTCTCGCGGTGAAGGGACGGGCATTTTCTTCGCTTCTAGCGACGGCTCGCTGGTCAAACGGCTGCCGGTGCAGGGGACGCTTTCCGCCTGGCCGGATGCTGCGCCGGACGGCAGGCGCATTGTGTATGCTGTGCTGCAAGGGTCGCGGGCCCAGGTCAGCACGGGGCTTTACATCACAGATATCACCACCGGGCAAACCACCCAGATCCTCGCGGGCGATGGACTGCATCCGCGCTGGTCGCCGGAGGCCACACTGATCGCCTTCACCTGTGAACAGGGCACCGATATCTGCACCATCCGCCCTGACGGCAGCGACCTGACCAATCTCACCGCGCAGGCGGATACGGTCGAGATGGCCCCCAGCTGGACACCCGACAACCGCATCGTGTTTATGTCTGACAGGGACATGCCCGCGGGCGTGACCCGGGGAGCCGAGATCTATGTGATGCAGGCAGACGGATCGTCCATCGCGCGGCTGACATACGACAACGGCGCGTACAACGCATTCCCTACCGTTGCAACAAACGGCGCCCGTATCGCCTTCGAATCAGACCGCGAAGTGATCGCTGGATCTGAGATCTACACGATGGCGCTCGATGGCAGCGATATCCGCCGCGTGACAGAGGATGACGTCTGGAATCAAGTTCCGGCCTGGTCACCGGACGGGAGCCGCATCCTTTACGCGGCAGACAGCGGCAGCGGCCATCTAGATCTGTTTACGCTTGCCATCGAGAGCGGCGAGGTCACCCGGCTGACGCGCCTTTCCAGTGAGGACGGTGGCGTCCGGTGGGGGCATGCCTTTTTGAGAGCCCCTGCCGCCGTAGCTGAACCCATCCGTGAACAGGACCAGCTCGACTTCGTTGAACCGCCGGCCGGGTCGCAGCCGGTCACCGATGCGGTGCTGTTCGCCGCCCATGAACTCGGCTGCCCCACCTGCCTGCAGACGGGCATCTATCGGGTTGATGCGGTCGAGGGCAGCCTGTTGCGTCTGCCGGTTGAGGGCCTGTACCCGGTTTGGTCACCAGATTTCCGGCGCATTGGCTATGTCCGCGACGGTGAGTTGTTCATCGCCAATGCGGACGGCAGCAGCCCAACACCGATCACAGATGCGGCGATGGGCCTCGGGCCGCTGGCCTGGAACCCGACGGGATTGATCACAGCGGAGTGCACGCCCTTCGGCCAGCGTGACGTGTGCATCATCGACCCGGAAACGGGCCAGATCAGCAACCTGACGCCTGCGTTCTCACCGGACTCAGGCATCCGGGCACCGGGGTGGGCAGACAGTCAGATCATCGCCGGCAACCGGCTGATCAGCCAGTCAGGCGAGGTTGTGGGGCTGCTTCCGGCGGTGGGGCGTCCCTCACCGGATGGCGGCCGCCTTGCGGGTGTGGACTCGCAGGGCCAGCTGTTTGTGGTTAACGTGGATGGATCCGACCGGCGGAGCATCGTGATCGGTCAGCGCACCAAGGGCTTCCCGGTGTGGTCGCCGGATGGCAGCCAACTGGTATATTCTGTGTTGGAAGAAGACAGTACTATCACCCTGTGGATTGTGGAAGCAAGCGGCGCCAATGCGCGGCCTCTGGTTGCGCAGCCGGTTGCTGCAGCAGTGAGCGGCACAAGCACACTGCTGGACACCTATATCGGTTACAGCTGGGGGCCCTGATGCTTCCGGTGTTTGAGGCAGCAGCGGTTGGCCGCACAGCGGACCAGCCCATAGGTTCCGGCTCAGTCTGGCGGAACACCAGGAGTGACTCGTATGTACTCAATCAATGAGCCTGTGTTGGTTCTGAATGCCAACTATGAGCCACTGAATGTGTGCTCCATGAAACGTGCCATCGGCCTGATGATGACGGGCAAGGCGGAGATGATCGTACACGGGGACGGCTCGATCAGCAGTGTGTCCCTGTCATTGCCGGCGCCCTCGATTGTGCGACTCTCCCGGATGGTGCATCGTCCGCGCCCGCGGGTCAAGCTGACGAAACGCGAGATCTTCCGGCGTGACGCGTACAGCTGTCAGTACTGTGGCAAAAAGTCCGACCTGACCATCGACCACGTGCAGCCGCGGCATCGCGGCGGCGGTCACAGCTGGGAGAATCTGGTCACCGCCTGTGCGAGCTGTAACCGTCGCAAGGGCGGTCGCACGCCCGAAGAAGCGGGCATGAAGCTGCTATCACAGCCTGGCGAGCCGAGCCCGTCAGCGGAGTACCGGTTTGCCTGGGTGTTGGAAAGGCGGGCCGAATGGGCCGAATATATACAAGGCTGGTGAGAGCCAGACGGGGGACGGGCCACACAGACCCATCCCCCGTTTTTTCTTGTCAGTTGAACAGCGGAACGATCACGCCGTAGTTCTTGTCATTGCGGCGGTACAGCACGTTGACCTGCCCTGTTTCCCCATGTAGAAAGATGAAGAAGTCATGCCCGAGCAGTTCCATCTGTTCGATGGCCTCCTCTTCGGTCATCGGCAGTAGCTCGAACGTCTTGCGGCGCGCGATCTTGCCTATCTGTAGGTCCTCATCGGGCAGCGCGACCGCCGTCTCATAAGCTGCGAAAAGGTCCTGTTCGTCGGCAGTTCAGCGGCGGCGGCGCCCTTTGTACTTTTCGATCTGCCGGTAGAGCTTGTCCACAACACCGTCAACCGACGCGTACAGGTCGGATGTGCGTTCTTCAGCACGGAGAATGGTGCCGCGAGAGTGGCGCAGGGTCACCTGCGCGATCTGGGTATGTTCTGGATCGCTGCGGCTGTTCTCCACGGCAAGGTCAACCCGCACCTCCTGAATGTCAGGCATGTAGCGGTCGAGCTTTTCCATCTTGCGTTCCACGTAAGCTCTCAGCTTAGGGTTCACATTGAGGTTTCGCCCATAGATGTCGATTTCCACAGCGCAACTCCTTTTTACTATTGTATGTGATTGCTTGCTCAGGGGGTACGTGCAAGTGTCACCGCAAAAACGGCAGAAGCTCCTGCCTTGCGCAGGGCATGTGCGCAGACATCAAGCGTAGCACCTGTCGTGCAGACGTCGTCTACCAGTACAGCCGGTTTGCCCGCAACGAGGGCAGCGTCCGCAGTGAATGCCTCGTGAAGGTTGGCCCGCCGCTGCTGCCTGTCCAAACCGACCTGTGTGTCGGTCTCGCGAACCCGTGCGAGTGCTTCAGGCGGGAGAAGCGGCAGCGCCCATCTGGTTGCAAGCTCCTGCGCCAGCAGATAGGCCTGATTGTAACCCCGGTCCGCCAGGCGACCTGCCGCAAGCGGGACGGCTACCAGGACAGCATCCTGCGGCAGGGACGGTTTGCTCAGGGTACTGGCCAGAGGTCGGGCAGCATCGCGGCGATTCTTATACTTGAGTGCGTGAATCGCGGCACGCAAATCGCCCTCGTAGAGAAAGCCGCTGTGGACCCACTCAAAGGCAGGCTCAGCCCCATAGCACAGCTGGCAGAGAACCCGCCCCTCTTGATCGCATTGGGCGCAGGTGCCCACAGCCGCAAAGCCGACGACCACATCGGGATGCAGCACGGAGCCAGGTCGCCCGGTGACGACGCAGCGCGGCGGGAATATCAGATCAAGGAGGGATTGCAGCACCATCGCACCCGAATCATATGGCCCCGGATGGCGTCCACCCGGGGCCATGGGATGTTAACGCTTTCTACCAACCTAGGAACTGTTTGGCCAGCTGCACGCCTGCAGGGCCCAGCAGTACGATATAGATGCTGGGAAAGATGAACAGCACCATCGGGATCATCATCTTAACCGGGGCCTGCTGCGCCTTTTCCTGTGCGCGCTGCCGCCGCTTGACACGCATCTGGTCGGACTGGATCTTCAACACCTTGGAGATGCTGACACCGAGCTGGTCAGCCTGAATAATCGCACCCGCGAAGGTTGTCATATCCGGCACATCGACACTCTCAGCGAGGTTGCGCATGGCTTCACGGCGGGTACGCCCGAACTGAATCTCACGCACAACCCGGCCAAATGCAAGCCCGAGCTCATTGTCCCACTTGTCATAAACGCGCTGCATGGCCTGGTCAAAACCAAGACCAGCCTCGACACAGATGGACATCAGATCCAGAGCGTCAGGAAGGGATTTGATGATCTCCTGCTGACGGCGGTCGATCTTGCTCTTGATCCAAAGGATGGGCATAAAGAACCCGAACACAGCGCTGCCCAAAACGATGAGCACCGCCACTGCTGCGCGTGATTGGAACCAACCGGCAACAACCATCACGAACAGCATCACAAACAGAAGTGCACCACCAGCCACAAATCGCATGCCCCACACCACCTGCGGTGTCAGGTTACCGGGGTTACCAGCCAGGACAAGCTGTTTCTCGGTATTCTGGAGCGCTTCTTCCGGTGTAAGGCTTTGGGTGAAGTTGGCAATGGCCTTGAAGATCGGGATCAGTACACGCTCGGAAAACGGCACCGACATCTCGATATCTTCGAGGTTGGCGCTCGGTGTCTGTTCTGACGCATAGTCAGCCAGCCGGGACTCCAACGGGTCGGTCTCATTGTTGCGTGCAATGGAAACTGCAATTAACCCAACGGCAGTCAGAAGAACAACTGCCAGAATACCAATCAGAATAATGTTTCCCATCAGATGTGACCTCCCGGTATTTTAAACCTCAATATCGACGATACGACGGATGATTGCGAGGCCAATAGCCATTGACGTAAGACCAAGACCCACGAGCGGCCAACCACATGGGATGCTCACACCTGGTAGAGGCAGATCAGCACCGACCGGTGACCCCTGGAACAGCTGGAGCATGTAGTCCGGGTTGACGAATACCAGGAAAATCGACAGCAAAACCGGGATCAAGCCAATCACCATGCCAGTAATGCGCCCCTGTGAGGTGAGAACTCGAATCTCGCCCTTGATCTTCACACGTTCCCGAATAGTGTGGCTGATCGTCTCCAGGATCTCAGCCAGATTACCACCAACCTCGCGCTGGATGTTGACCGCCGTGAAAACCAGGTCAAGGTCTTCGCTTTCGATACGGCTGAGCATGTTGTTCAGAGCGGTTTCCATGGGCACGCCGATAGACATCTCGGCAACAACGCGCTTGAATTCCTCACCCGCTGGTGAGGGAGCCTCTCGTGCGACAGCATCCATGGCCTGCGGCACGCTGAAACCGGCACGCAGCGCGTTAACCCACAAGTTGAGGATGTCAGAAAGCTGATCATTGAACTTATTGAGACGCTGATTCTGCCGGATGGAAACGTAGATCCGCGGCACAACCAGCCCAAGCAGGAACAGAATACCACCCTGGATGGGGCCAAACGCCACCAACCCGACAAACCCCAAGCCCACGCCCAGAACAATGTGCAGCATGTAGTATTCGATGACGGTCAGCTTGAGGTTCGCCTTACGCAGCGACGCCCGGACTCTACCGCCGGCACCTTCGTCTGATATGCGGTTGTCAAGGGTTTCGAGGATCTGCTCGCGTAAGGATTGCCCGCCGTCCTCGTCGGACCCGTCAGACGGACCCGGGGCCCAGTCGCTTTCAAGGCTGATGCTGCTCAGACGGTCGTCCAAATCATCCCCGCGACTGCGGCGCGAGATCAGAAAGACGCCTCCGGCCACCAGACCGATAGGAAGCACACAGCACAGCCCTACACTCAGCGCTGAACTGAACAGAGTTGTTACAATTGCGATTATCTGATCAGGTGACATGAAACTCTCTCCCCCATATCGGAGTGCCCGGTTTCGCCTTTGAAGCGGGCACTCCCCCTATCAACAATGCTAGCGGCCAATCCCAAAGATGGAGGGTGGCAGCTGAATGCCAGCATCAATGATCTTGTCAATATTCTTTGGCCTCAGGCCTGTGGGGCGGATCCGGCCCACAATGCGTTCGCCATCCATACCAGTCTGCTGGAATTCGAAGATATCTGCCATCGTGATGACATCACCTTCCATACCCTGGATCTCCGAGATCTTGACGATCTTTCGCGAGCCATCACGCATGCGGTCCTGGTGGACGATCATATGCACAGCTGACGAGATCTGCTCGCGAATAGCACGTACGGGCAGGTCCATACCGGCCATCAGGCACATTGTTTCCAGGCGCGCAAGCGTATCACGCGGGCTGTTACTGTGGGCGGTTCCCATAGAGCCATCGTGTCCGGTGTTCATCGCCTGGATAAGGTCGAGGGCCTCACCGCCGCGCACCTCACCGACCACAATGCGGTCCGGGCGCATACGCAGGGAGTTGATGACCAGGTCACGAATAGTGATCTCGCCCTTGCCCTCAATGTTGGGCGGGCGGCTTTCAAGGCGAACCACATGCGGCTGCCTCAACTGGAGCTCAGCGGCGTTCTCAATGGTGACAATGCGATCTTCTTCGGGAATGAAGCCGGAAAGGATGTTCAACAGCGTCGTTTTACCGGAACCCGTACCACCCGAAACGACAACGTTGAACCCTGCAATAACGCACGCACGCAGGAATTCCATCTGCTCAACGGTGCTACTGCCGAAATCAATAATGTTCTGGACGGTGAGCGGCACCTTACTGAACTTACGGATGGTCAGTGCAGAACCGTCAATCGAGATGGGCGGGATAACTGCATTGACACGTGAGCCGTCAGGAAGACGGGCGTCAACGGTTGGTGAAGACTCGTCGATGCGGCGACCCAAGGGCGCGACGATGCGGTCAATAATGCGCCGCAAGTGCTCTTCGCTCTCGAAGTGTACCGGCACCTCTGTCAGGCGGCCCTTTTTCTCGACATAGATCTTCTCCGGACCGATGGTCATGATCTCGGAGATGTCGGGGTCTTCAAGCAGCGGTTCCAGCGGCCCGAAGCCGAGCAGTTCAGCCACAATCTGTTCGTGAAGGCGGCGCCGCTCATTACGGGCGAGCACAATGCCATCTTCCTGCAGAATGGTGTTAAACAGCTCATCGATACGGCCACGCAGTTCTTCAGAGCGAGACATATCGAAGGTCTCACCCGGGCCCAGATCTTCAAGCAGCCGCCGCTGGACCTTGTCCTTGATCTCAGACAGGCCGGGGCCGCCACCACGTACTGCGCCATGCACGGCTTCGCGACGCTGGCGCAGCTGCGCCATGTTGCTGTCGCCGCCACCGCTGCTACTGCTGCT
>JAADYX010000015.1 GCA_010092885.1 Chloroflexota bacterium | reverse complement strand
CGTCGGCAGCGGCAGATTTGTATAAGAGACAGCCCCAATGACCTGCAGGCCATCGCTGAGTCCTCGCGTCACGGTGAGGGGGAGGCCTGCCAGTATTTCGCCGAATATGTGTGCTTTACCGTGTGTGAGACCCGCCCCGACGGCTCACATGACTGCGCTGACAAGTGCCGCAAGGTGGTTGACATCGTTTGCTAGCCTTTGGCCAGCAAGGCAAACGGGCCACCCCATCGGATGGGCGGCCCGTTTTTGGTTCCTGTGGGGTTTACTCCACGCCGTACGCATTCAGATAGGCAAAGTCCCCGCTGCGATCCACCACGTAGATCCGCGACCCGTCTGGGGCAGCGGCCGCACCGCTCGGCTGGACCAGCGCGCCGGGAGGCCAGTCGTCATCATCCGGGTCGAATTCCACGCCATAGGTGGCCAGCTGCGTGCCCGCCGCATCAAGCTCGATCACGCTGGCGGGAGTCCACACCGCCACGTAGATATGGCCGTTCGGCGCGATATGCAGGCTCTGCGGCCCGGTGAAGTCCAGGGCATCCTCGCCGATGCGCCCGACCTCGTTTCCGCTCTCATCCAGCTGGAGGATGAAGCCGCCCACAAACCCGAGCACATGCAGCGTGCCATCCGCGCTGAAGTCCATAGCGGTCGCGCTGAAGGGACTCTCCGTGATGGGGAACTCGCTGAGGAAGGTGCCCTCCGCATCAAAGACCTGCACCCGCACGAAGTCTTCTTCGGCGTCGGTTTCGCCCTCATCGAGCACGAACACCCGTCCGTCCGGATGGATGGCCAGCGACTGCGGTGAAAATGTGCCGAACTGGCCCGGTCCGTTGCCCGCACCGCCGAAGGTGGTGACGTACTCGCCTTCCGCGGTGAAGACCACCACGCTGTCGCTGCCCCACGCCGCCACGTAGATCCGGTCGTTGACCGGGTTGTACTTCACGTCCGCCGCATTGTTCACGTCCGGATGGTCGATCACGGTGACCTGGTTGCCCCCCGCATCGTAGACGTAGACGCCGTGGATGTTATCTGAGAGGTAGACCAGGCCGTCCGGGCCCACATCCATCCCACCCAGGAAGGCGAACTGGTCGTCGTCAATGCCTGCCGGACCACCCTGCCGCCACAGGAAGTTCTCTGGCGTGTCAAAGTCAACCGGCTCGGCGGGTGCTTCTTCGTCATCGGTGCTGGCTTCCGGCTGCGGCGCGGATCCGTCAACGGGGATGCCGACCAGCTCGATGGCATCGATCTCGTTCCATGAGCCGATCACGGATTGGTCCACCGTCACGCGCACGGCCACCGTTTCGTAGGGGGTCTGCTCCACGTTGATCGTCTGGATCAGCGGGCAGTCGGCCTCCGCGGGCTCGCTGCTGTAGATCTCATGGTAGGTGCCGGTCGTGTCCAGCAGTTCGACACTTACCACGGAGTTCGGATTATACGTCTGGTAGATGTTCACCTCGGTGGCGAACACTGGGACCCCGTAGCTGACCTCCAGCGTGTCTATCGTGTCGGAATACGCCGACGCCCACGCTGTAGTGATGTCGCCGCACTCAGGATGTGTATCCGGCGCGCCGGTGGCCTGTGCGGCACTCCATGAGTCGCTGCCGTATTGCGTGCTGGCAGTGGCAGCACTGCCCCACTGCCGGATCGGCTCAGCCGCTGGCGCTTCGGTCGCGGTGGGCTCCGGCGGCGCGGTCGGTTCTTCTTCAACGGGCTGCACGCCGGCCTCGGTGGTTTCCACGGCCTGTTCAACCACGTCCTCGATGTCTTGTTCACTGGGCAGAGCACTGGTCAGCGGGCCGCAGGCCAGGGCAGCCAGCACCAGGAGCATAAGAGTCAGTTTCGTCTTCACTGTGTTGTCCTTCCCTCGTCGGTGGTGGGCGGGTCGTCATGAGCCTCACGCAGCAGATGCGCACACAGCGCTTCAATGCTGCCGAAGAGCATGTGCTCCCGTGTGGCGGCATCCTCCAGCGAGGCCCGCCATACGGGCTGGGCGTCACGCCCTTCCTTCCAGATGCGCAGCAGATACGCGCGGTACTTCATGATGGCCTTCCCAACTGGTAAACATTTGTCCACAGCCTACCCGGCGACCGTCAAAGAACCGTCAAGGTTGCGCAAAACCCAAAACCCGCCACAATAGACACGCACCTATTTGGGCAGGGCGAGCCAATGCTGCAACTCTACACCTTTGATCAATTTGACGCTCGGCTGGGCGGGGAGCCGGTCACCGCGCGCCTTTCCGATAGAGGGCGGGCCCTGCTGGTCTACCTCATGTTGGAAGCCGACCGTCCGCATCCGCGCGACCAGCTCGCCGCGATGCTCTGGCCGGACAGTGATCCATCCAACGCGCTGCACAGCCTGCGACAGGCCCTTTCCGGGCTGCGCAAGGCCATCGGGGATCGCGCCGCCGGTCCGCCTTATCTGTTGGTGGAGCGCGGATCCGTGCAGTTCAACCGGGGCAGTGAGCACTGGGTGGATGTGACCGCCTTTCAGCAGGGCATCGAGTCAATTCAAGGGATGCGGCTTTCCATCGAAGCGGTGCAGCAGGCCGTTGACCTCTACCGTGGGCCCTTCCTGGCACAGATGGACCCCCTTGACAGCCTGACCTTTGATGAATGGGTCAGCCTGCGCCGCGAGATGCTCAACCGGCAGGCCATCGAGGCGTTGGAAGCCCTGCTCGGAGTCTACGAACGCCGCGGCGACTACCCGGCAGCCCAGCGGAGCGCAGCCCGCATTGTGCAGCTTGCACCATGGGAGGAGTACGGTCACATCCAGCTGATGCGGCTGATGGCGGTCAACGGCCAATGGAGTGCCGCCCTGGAGCAATATGCTGCCTGCCGCCGCCTGCTGAGCGAACATCTCGGGGTGGACCCCATGCCGGATACCACCGCACTCTACAACGAGATCAGACGGCACGCCGCGGCTGGCCAACCATTCCCACCGCAGACAGCACCGCCGCCCAACAACCTCCCCCCGGAGGAAACGCCTTTCATCGGTCGCACGGCTGATCTGGAAACTATCAATGCGCGGCTGGCCGCTCCCCACTGCCGTCTGCTCACTCTCTTCGGACCGGGCGGCATCGGCAAGACGCGGCTGGCTCTCGCCGCTGCCCGGCAGCAGGTGGGCCTCTTTGCTGATGGTGTGTTCTTCGCGTCGCTGGTGGGCACGGCTGATCGCGACGCCCTTATTGAAGCACTCTGCGCTGCCGTCGACATGCCACACGGGCCCCATGGCGATTCGTTTGACAACCTGGTGGGCCACCTGCGTTCACGCGATGTGCTGCTGGTTCTGGACAATGCCGAACACCTGACCGACCATACCGATCTGTTTGAGACCCTGCTGCGTGAGGCACCTGCTCTGACCCTGCTCGTAACCTCACGGGCTCGTCTGGGCCTGATGCAGGAGCAGATCCATCCGGTGGAGGGCCTCGCCTACCCCGACGAGCCCCCTTCAGATGCTGCTGCCCTGCGTGACTACGATGCACCCCGGCTGCTGATCCGCGCCGTGCAGCGGGCCAACCCGTCCTTCACGGTGACGCCCGAGTCAGCCGCGCCTCTTATGCGGATCTGCCAGCTGGTCGAAGGTCATCCGTTGGGCCTGGAGTTGGCCGCGGCGGCGGCATGGGCCCGCAGCCTGGAAGATATTGCCGCAGCCATCGCCCATGACCTGGACTCGCTGGCTGCCGCCTACCCGGATGTATCGCCCCGCCAGCGCAGTCTGCGCGCCAACTTTGAGCACTCGCTGCGGCTGCTGCCATATGCGCAGCAGGTCACGCTGGCCCGGCTTTCCGTATTCAGCGGATCGTTCAGCCGGGCGGCGGCACATGCCGTGGCGGACGCTACCGATCAGGTGGTGCTGGGCCTGCTGAACAAGTCTCTGGTCCGGCTGGCGGCACCCGGCCGCTATGATCTACATCCGTTGTTGAGGCAGTACGCCGCCGAACACCTGACCGGTGAAGAGGCGGTCCGCGACCGGCATGCAGATCACTACGCCAGCCGCCTCGCGGCAGAGGCCGGTGCCCTGGCAGGCAGCGATCCGCGTTCGGCAGCCGGCCGCCTCGCCCGTGACTGGGACAACATCCGGCATGCCTGGCAGTGGTCCACAGCCCGGTGTGATGCGCACAAACTGGCGAGCATGCTGCCGGGGCTGGTTCGCTACCACCGGCTGCGCAGCTGGCATCGCGAAGGGGTTAATCTGCTGGCTGCGGCCCTTGCCCACCGTGATCTGCCCCCGGATCTGCGGGCGGCGCTGCATGCTTACAGCGGCATCATGCTGGTGACCCTGCGCGACGCCCCCGCCGCCGAGACGCACTTCAGGCAGGTGTTGGCTCGCGGCGACCGGTTGAACTGGTCGCACGCGCTGGCGCTGTTGGGCATGACGCGCATTCACTACCGGCGGGGCGAACACGCGCTCGCCTGGGAGGTCGCTCTGGAAGGTGTGGCCTGCGCCCGGCAGGCAGGCGACCAGCGTCTGTTGGCGGATGGGCTGTGCGTCACAGCGCAGCTGGCGATCGTCAACAACGGCAGCCGGCCGGTTGCGCTCTCCGATGTGCAGGAAGCGGCGCACATCTATCGCACGCTGGATGATGTGCGCGGCCTTTCCCATGCGTTGGATATTCTCGGCAATATCCACGCTCATGAATCGAACCACGAAGCCGCTCTCGCCATCTACCAGGAAGCGCTGGAAGCATCCCGGGCCGCGGGTGACAACATCCGGCTGGCAACTACTGCCAACAACCTCGGCACGATCTACTACCGGCTGGGCAACATCGAGCAGGCAGCCGCTCACTATGAAGAAAGTCTGGCCCTCAGCCAGTCACTCAATGATCACACCGGCATGGCCTATACGCTGAGCAATATCGGCGAACTGTACCTCAAAGCCGGCGAACCGGGGCGCGCGCTGACGTACTTCACGCAGGTGCAGACGGCGGCAGAGCGTCTCGGCAGCCCACGGATGCGGGGTATGGCCCTGTTGAACCAGGGGTCTGCCCATGCCCTGCTCGGCCATGCGGAACACGCCTGCCGTCTCCTGATGGCCGGGGTGCGCTCACTGCATGCCGGCAGCTTCTATGTGGATCTGATGACGGGCCTGTGTTACATGGGCGAACTGCTGGTCAATGTGGGCGCAGAGGCACTGGCCGCGGAGGTGTTGGCGACCGTCGTTGGCCACCGCGCAACCGAGGAAGACTACCGGGTGCGGGCTGCATCTCTGCTGGATGATCTGAAAAGGGAGGCTGACCCCACAGCCGACCTGGCAGGTCTGATCGATAGGCTGGACTGTACCCTGGTACATGAAACATAAAAGGCACCGCCTTCCAGGCGATGCCCTCATGGATCAGCGGTTGTTATTCTGTGTCCAGATCGTCCCAATATGTGGCGTACTCGTCATCCCACCCAGCGGCAGGCGGACCCTCGGCCCACTCATCATCATCGAAGACAGGAGCGGCTTCAAGGACGGTCTGCTCAACAGGCAGTATGAACATGTCCTGTTCGGGGTCCCAGGTGAACATGCTCCACGGCACCGCGATCTCGTTCTCGTTGATCCCGAGGAAACCGCCGACATCCACGATTGAGTAGATCACCTGTGCCTGGTTGATGTCGATGAGCAGGTCGTCGGCATTGCCGATGTTGTCGCCCTCCTCATTGTTGACCACAAAGTCCTGATACTGGCTGGCGCGCAGCAGACTGGCGAACTCCGCCATGGCGGGGTTGTCCTCGTCAATGGCCACGCCGGGCCCAATCGCTGTGAGGTCAAACGCCAGTTCGGTATCCAGCTCAGTGTAGGTAGGGATGTAAGTCAGCAGGCGCTCACCTTCAACCGTGGTGAACTCGATGCGTTCCTGGCCGACCGCCACGACTCCGGAGTCGAAATCGAAAATGCCGCCGGTGTCGATCACCACGTACTGGATGGCACCGTCCGCGCTGAAGAGGATGTCTTCCACCTGGACTGTGTCCACGTTAAAGGTGGCATCGGCATCCGGCAGACGGAAGCGCGTACCCAGGAGTTCGCTCGCCCGGGCAACCGCTGTGACGTCGCCATTGGCCATGGCGTCGTCGTCATCCATTGCGCCGACGTCTTCGTATTCCACATCGTCCCAATAGGCGGTGTGTTCGGCGTCCCAGTCAGCACCAGGCGCACCATTGGTCCACTCGGTGTCGTCAAATACAGGTGCGTTTTCGATGACATCCCGGCTCACCGGCAGGATGAACGTCTCGTTCTCAGCATCCCAGGTGAACGAATCCCACGGCACCACAACCTCCGTGTCACCGATATCCAGGAAGCCGCCCACCTCAACAATGGCATGGGTGATCTCGTTCGTCTCGAAGTCCGCTATCAGGTTCTCGACATTGCCAACGCCTTCATCGGCGTTGTTGCGGACCACAAAGTCCTGGTAGATGTTAGCGCGCAGCAGACCAGCGAACTCCGCTTCCACATCATCGGCCACCGTCGGGCCCTCCCCGGCACCGGCCACATCGAATTCGGGGGCAGTTTCCAGGTCAGGGTATTCCGCCAGATAGGTTATCTGCCGGTCGCCCTCCGGGCTTGTGAAGCCGATGATACCCGGCTCAACAGCCACTGATCGCCGTGTGTCGTCGAACAGCCCGCCGGTATCGATCACGATGTATTCGATGGTGCCATCCTGGTCAAAGAGGATGTCTTCAATGCGCACCGTCTCGACATTGTCGGCTTCGTCCGTATCCCGCAGCCACAGCCGCGTACCGAGCACGCTGCTGACAAGCGCATCATTGACGGCCTCAGCATCGAGCATCTCGTCGTCGTCGGTCAGCCCTTCATCTTCGGTGAATTCATCATCGGCAGGCTCGTCCTCGAAGAGCTCATCATCTTCGGGGACTTCGGTGTCAGCCGGTACGTCTTCTGTGGCTTCACCAGGTTCACAGGCAACCAGCGCCAGTACCAGTACCGGAATCAACAGTAGTACTACAAACTTCTTCATGCGAATACTCTCTCCAACGATTTATGTTCGTTGGAAAGTATAAACTTCTGATCTAAACCTGCTCTAAGGTTGGCATAAAATAGCTATAGATGATGCCCCGGTGCGGGGTTTTGTCGTAATGGTTGAAGCTGAAGCTTACGAGGGCTTCACCGCCGCGTGATAGGCATCATACGCCCGGTGCCGAAGGCTTTATCACTTACCTTAAGGATGACGCCCATCTGCCAGCGCTTGTGCTCCGACCGGCGCAGGGCACCGCTGCTCTGGTTGGCCCTGATCAGCGCTTCCAGGGCGGGGGCGGCTTCAGCATAGTCGAACGGATCGACCTGATCGGCGCGCAGTTCCGCGGTGGGTGCGCGTTCCAGAGTGAAGGCCGGGATCACCTCGCCGCGTGCAGCGTTGATCCACCGGGCCAGGTCGAGCACTTGGAGCTTAGTCAGGTCGGCGAGCGGGCACAGTGCGCCTGCCATGTCACCATAGAGGGTGGCGTAGCCCAACGCGAGCTCGGTCTTGTTGCTGGTATTCAGCAGCATGCCGCCCTCCCGATTGGTGAAGCTCATCAGGATGAGCGCACGCAGCCGCGCCTGGATGTTTTCCGCCGCGATGCCTTCTGTGATGCCCAACGCCGCTTCCACCGCGGTGTGCATCGGCTCCAGCTCGACGACGCGATAATCGATGCCGAGCGCCTCCGCGAGTGCCTGCGCCGATTCGGTCGACCGCGGATCGGTGTAGCGCGAGGGGATCGCGACGGCGGTGACCCGTTCCGCGCCGAGCGCTTCCGTGGCCAGCACCGCCGTTACCGCTGAATCGATGCCCCCCGAGACTCCTAGAAAAGCGTGCGCCAGCCCGTTCTTCTCCACAAAATCCCGGATGCCAAGCGTCAGTGCGCCGAACAGCAGCCCCAGCGGATCGGGAGGGTCGGTGGCGGGTGATGGGTCTGCATCGAGGTTGACGGTCCGGGTGTGCGGTGTAAAGGCGGGCAGGCTGGCCAGCAGATCGCCTTTCTCATCGATAGCAAAGCTGCGCCCATCGAAGATCAGCTCATCGTTGCCGCCCACGCTGTTGACGTACACCAGCGGGCAGCCCTGTCGCCGCGCGTGCCGCAGCCTGTGCTCCATCACATCATGGCGGAAGGGTGAGGCCGACAAGCACACCAGCAGATCGGCACCCGCCGCGATCTGGTCGGCTGGCGGGTGCACCTGATAGCCTTCGTCCCACAGGTCCTCGCAGATGATCACCCCGATGCGCCGCCCGGCGATGGTCAGTGGGTCGGGCGTTGGCCCCGGCAGGAACCAGCGCGGCTCATGGAACACGTCATAGGCGGGCAGCAGGCGCTTGGCCGCTGCCAGTGTGATCGCGCCCTCGTGCAGCAGCACCGCGGCGTTGTACAGACCCGGATGATCGGGCGGGCGGATTGGGGCGGGCAGCACTGTGCCGAGCAGCACCGGCGGCCCGGATCGCGCCCGCTCAGCCAGATCGGCAGCGGCGTCGTGGCAGGCCTGCACAAAGGTCTCATCGTAGAGGATGTCACGCGGCGGATAACCGGGCAGGGCGAGTTCCGGCAGCACCACCAGATCGGCCCCTTCCGCCGCACGGATCGCCGCAAGGCAGCGCGCGACGTTGCCGGTCAGATCCCCGACGATGGGGTTGGTCTGGGCGAGCGCGATCCTCACAGCACCTGCTCGCCGATGGCCTGCAGCAGGTTGAGTGCCTCCATCACGGTATCGCGATGCAGGGAGACCGCATCGCCGAGCATGAAGGTCCGGTAGCCGAGCATCAACAGGAAGGCCACATCGCTGATGTCGGCGCTCACCGGCACCGGATGGTGGGACAGCGAATTCAGCAGGCGGCTGGCCACAATGGCATCCGGATCTGCCGTGACGATATCGCGCAGCGCCCCGATGATCCGGTGGGGGCGCAGCACCTCCACATACAGATCGCCGCGCGCGGCCATCAACCGCCCGTGGGCAGGACCGTGTTCCCGCACGAAGGCCAATCCACGCTGTGACTCGATCTTGAGGATCACCTCCGCGCCCGGCAGCAGAGCGTGCACCTCCTGCACATCGGCAGCGCCTTCCACATAGGAGAGCATCACCCGGGTCAGGCCGGTTTCTTTCATGGCGGCCAGATAGGCGCGGTCGGTGTCGGTGAGCGTGCCATCGATGCGCAGCGTGCCGGAGATGATGTTCACCGACTCGCCGGGCCCGATCAGGCGGCGCGGCCCGTCACCGAGTATGAGCCGGTCGCCATCCACCGCCACGACTTCCACGCGCTCAGTCCCGTCGGAAAAGTAGGCGTCGGCGGGCGTACTCACCCGGATGGGATGGCTGACCTGCACCGCGGTATAGGGCGGGATCGCAGCGCCGACTACCCGCAGCTGCCGCCCCTTCAGGTCGACCCACAGCGGCTGACCGAACTGCTTCAGCCGGTCGAGCACCTCGGTGAGCTCGCCCTTGACCGGCATGACGGTGTTCAGCCGGAACCCGCTGACACGCGGGTGGGCGGCCACCTCGTCCAGATCGGGGGCGTACGGCGGACCCGTGACAATCGCGTTCATGTCCGGTGCAGCGT
>JAADYX010000165.1 GCA_010092885.1 Chloroflexota bacterium | reverse complement strand
CGTCCGTGGATTACTCGGGCAACCTGCTCATCAGGGATGTGTCGCGCCACCGGGCCTTCGGCTACAGCGAACAGGTGACGACCGTCGCCTACTCACCCAATGGATCGCTGGCGGCGGTCGCCAACCGCGGCGGCGTGCTGCGCCTGTTGGATGTCTACACCGGGCGCGAACTGGCCCGCGCGCAGGGCCACACCGAAAACATCCAGGCGATCGCCTTTAGCCCGGACGACCGCCTGATCGCCACCGCCGGGCGTGACATGGTGATCCGGCTGTGGGGCGTGCCTGAGTAGACCCCTACTCCGCCCGCTCCCCATCGAAGAACAGCTCGGGCGAGTCGATGCCCTGGCTGCTGAGCTGGAACCACGTCCGGCCGTTCATCAGCGCGATGACGGTGCCATCCGGGCCGAGCAGCTGGATGAAGTCATCCGATTCGCTGCCCGCGCGCTCCCAGGTGATCGGGTAGCGCTCGCCGTTGCGCAGCAGGTAGCCCTCCCCCGTGCCGAACAGGTCAATGGCGACAGCCGGCGCACCGGTCGCGACATCCTCCGGCCAGTCCGTGTTGGTATGCAGCGCGAAGATCACCACCACATTCTCAAACGCGAGCTGTTCGTCGGTCAGGTCGTCGATGTGCTCCACGTCCTCGCCGAAGTCATCGGTTGTCCAACGCAGCCAGGCGGCGCGTTCCTCATCCCAACGCCAGGTGACGCGCGGCCCGGATCCGGGGTAGTCGATGATGAACTCGGCGGTCGGCGTGCCGCCCTGCGGCGGGGCCGGATCAAAGGCCAGACCGGTCAGGTCGGGCCGCTCGTTGATGCCCTTGTTGTCGGCCTCTTCCCAGATGGCTTGCGGCACGGCGAACAGGTTGTGCGGGGCCTGCCGGTCTTCCGTGCGGATGTTGTAGGGCACCCCGTAGCCAAATTCCGCCGAGAAGTTGCGCTCGAACCACGGCGCGTTGAGCATGTATTCACGCATGCGCCATGGCTCCTCGGCATTGCCGCTGTTGGTGCTAAACCCGGATGACACATACAGTGACTGGTACATCGGCACCATCTCCAGATCCGGCGGGCGGCCCGACCGCACGGATCCGACGCGCTGCGGCGAGTCACCGTAGACCACCGCCGTGAAGCGCGTCAGCGCAAAGCCTTCCACCTGATGCTCCCACACGTGGTCGGACTGCTGCAGCCCGGCGTGTGGCAGCACAAACGACGGCGGATTGTTGCTCACCTTGATCAGGATCGGGCGGTGATCGAGGCGCTCTTCAACCTCCTCCTCCGGCACGGCGATGCCCGTCAGCGGGTTGACGTTGGGCGGGAATGTCTCCGGCCCGACCGGCTGCAGGGCTTCGGCCTCCTGTACGGGCAGCGGAGTCGGCTCCTCAGTGGGTTGGACGTCGTCCTCACCCACCACCGGGATCGATGTGGCCGTGGGCCGGGGTGTCGGGGTCGGCGTGGCCGCGACCCCGGCCTGCCCGCACGCCGCCAATCCCAACGCGATAACAATAAGCGCGATGTGTCGTCTCATTGGTTGATGCTCCTCATCTTGTTAGCCACCGTCCACAGCACAGGCCGTGGTCAGTCACGGGGGCGGATTATAGCCATGGGGCAGGGGCTCATCCAGATTACGGCGGCTTTCACGACTCGAGGCGCGCCAGGACTTCCGCCAGCACACCCGGCGGATCGAGCGCGTCGGTGTCGATCACGATGTCGGCGTGGGTGCGGGCATGGGCCAGGCGCTCACGCTGGCGCTGGAGGCGTTCTTCCGCCCACCAGGACTGCCGCCGCTGGCGCACGGCCTCCAGACCGACATCCAGGAAGACGAGCACATCGGGGGCACCTTTGCGCTGCCACAGGTCCGCGATGGCGCTGTGTTCTTGGGCGGGCACGTTGACGCTGTAGCCTTCGGCGCGCAGGGCTTCAGCCAGGGTTGTCTTGCCGGAAGCACACGGCCCGACTACCGTGATAGTCAGGCCGCGTCTGTCAGGGTCGCTCACGGCCTACCGCCTGAAGAGGAACAGGCGTTTCTTTTCACCGTTGGGCTTCTCCAGCTTGCTGTTGCTGCGCTGGGATCCCTCGCCTTCCACCCGGTTGAGCCGGGCGGAGATCTGCTGGATGGACTTCATCTCGGAGATGATCGCGATCACATCACTGCCGGTCAGCTGGTACCCGCTGTCGGGCTCAATGTCGATGTGGCCGTCCACCGTATGCAGCAGCACCACGGAGACATCGACCATCTCTTCCACCTCACCGATGGTCATGCCGTCAAGCTGGCTGCCTTCCTTCACGGCGATGCGGCCCATGGCCAGCACCTTCTCCTCGACTTTGAAGGTCTGCACGATCTCCGTGCCGGTGGCGGCCCCGGCGAAGGCGGGCGCGGCCAGCCCGGAGGAGCTGATCACAGCGTCGATGTTGAAGCCTTGGGCCATCGTGCGGGCGAACTGGTCATCGAACATGCGCATCACAATGCGGATATCCGACCGCTGTTGGCGGATATGGCTGGCCATCTGCAGGTTGGCCAGATCGTCGCCGGTGCAGATGATCACGGCGGCGGCGCGGCTGACCCCGGCTTTCTCCAGCGTTTCGACGCTGCGCCCGTCCCCCACGATGATCGGGATCTCATAGGAGCGGGCTTCCTCAAAGTGATCCTCGATCTCACTGTTCTGGACGATGACGATGTCCTGTTCCAGCAGGACAAGCTCCCGCACGACACGGATGCCGACATGGCCCAGGCCGATCACGATCACGTGGTTGTTCATCAGAGATGCCACAGAGGCCTCCCATTGATCCTGGCGCGCCTGCCGGTTGAACAGCAGAATGGCGAAGTCGGCGACGCCTAACGTAAGAAATATCAGCCCCAACAGCGGCATCAGGAAGAAGTACGTATCCAGATACCACGCATCCGGGAAGTCCAGCGTGGGCTCGAAGAAGAGCATGGTCACAATGAAGTACAGCGCCTCAATCGGACGCAGGGAGGGCGCATCCGGTGTGAGGTTCCACAGGGACCAGAAGCTCCAGGTAGCCACGAACATCGTCAGGACGAACGCGATCAGGATGCCCTGAAATTCGCGCAGCAGCAGCCAGGTGTCACGCAGACCGACCTTAATACGCTTGATCGGGGAACGGCGGCGTTGGGCGTGGTAGACGGCCTCCGGTGAGGTCGGCATGATGATCGTTTCCCTATGTACTTCGTTTGCAATTGCCATAGCCAGCTTCCGGAGGCAGACGGTATTAATGATGGTAGCGAAAGTCTATCACATTGCAAACCATCTGCTAACCCCGGTTTCTGGTGTGTTGGTTACTGCCCCTGCCCAAGGCTAAAGCCCGGCTCACCATCAAAGGTGAACAGGCCTTCCATCTTGATGAAGTCAAAGCCGTGCTGCTCGATGCGGCCCAGCAGGCGCACGATATGCGCGTGGCTGACGGGCTCCTCGCTCTGGAAGCGGCAGCGCCAGTGGTCCGTGCAGAAGGTCTCCGGCAGGCCCTCCGGCCAGACCTTCTGACCGCGGTTGGTGATCATGATCAGGTTGAGGCCCTCGCCGTTGGCGGCGCTCAACTGCTCACCGAGCACATCCGGGTTGCGGTCGGCCTCGTCCCAATCGAGGAACACATCCACGCCGACCAGCGCCTTTTGCGCGCGGCTCTCCTTGACGATTTGACCCGGTTCGGGCAGCCCAAACGCGGATCCAGCGCGGGCGGCGTGCAGGCGTTCGGGCTGCTGACCGAGACGGTCGCAGATCGCGGCGGCGAATTCCTGCGTGTTCACGGTCTGCGTGCTGTGCTCTTCATTGTAGATATCGATGGTGTGTACACCGTCTTCCAGCGTCTTGAGCCAGGCGTTCTGGACGCGCGTCGCGACTTGTGCCTGGCCGATGTACTGGAGCATCAGCACCCCGGCCAGCAGCAGGCCGCTCGGGTTGGCGATGCCCTTACCCGCAATATCCGGTGCGGAGCCGTGCACGGCTTCAAACATGGCAAACGAGTCGCCGATGTTGGCACTGCCCGCCAGCCCGACCGATCCGGTCAGCAGGGCGCTGACATCGCTGAGCACGTCGCCGTACAGGTTGGGCACAACCACCACCTCGAACTGTTCCGGGTAGCTGGCCAGCCGTGCCGTGCCAATATCGATGATCAGGTGCTCGGTCTCGATGTCCGGGTAGTCGCCCGCGATGTGGTTGATCATATCGTGGAACATGCCGTCGGTCAGCTTCATGATGTTGTCTTTGGTCATGCAGGTGACCTTGCCCCGGTCGTGGGCGCGCGCATATTCAAACGCATAACGGATGATGCGTTCGCTGCCGGGCAGGCTCAGCAGTTTGAGCGTCTGGTAGACCTCGTAGGTCTGCCGGTGTTCGATGCCGGCGTAGAGGTCTTCCTCGTTTTCACGGATGATGACGAGGTTCATATCCGGGTGGTGGGATTGGATGTAGGGCGTATAGGCCATCACCGGGCGGATATTCGCGAACAGGCCCAACGATTTGCGCAGGGTGACGTTAATGCTCTTGACCCCCTTACCCTGCGTGGTGGTAAACGGCGCTTTGTACAGTACGCGCGTGCGCCGCATCGACTCCCATGCTTCCGGTGTAATGCCGGAGGTGTTGCCCTGCTCGTAGACGGACAGGCCCATTTCGACGAATTCGACATCAAACTGAGCACCTGCTTCGTGCAGGATGCTCAGTGCTGCATCCATAATTTCCGGCCCGATGCCATCGCCCCGGGCCACAGTGATTGTGCGAGTCACGGTTGCTCCTTTAATCCTCGGTTGTCGGCTCAATGCTACCGGGTCAGGGGGCCGTATACAAGTAGACCCAAATTCCGTTAAGCCGCTGCAGCAGGGCGGCCTCGGCCTCACCCATGGTAGGTTCAAACCACTCATCCGGAGTCTCTGGCTCGGGGAAATCAGGAGCGAGCGGTGCGAGGATCCATGCCCGACCGCCCTGCGCGACCGTCGCACGGGCCTGGTCGGCGATGCCCACTTCAGGCGGCGGCTTGATGATCGTGAACTCACCGGGCCTCTGAGCCGTGTAATAGAGTACCGGCGAGAGATAAATCGTGAGCATCACGTCACCCGGCTGGTAGTCCGAAGCAACGACTTCAACCGCACCCCGCCAGTCCGCACGCTGCAAGTCATCATTGGTGTGCAGCAGCAGCGTGACCACAAACGCGAATCCGATCAGCGCAATGCTCAGTATACGCCCGACAACCGGGGCGCGCGTCAGAAGCCAGTCAAGCGCCAGCCCGATCAGCAGGTGGGTGACCACGAGCGAGCTCAGCAGATAGCGTGGCACAAACAGGGGCTGCACGAGCGCGGATGCAGCGAGTACGGCAGCGGCAGGCAAAAGGGCGAGCCCGACAACCAGCCAACCTTCAGGAGGGCCAGACCGGAGCAGATGTGTCGCGATATAGCCGATCACAAGCGTGAGTGCCAGCAGCGCAAACCAGGCACCCGTCAGCGGGATGATCGTGTGGTCAGCCAGGCTGGCACCTGCGGCCAGCTGCCAATACGCGAACACATCCGACGGCGTTGTTGGCTCAATCTAACCAACGGCGGGACGGCGCGTTTCCAGAAAGATGATGCCGCCGCCGAACACACCGACCAACACCAGGGTGAGAACGGCGGACGGTCTGACGCGCCGGCTGCCGCCCAACAGCAGAAAGATCCCGACAAGACCGGCGAACATTGCTGAGACGACGTGCAGCATGGTCAGCAAGGCAGCGGGCACAGGCACGGCAAGGCGCGCCCACGACCAACGCTGACTGAGCAGCGCCACCCACACAAGCAGCAAACCCAACGTCGCAACCAACGCATACTGCCGGGCCTGCTGAGCATATTGGATCTGCACAGGCGCGGCTGCCACAACCAGAGCAGCCAGCAAACCGGCCCGGTATCCGGCGATGTGACGCCCGACTGCAAACGCCAGTGCCACCGCCGTGATGCTTGAAACGGCGGCCAGCCAGCGCAGGCCGATCTCCTGTGGGATGAGGCCGACCCATGGCGTTTGCAGTACATCCCACAGCAGATGGCGCAGCTGAAAAGGCGAGTCAGGCAGAATCGCTGCCCCGTTCCATAAGCTGAGTGCCCGAAAGTATGTGAAGGACTCATCCAACCAGAGGCTGTGTTCGCCCAGCTGGGTGATGCGCAGGGCAGCACCAGCCAACACGATGAGCAGTAGGGCTGTTCGCTTCACGTTCTCTTCCTCCATACGGCGTGAAGGGGCTTGTGGCACGCTGGCAAAAACCGGGTAAACTCCCGGGCTATCTCAACAGGGCGCAGCGCCCGGGAGGATCGTAGCATGTTTGCGAAACACATGCCGCCCGACGACATCGAAGACGACGAAGACGAGTACGACGATTACGAGTACGATGACTTCGACGATTACGATGACGATTGGGAAGAAGACGACGACGACGACGAAGACTACTGATCACCAAGAGAACGGCTCCGCAGGGGGCCGTTCTTTCTGTAACCTCCCCGACATCGCGCCTATAATTAAGGTGTCACACAGACACCGGAGTGACCATGCCACCCATTCGCGTCGCGCTTGTTGATGATGACTACCGCTTCGATGACATGATAGCCACACTGCTCAACGCGGTGGACGATGTTGCGCTGGTCGGGCAGGCCCGATGTGATCTTCCTGGATATCCATATGGAGCCGCTCAACGGCTTCCAGATGCTGGCGCTCATCCGGCCAGCTCGAACGCATTCTGCGCGGTGAGCCCGTCTGGGAGATCATCACCTGACGGCAACCTCAGAGCCGCCCGATTTTCCGCCGGGCGGCCTTTTTAGCTACAATACGAGCACACAGGCAGCAAGGAGGCAGTATATGCTGCGGATTGTTCTGGCAGTCGTCGGCCTGGTGATCGTATCGGCTGCCGTTGTTTACCGGCGCTGGCTGACGCGGATGACACAGCGCGCCTCAGCCGAAACCCAGACCGTCGAGACCGCGCGCGGCCCGGTTGAATACGACCGGCGGGGCAGCGGACCGGTTGTGCTGCACTTCCACGGCGGCAATGTCGGGCATAACGGCTGGTTCAGCGTGGGCCACGTGGCGGAGGCAGGCTTTACGCTGCTGACCCCGGACCGGCCCGGGTACCTGGGCACCCCACTGGCCGACCACGGATCGCCTGAGGCACAGGCCGACGTGGCCGCGGCCCTGCTGGATGCCTTGGGCATCGACCAGGTGGCGGTGGCAGGAGTTTCAGCGGGCGGCCCCCCGGCGATCCAATTTGCCCTGCGCTACCCTCAGCGGACTGATGCCCTGGTGCTGATAGCCGCGATCACGCAGCGCACCGCCCTTTCCGATGACCAGCTCAACAGCGCGCTGGGCCGCCTCGTGATGTCGCCGCGCCTGCAGGATCCGGCCTACTTCCTGATCAACCTGGCGCTGAAACTCATGCCGCGGCTGGCCCTGCAGGACTTCGTCCGCACGGAAACGACCTACGACATGACGACCGGCAAACAGTGGATCGAGCGGATCATGGCTGACCCGCAGCAGCGGCAGCAGGTGAGAGCACTGGCCGATGCCATCGTGCCTGCCCTGCCCCGCTTTGATGGGGTGCAAAACGATCTGCATGTGCAGCAGACCCTCGAGGACCTGCCCCTCACCGAGGTGGGGGCCCCCACCTTGATCGTGCACAGCCGCCATGATGGCGATGTGCCCTACGACAACGCCACGCACGCCCACGCCCACATCCCCGGCGCGGAGTTGCTCACCGTGGAGCAGTTCGGTCATATGATCTGGTGGGGCGATCCGCAGGTGACGCGCGACTTCGAGGCGCGCATCGAGGCGTTTCTGGCCGAGCATGTCGCGATGTAGGAGGATCAACCATGAGCGACGATATCCTGACGGAGCCCGCACCCACGGATCCCGTCGCGCTGCACAACCCCGATATCAGCGACATCGCCAAGCGCTTCGACAGGCACCTGTGGCCCAAATGGGGCCCCGACTATCCCTCGGAGTTCCTAATGCTCTCGTTCGGCTATCTGAAGGAGTTCGAGCAGACCGGCGGCATCTCCACCTACCTGCTGACCGAGAAGGCCTTCACGCTGTTGGAGCGGCCCCCCAGCGCGCCGAGTGTGTTCATCAGCTACCGGCGGCGGGAAACCTGCGCGCGGGCGAGGATTGGGAGGCGCGGCTGCGCGAGCGCGCTCGGCTACGCGACGTACTGATCACCGGTTCAGGGCGCACAAGGCCCGCCGGATCTCGCCGAGATGATAGGCGTTGTGCATCAACAGGGCGATGGCACCGCCCATTTCACGTTCGCTGGCCCACATAGTGGTGCTGGTGATTTGATGGCGCACATCCTCGACTGCAGCGCGTAGACGAGCTTGACTGGCCTGCCATTCTTCTTCAGTGACGGTACTGACAGTATCCCAGACGTGGTTCCAGTCTGGATCAGTGTGGTCACCGCGCACGAAACGTAGGGTGAACTCGATATAGTAAATCATATGAGCAACGTGAGCGGCGATGGTCGCACAGCCGCCTGGCCCGGGCTGTGATGCCTGCTCAGCAGTGATCCCGGCGAGAGTCTCGAAGACGGAGGTGCCCCGATCCAGAAAGTACCCTTTGGACTCGTAGAAGGCTGCGTCGAGCATCATAAGCATGCTGGTGTTGAAGGTCATGGCGATTCTCCTTGGGTGGGTCTGCCCCAATTATACGCGAACCCCACACCCACTTTGTGAAGAATCGTGCAACCGCGGCATACTCCAGACCGTATAGACAGTAGAACCCTTCAACAAGGAGTCCACCATGTCCGTTTTAGTTGCCTACGCCACCCGCGCCGGATCCACCGAAGAGGTCGCGCGGGAGGTCGCAGCTGTGCTCGAAGAACAGGGCCACACGGTTGCCGTGCAGGCCGCCAAGGATGTCAAATCGTTGGATGGGGTGGAGGGCGTACTGCTGGGTGCCCCGATCTATATCAGCAAGTGGCACAAGGATGCGCACAAGTTCCTCCAGCGCTTTGAGGAGACACTCACCCGGCTGCCGCTGTACATCTTCGCCCTCGGCCCGTTGGAGGACAATCCCGAGCACATGCAGGATGCCATCAACCAGCTGGATGCCGAACTGAGGCCGTATACCTGGCTCCAACCGGATGAGGTGACGATGTTCGTCGGCAAGTTCGACCCCGCCGACCTGACCTTCCCTTTCTCACTGATCAACGCGCTGCCGGCCAGCCCAATGAAGGAAATGCTCGCCAGCGACAACCGCGATTGGAACGCCATCCGGGGTTGGGCAGCAGGTCTGTTCACGTAAGGTCACATATCGCGCAGGTCCGCCGCGCGGTGCCACACGACGCTGTCGGGCATGGCATCGACGGGGTGGGCCTGCTTCATCCACAGGCCGGAGGGGGCCACGAAGTCATCGCCAAAGGGGGGCCAGTCCGTTTCAAGCTGCGGTGGGCCCTCCTCGAAGTTCAGCTTGAGCGCGATGGCCGCCGCGGCCTGATTGTCAGCCAGGCAGGACCACAGCGGCGTGAGCCGGTTCTGCAGGCAGTTGTCGATGAAGGCCGCCGTAACCAGCGTGGCCAGCCCGTTGCGCCGGAAGCCCTGCACTGTCTCCACGAAGGCCGAGGCATACCACGAACTGATGGCATGCGCCCAGATCGCGCTGGAGACCCAGCCATCGACCACCGCCGCAAACCCGAAGCGGTCCTTGAAGATCAGCTCGAAGAAGTCCGCCGAGAACTGCTCGGGCAGCCGCACCGCGCCGCTCTCGATATCGGCCAGCAGGCTGCGGTCGATCCGCCGCACATCGGCGGTGACCAGGGCGCGCTCCTTCCATTCGTCCAGCGGGGTGGCGACCTTGCCCCGGCTGTAGCGGAACACCCGTGTGGCGTAAAAGGCGATGTCGCCGCCGCGGTCCTCCCACAAGGCATCACGCCAGTCGGATTGGTTGGTGAAGAAGGCAAAATCCGGGCGGTTGAAGACCCCAGCCTCCGCGGGCGCATCGGCGATGAACTGGCGCAGGCGGCCCGGGCGCGGGTCCCCGACGATGTAGTAATTGCCGGACTCCTCGCACATCAGGGCGGCGGTGGGCGCTTCGTCATAGTCCACAAACACGCGCGCCGACCGGGTGCCTTCCAGCACGGAGTCGATCAGGGCTTTGTCCGCCCAAACCTTGCTGAACAGCGCGGCGACCAGATTGAACCGGGACGGTGACAGTTCATAGATGATGTTCATCATCAGTGGCGGCTCCCATCGTGGATGTGGCCCCTATTGTACCGAAAACCCCCACATGGGTGGAAATCCGGGGCGGGGGTTTTGAGAAACTGAGCAACCGCCCGTACAATGGACCCAAACGCACTTGTCAGCTTTGGACTAGGGAGGTCACCATGGTGGACACAGCCGCTCTGAAAGAGCCGCCGCATGTAGAAGCAAAGGGACTGCTCGGAAGTTTTCCGGAGATTCAGGAGATCAACTTTGTCGAGTTTCTGATGAAGCATTGGAAGGAGCACGGTGATGTCTTCTCCTTCCGGCTGGGACCGCAAAAGGCATACATTGCCGTGCATCCGGACGATGTGAAAAAGGCGCTGCTCAACTCGGATGGCAATTGGGTCCGAGGCCAGGGCTATGACCGGCTGCGCACCGCCCTTGGTGACAGCCTGATCACAGGTGATGGCGAGAGCTGGCGCCGGCGCCGCCGCCTGATGCAGCCTGCGTTCCGGCCAGATGCGGTCGCTTCATACTCCGCTATTATTGTGGACGTTATCCGTGAAACCAGCCGCCGCTGGGACGATCTGGCTGAGACGGGTGAGCCAGTCTACATCGACGATGAGATGAAGCGCCTGGCCATGGCTGTCATCGGGCGCATCATGCTCAATTTGCGCGTGGAAGATGAGGGCATGCGCGCAGCAGGCTACTTCCATGAGGTGCTGGACTACATTTCGACGTATTCCAACCATCCAATGCCCCTGCCCATGTGGCTGCCCACTGCCAAGAACAACCGCTACAAGCACGCCGTCCGCGAACTGCATAGCTACATGCAGCGCATCATCGACAACCGGTTGGAAAGCGGCAAGGACCAACAGGACTTCCTCAACGATATCCTCAAACTGCGGGAAGGTGATGATGCCGTCCTCACCGAAGATCAGCTCATCAATGAACTGCTGACGTTCTTCTTCGCCGGGCACGAGACCACAGCTGTGGGCCTGTCCTGGTCGTGGTATCTGCTTGAGCAGCATCCCGACGTTGAAGACAAGCTGTTCGATTCCGTGGACTCAATCATGGGCACACGCAAAACACCCACACTCGATGATCTGCACAAGATGGCTTACCCGGTTCAGGTCTTCCAAGAAGTCCTACGCCTGTACCCGCCGATCCACATCATCGCGCGTGACCCCGTTGTAGATGTTGAGGTAGGCGGCTACCGGCTGCCCGCCGGGTCGCTGATGTTTATCTCCCCCTATCTGACGGATCGCCACCCGGACTTCTGGGAAGAGCCAGACAAGTTTGACCCAGATCGCTTTGATCGTGAGGCGATCAAGGGGCAGCATCCCTATTCGAACCTACCCTTCGGCCACGGCGAACACATCTGCATTGGCAACAACCTGGCCCTGCTGGAAGGCCAGATCGCGCTGGCGATGTTGGCCCGCAAGTTCTATCTGCGCCTTGCTGAGGGTCATGAAGTCACCATGCAGCCCGAAGCAACCATCCGCTTTAAGGAAGGTCTGTTGATGACCATCCACACACGCTAGCACCGGCGTAGTCCACAAACATGCGCGCCGACCAGATTGAACCGGGGCGGTGACAGTTCATAGCGTGGATGTGGCCCCTATTGTACCGAAAACCCCCGCACGGGTGGAAATCCGAGGCGGGGGTTTTGTGCGCGCAGATAGTTGATCAGCGCTTGTGGATGGTCATTTTCAGCCCATGTTCAAAGCGCAGCGTGCTGTAGGGGAACATCTTGACCTCGAAATCAGGCACCAGCCGCAGATAGAACTTGCGGGCCAGCATGGCCAGCGCGATGTGCCCTTCCAGCAGGGCCAGGTTGTTGCCAATGCAGATGTGCCCGCCCTGGCTGAAGGGCAGGTACGCGTAGCGATGCCGCTCTTTTACGCGTTCTGGCTCGAACCGCTCAGGGCGAATCTCCTCGGGGTCTTCCCAGAAATCCGTGTGGCGGTGGGTGACATACGGCGAGATGATCACCGCGGACCCGGCCGGCACATGATAGCCGCTCAGTTCAACATCCTCGACGGTATCGCGTGAGAAGATATGGATCGGCGGGTAGAGCCGCATCACCTCCTCGAAGAACTGGAGTGTGTACGGCATGCGATGCAGCTCGTCGAGTGTGGGCGCGTGCCCATCACCGATCACGGGAGTAACCTCGTCGTACAGCTTGTCCTCGACCTCAGGGTTCTTTTCAAGCACATACCACGACCATGCCAGGGCCAGCGCAGTCGTCTCATGCCCGGCGAAAAAGAGCGTCAGCAGCTCATCGACAATGGCGTCCATGGTCAGGCCCTCACCCTCATCGTTCTTAAGGTGGATCAGGGTGTTGAGCATGTCATCGTGTTCTTTGCCGGAGCCTTCCCGGTTTCTTATCAGTTCTTCCATAAAGGCGCGCAGATCTTTGTATGCCCGCTTGTACTGCTGGTTTTCCGGGGTCGGTATGAACAGCGGCATACCAATAGGCTTTGAGGCGAAATCCAACACGCGGGCGAAGTCGGCAGCGGCACGCATCGCCTCATCCTCAAGGTTGAGGTTCATCATGATGCGGCCGATGACCGCCATCGCGAGGCGCTTCATCTCGTCGTCGATGTAAACAGGGTCGCCCTTCTCAGCCAGTCGCTCCCACCGGGCTGAGATCTCGGCGACGGTGCGGTTGATCGTGCGGGAATACTGGGCAACCGCATTGGGGGTGAAGGCGGGCTGCATCAGTTTGCGGCGTTTGTGCCACACCTCGCCGTCGGAGGTCAGCAGGCTCTCACCGAGGGCGGTCTTCAAGCGCTCATAGCCCTTGCCGCGGATCCACTTCTTATCGTTGTTAAGCAGCGCCTTGCGCAAATCATCCGGGTGTGCCGCGAAGTAGAACTTGTTGGGGCCGAGGTTCATGTGGAACACGTCCCCATGCTCACGCCACATTTCCATCAAATAATCGATCATGCCGATCTCGCGCACCCGCCCGAGATCGCCCATCGGCCATTTGGCCGGTGAGCCTGGCACTTCCTTGAGTGCTGCTGTTGCTTGAGCCATCGGTACCTCTCCTCAACACCAGTTTGATTTCATCCCCATTCTACGGGATCGGCCATGAAACGCCAATCTTTTTGACCATTACAGATATGTGATGTCCGCACCGCCGCCGGCGATCGGCTCCAGCGGCGGCACTGTTTCGGACAGCGGTGGGTCAGCTGCTGGCCGGGACGTGATACAGCCACG
Source organism: Chloroflexota bacterium (assembly GCA_010092885.1). GTDB lineage: Bacteria > Chloroflexota > Anaerolineae > Aggregatilineales > UBA3940 > TC-195. Next base: position 5,865 of record JAADYX010000165.1, on the reverse strand, counting down.
TCTCCCATGCGACGTTCTCTGTCCGGGGAATGGTGTGCACCACACTGCCTCTGCCCAATCCGCGTTTCCAGATCGCTTCCACATCCGCTTTGTCATAGTGATAAGCGGGCTGGTTGTCAATGGCGCCCGAGACCTTGCCAGGCATAGAGAGAGTCCGGCTCACCGAGCTCAACATAAATGACAGTTTGGTCCCGGGTGGCACGTACAGCTGGCGCAGCCATTCGTAGTTTTCTTCCGGAGTCATGGCATACATCACGCCAAGCAAGCTGATAATGATATGCTTGATTCCGATGTTCTCGAAGAAGTGCATCGTCTTGTTCAACGTGTCGATATCGTCGGGAAGCATAAGATCCTGGAAAACGGCGATTTCGCTAAGCCGGTCTTTCATCTCCTGGAACATAGGCTTGGCTGTCTCCACGAGGCGCAGCTTTTTGTCGGTCCACACGTGGATGTCGCCCGGTTTACGATTGGAGATGAGCGGATAGCGATCGCTGACAATTCCAGCACCAATCCAGATGACCCCCATATCATCATCCTCGTAGAGCTCGAGCACCTTCTCCTGGATGGCGAATTGGGTGCCGCGGTAGTCAATTAGCTGGCGGGTGCCGGGGCTGTCCTTAAGCCGGTTGAACATGAACCGTTCGGTATCGGTGAGTGGAACGGTAACTTCCTGCCCATCAAGATACTGGATTGCAGCCTCGATGATGGGAGAGATGGAGAACCCGCCGCCGAAAGGTCCGAAACTCGTGCGGTCCATCCACTGAATGGGCCGGACCATAAAATAATGAATGGGTTTGATAACGGCTTCAACGGTGGGCAGTTCGGAACGATCCACTTTAGGCCGGGCGCTCTGTTCTTCCGGTGGGCGGCCCTTGATCGGTTCTTTGGTAGCCATGCATGCCTCCATGTCGGATTAGAGTCCACTGCCATTGATAGCAGAGTCCGCGCGCCTTAACAAGATTCCAACTATCGGCAGCGGCGGTTCTGATCTACACTAGCGCCCTATGGAAACCATCATCGAACCGGCCCGCCCCGCCCCGGATCTGCGCGAGCTGTGGCGCTACCGTGAGCTGCTGTACGTCCTGGTTTTGCGCGATATCCGCGCCCGCTACCGGCAGATGGCGCTCGGCCCGGCCTGGATCGCGCTCAAACCGCTGATCACCATGGTGATCTTCAGCCTGGTGTTCGGCGGGCTGGCCGGGCTGCCGAGTGACGGAGTCGCCTACCCGGTGTTCACCTTCACCGCGCTGCTGCCGTGGATGGCCTTCGCGGAAGCAGCGCGTGCCTCGGCGGGCAGCCTGGTAGCCCGTATGGATGTCATCGCGAAGGTGTACTTCCCCCGGCTGGTCGTGCCGCTGGCCGCCGTGCTCGCCGCCCTGCTGGATCTGGTCGTATCCTTCGGGGTGCTGCTCGTGCTGATGGCCATCAGCGGGGAAGGCGTGCTCAGCTGGCGGTGGCTGCTGCTGCCGGGCTACGTGCTGCTGGCCGCGGCCACCGCACTGGCGATCGGGTTGTGGGCGGCGGCGGCGGCTGTGCGCTTCCGCGATCTGCGTTTTGCGGTCGGCTACCTGATGCAAGCCGGGATCTACGCCACGCCCGTCGCCTATGCGGCCAGCATCGTGCCGGAACCGTGGCTGAGCGCGCTCAAGCTCAACCCGATGTTCTGGGTCGTGGAAGGCTTCCGCTGGGCGCTGTTGGGCACGGGCACCCCGCCCGAACCCGCCATGCTGATCCCGCTGTTGGCTGTTGGGCTCGCGCTGGCGAGCGGCGTTGTCGTCTTCCACCGCATGGAACGCACCATCGTGGACTGGCTGTGATCCGCGTTGAGGGTTTGGGCAAGCGCTATCGCATCGGTGGGGAGCCGACCCTGCGCGCGCTGCTGCGGTCGCCGCGTGCGGCCCTGCAGCACGAGACGATCTGGGCGCTGCGCGATGTGAGCTTCATCGTGCAGCCCGGCGAGATCGTCGGCGTGATCGGGCGCAACGGCGCGGGCAAGTCCACCCTGCTGCGGCTGTTGGGCCGCATCACCGCCCCCACGGAAGGCCGCGCCGTGCTGCACGGGCGCGCCGCCGCCCTGCTGGAAGTCGGCACGGGCTTCCACCCCGACCTGACCGGGCGCGAGAACGTCTACCTCAACGGCGCGATCCTCGGCATGAGCCGCCGCGAGATCGAGCGCAAATTCGAGGCCATTGTGGCGTTCGCCGGGGTGGCACGCTTCATCGATACGCCCGTCAAGCGCTACTCCAGCGGGATGCAGGTCCGGCTGGCATTTGCTGTGGCCGCCCATCTGGAACCCGAGATCCTGCTGATCGACGAGGTGCTGGCCGTCGGCGATGCGGCCTTCCAGCAGAAAAGCCTCGGGCGCATGGGCGAAGCCGCCCGCGCGGGCCGGACCATCCTCTTCGTCAGCCACGATATGAGCGCCATCGCGCAGCTGTGCTCGCGGGCCATCCTGCTGGAAGGGGGGCACCTGGCCGCCGACGGCCCCGCCGACTCCGTGATCGGCGCGTACCTGGGCCAGACGGAGAGCGTGCACATCGACGAGGGGGTGGTGGCCGCACAACCGCAGGACGCACCCATCCGCATTGAGGCGGTCGCGATCACACCTGAGGCGGTCGGCACCGGTGATCCGCTGACGGTGCGCATCCACTATCGGGCCGCCGAACCGCTGGCCGCGCCCGGATTTGTGGTCACCCTGCACGATACGCTGGGCGTGGAGGTGGTCAGGCTGAGCACCCTGCCGATCAGCGGCTTCCACATCGAGCGCATCGAGGGAGCCGGACACATCGACCTGCACATCGACTCGCTGCCGCTGACGGGCGGGCTGTATACGCTCAGCCTGGCGGTGACCCGCCCGCGCGTGGACACCCTCGTCGCGCTGGACCGGGTGGCCACGCTGCGGATCGCGGCGCGGGATCTCTACGGCAGCGGCGTGCTCCTCACCCGCTCACGGGGGGTGGTGCCCGTCGCGCACCGCTGGTCCCTGCACCCTAGTGATTGAGATCCCCGCCGGACTGCTGGATCAGCTTGGCGACGAGGCCCGTCCAACCGGTCTGGTGGCTGGCCCCCAACCCCGCACCGATATCGCCGTGGAAATACTCGTGGAACAGGAGATGGTCACACCAGTGCGGGTCCGTCTGGAAGCGCTGCATGCCCCCATAGATCGGGCGGCGGCCTTCTGAGTCACGCAGGAACAGCCGGATCAACCGCTGGGAAAGCTCCGTGGCCACCTCCCACAGCGTCATCTGCTGGCCGGATCCGACCGGGCACTCGACGGTCAGTTCGTCCCCATAGTAGTGATGGTAGCGCTGCAGGGCCTCGATGAGCAGGAAGTTGATCGGGAACCACACCGGACCGCGCCAGTTGGAATTCCCCCCAAACAGCCCGCTCTTGGACTCAGCGGGCCAGTACGCGACGGTGTACTCGGTCCCTGCTAGTTCGACGCTGTACGGTTCGCGCTCGTGGGCTTTGCTCACGGAGCGGATGCCATGCGGGCTGAGGAACTCCGTTTCGTCCAGCATGTAGCGCAGCACCCGCTCCAACTGGTCGCGGCGGACAAAGCTCAGCAGCCGCCGGCCGTCCTCACCCAGCGCATCCGGATCGGCCATCTCCCCGGCGATCTCAGGCCGGTGTCTCAGGAACCAGTGCATGCGTTCGTCAAACTCCGGATAGTCCTCCTCGATGTGGGCGGGCAGCGTTTCCACGGCGATCAGCGGCATCAACCCGACCAGCGACCGCACCCGGATCGCCTCGGCGCGGCCCTCGCTGTGGTAGTGCAGATGGTCGTAGTAGAAGCCGTCCTCGTCATCCCACAGTGAGATACCCGTCCCGGCGCGGTCATTGAGGGCATGCGCGATGCGCAGATAATGCTCGAAGAACTTGGTCGCCATGGCCTGGTAGGCGGGGTTGTCGCGGGCCAGCTCCAGCGCCATTTTGATCATCATCGCGCTGAAGAAGCCCATCCACGCCGTGCCGTCGGACTGGTCGATGTGGATACCCTCGATATGCAGCGCGGAGCGGTCCAACACGGAGATATTGTCCAGCCCGAGGAAACCACCCTGGAAGATGTTGTTGCCGTCGGCATCCTTGCGGTTGACCCACCACGTGAAGTTCAGCAGCAGCTTGTGGAACACCTCCTCAAGGAACTGCCGGTCAGGGGGCAGATCTATGGCCCGGCGGCGCTTGGCATCGATCTTGTAGACGCGCCACGCTGCCCAGGCGTGCACGGGCGGGTTCACATCGCTGAAAGCCCATTCGTAGGCGGGCAGCTGGCCGTTGGGGTGCATGTACCATTCCCGCGTGAACAGCAGCAGCTGCCGCTTGGCGAAGTCCGGGTCGATCAGCACGATGGGCAGCATGTGGAAGGCCAGGTCCCAGGTGGCATACCACGGATACTCCCACTTATCCGGCATGGAGATCACCTCAAAGTTGTTGAGGTGCCGCCAGTCGCGGTTGCGTCCATGCTTGCGGCTTTCCGGCGGCGGGGTGCCCGGGTCGCCATCCATCCACTGCTGCACATCATAGTAGTAGAGCTGCTTGGTCCACATCATCCCGGCGAAGGCCTGCCGCTGCACGCGCTGCTCGTCATCCATCAGCCGATCCGGGTGCACCGTCGCATAGAACGCATCGGCCTCGGTGGCGCGCTGCGCAGCGATGGCGTCAAAGTCCGCGAACGGGTCGGCGTGTTCGGCCCGGCTCAACCGCAGCCGGATCGTGACCGCCTCACCCGCCGGTACGCTGAGCGCGTAGTCGGCGGCGGCTTTGGTGCCCGTCCGGGCCGGGTTGACGGCCGCCTCGTCCCCCTCGATCACGAAGCGATGGAAGGCATCCTTGACGTAGGGATTCTCAGTCTCCAACCCGAACAGACGCGCCGCGTTGGTCTCGTTGTCGGTGAACAGCAGCCGGTCGGGGTCTTCGGCAGCCAGATAGTAGGTGCCGTGCGTGCCGTGCACCGTGCGGATCGTGCGGTCGCCGGCGGCCTGCATGGTGGGTTTGCGCGTATCGATCAGGCCGTGCGGCGCGGGGTCGGCATCCGGCGGGTAACCCCACCCCCATGTGTTGCGGAACCAGAGAGTCGGCAGCAGGCGCAGCGGGGCCTCATCGGGGCCGCGGTTGTGCGCCGTGATCCGGATCAGGATGTCCTGAGGGCCAGCCTTGGCATAGTCGATCACCACGTCAAAGTACCGGTCCTCGTCGAAAACGCCAGTGTCCCACAGCTCGTATTCCAGCGCATCGAGGCCGCGCTGCTCATTTTCCGCGACCAGGTCGGCGTAGGGGAAAGCGGCCTGTGGGTACTTGTACAGCATCCGCATGAAGCTGTGCGTGGGCGTCGAGTCGAGGTAGTAGTAGACCTCCTTGACGTCCTCACCGTGGTTGCCCTGGCCACCCGTCAGCCCGAACATGCGCTCCTTGAGGATGGGATCCTGGCCATTCCACAGGGCCAGTGCGAAGCACAGATGCTGCTCGCGATCACTGATGCCGCCCAGGCCATCCTCGTTCCAGCGGTAGGCACGGCTGCGGGCGTGATCATGCGGGAAGTACTCCCAGGCCTCACCCGTCGCGGAGTAATCCTCCCGGACGGTGCCCCAGGCCCGTTCGCTCAGGTAGGGGCCCCACAGCTTCCAGTCGGCGCTGGTATCCGCGAGGCGGTCACGTTCTGCTGTCATAGATTGGGTTCCTTTCGGTTGGGGATGCGGTGTGTAGGATGCAGCGTGATACAGTTATTTTACCAAAAGTGCGCCGTAAAGCCCCTTGATTTATCTATGGGGATATAAGGCGCCTAGTGCGTGTGGCTGTATTTTGTCTCGGAAATTGTCGGACAAAATACGCCACGCCACCACAGTTTGTGTTATAGTCTGTATGTCG
>JAADYX010000164.1 GCA_010092885.1 Chloroflexota bacterium | reverse complement strand
GACTAAAAGGCTTACTCTGATGCACGGAAAGGTCAACCTTATGGCGACCCTTTATGACCGGCCGTTTGCCGGTGAAGCCGATATCGAGGCGATCACGCAGTTCCTGTTGGAGACATACGTCCTGCACGGCTGGCTGCTGAACTGGGATCCGCGCCGCTGGCACGGGCAGGTCTACCACAACAACAACGCTGACTTCGCTGCGTACCGGGCGCGGCTGCCGGAAGAGGTGCACATCTGGCAGACGGCTGAGGGCGCGATCCGCGGCGTGGTGATCCCGGAGCGGCCGGGCAGCGTCTTTGTGCAGATCCACCCGGCGGCGCGCCACATCGAAGCGGCGATGCTGGCCTGGTCGGAGGCGCACCTGGCTCAGGTTGATGCGGACGGCACCCGCTGGATCGGGGTGTGGGCTGATGAGCCGGACACCCATCGGAACGACCTGCTGGGCGCGCGCGGGTACATCCGCAGTGAGGCGCATGACACCATGCGCCGCCGCCCGATGAGCGACCCTGTGCCTGACCTGCCGGTGCCGCAAGGCTACCGGGTACGCTCGATGGGCCGTGCCGCGGCCGACCGGGAAAGCTATGCGGCGATGCTCAACGCCGCATTCGGGCGGTCGTTCCACTCGGCTGAGGAGTATGGCAACTTCCAAACGTCGCCGTTGTACCGCGAGGCACTGGATATCGTGGTGGAGGCACCGGACGGATCGCTGGCGGCCACTGCCGGATTTACCGCGCACGAACGCGAATCATTCGCGCTGCTTGAGCCGGTCTGCACCCATCCCGAGCATCAGGGGCGGGGGCTGGCTGGCGCGGCCATCGCGGAGGGGCTGCGCCGGGTGCAGGCGCTCGGAATCGGATCGGCGTTTGTCGGTGCGTGGCATGCCAACCCGGTGAGCAACCATCTGTATCAGAAGATGGGCTTCCGGGATGGGGTGCGGCAGTATCTGTGGCGGCGGATATGGTAAACCAGATGCTCGGAGTGGCTAATCGAGGCGGCTGAGCTCGCGGCGCATCTCCTGGACGAAGCCATCGAACTCCTCAATGGCAGCCCGATGCTCGATGAGATCCTGCATGCGGTCAAGGGTTGAACTGGCGAAGCGATAGACGCGCTGGTATTTGCGGTTCCTCTCGGTGAGTTCGCGCTCAGCCTGCTCACGGGCAAGCATCTGTGCGCGCAGTTCGATCTCGGTCATAACGGAGACGGCCAGCTCACGGATGATCTCCACCTCGTGGGGTTCCCAGGTGCGTGGTTGGCTGTCGATCACGCAGAAGGACCCCAGTTCAAAACCATCGGAGGTCGTGAGGGGAATACCGAGGTAGCCGATCACGTTGAGGTCGGGGATGGCGAGATTATCCTTGAGGTCGGGGTGCTCGCGGGCATCGTCAACGGCGAGCACATCACCGGTGGCGACCACATGCTTGCAGAACGAGTGAGAGAGCGGTGTCTGCTGGTCTTCAGCGGCCCAGCCCGTCAGGCCAAACATGCTCTTGAAAAACTGACGGTCGGCATCCACAAGGGAGACCAGCGAGACCGGGCAGCCGGTGATCCGGCTGGCGAGGCGGGTCAGGCGGTCGAAGGCCTCTTCCACTTCGGTATCCAGCAGGTTGAGCGAATGCAGCCGGGCGAGCCGGTCGGGATCGTTGACGGCCTGCTTGATCAGGTCGGCGAGCTGTTCGGACATTGTATGTCCCTTTCATCACGATTCGCGAGGTGGCCTGGATTCTATCCGATGTGACTACCGGCTGCCAGCACACAATCGGGGTCATACGTAGCGAGGCGTCGCGATCAGTCTGGGGCGCGGTTGATCACATCCGACAGGGTTGTCATGAAGGTGTGGATATCAATGGGCTTGTGCACATAGGCATCAAACCCGGCGGCGGTGGCTTCAAGTTCAGTCGCCTCAGAGTGATATGATGTGATGGCGATCACGGGGAGGGTGGCCAGGCTGCTGGTAGTGCGGATGGCTTCCAGAGTGAGCCAGCCGGTCATATGGGGCATGGCCAGATCCATGATGATGGCCGTGGGCGTCATATCCCGCAGCATGGCGAGGCATTCCCGTCCGCTGCGCGCCACGTGCACGGCCACACCGTAATAATGCAGCAGTTGAATGAGCACCTGAATGCTGTCGTACTCGTCATCCACAACCAGGATTTCCCAGGTGTGATACAGCGGCTCGGACTGCACGGTGCGCAGCATCATCCGATCTCCTGGGAGAGGATGGCTTTGATATCGTCGATGAGGTTCTGCAGGATGAAGGGCTTGGTGACATACCCATCAAAACCGGCCTGCAGCGCCTTTTCGGCGTCACCGACCATCGCGTGGGCGGTGAGTGCGATGACGGGCAGATCCCGGTAGCGGTCGTCGGCACGCAGACGCTTCAGCATCTCCCAACCATCCATGACGGGCATGCTCAAATCGAGGAGCACAAACGTCGGGCTGCTCAGGCGGTCAAGTGCCTGCAACCCGCGCTCGCCGTCTTCAGCGATCAGGACGGTTGCACCGTAGGTCTGAAACAGCTGCATTGGGACATGCAGATTGTCGGGCTCATCATCGACGATCAGGATCTGCCATGAGGCGATCTGGCTGTCGTGGAAATCAGGCATGGGGTACTCCTTGCGGGGGACCGGTCTTTAGGGGGAGTGTGATGACAAAGATTGTGCCTTTATTGACGACACTGGTGACCTCGATGGTGCCCTGCATCATCTCAACGAGCTGCCTGACGATGGCCAGCCCCAAGCCGGTGCCTTTGTATTCCCGCTGTGAGGAGGCATCGACCTGGCGGAACTGGTCGAAGATGAAAGGCAGTGCGTCCTGCGGAATGCCGATGCCGGTATCGGTGACGGTGAGGGCCCACCGGCAGCCATCGTCGATCCGGTCGACCTGCATGGAGACATCGCCCTGATGCGTGAACTTGATGGCATTGGACAGCAGGTTGAGCGCGATCTGCCGCAGGCGGTCGGGGTCGGCGATGATCTCATCGGGCATGGCAGGGTCAACCCTGACGGTGAACGCCAACGCCTTGCCCTCGGCTAGGCCCTTCACCTGGCGTTCCACGCGCTGTGCCCAAGGGCGCAGTGCCACCCGCCGCTCGATCAACTCCATGTGGCCCGCCTCGATCTTCGACAGGTCCAGGATGTCATCGATGAGGGCGAGCAGGCTCTGCCCGTTGTTGAAGATGCGCTCCATGTTGTCCTGCTGCAGGGCGTTGAGGTCGCCGGTCATGCCCTCTTTGATGAGCTGACTGTAACCGAGGATCGCATTGAGGGGGGTGCGCAGTTCGTGTGACATGGCTGCTAGAAACTGGCTCTTAAGGCGGTTGGCCTCCAGGGCTTCCTGCTGGGCCTGGGCGAGCAGCCGGTTGGTCTGGTGTAGTTCGGTGCTCTGGGCGAGAATGTGCTGCTCGTGGCGTTCGCGGATCGCGGCGGCGACGACGATCAGGGTGGAGACTGTGACGATAAAGCTCCCGGCGAAGAGACTGGTATCAAGCATAAGGGCCGGTGCGATATACACGCCGCCCACAATGACCACAATCGCGGCGACCGCCACCGCAACAGTCGCCCGTACGGAGAGCAGCAGCCCGCTGTAGAGGACGGGCAGCGCCAGCCACATGGTGGTTGAGGCCACAGCCCTGAACGAGTTGATATCCACAGTGAGCAGGGAAGCGGCCGGTACCGCGAACAACGCCGCTATGGTGAGCACAGCGGCCATTGTGAAGTGCCTGGTGCGGCTGAGCACATAGGCGAGCAGGAAAACCGTGAAGGCCGCGGCCTCAGCGATGATCAGCGCCTGGCTGCCCGACCGGGCAAGCACGGACACCAACCCCAAGCCGGTGGCGATCAGCACGGGGAGGGTCAGGCTGCTTAACAAACGTGAACGGCGGATCTGTTCGGGGCCGGTGACGGTGGGGTTCGGTTCGATGAGAAGGCGGGCCAACCACTTCAGGTGAGGCATCCCAGGTTGGTCAATCATCAGGCTCCTCCCATTTCGGTACTATCATCTTAACACATAACATGCGGAGGCCATCGTACCTTTGACCAGTAGCTTGACAGACGGCGTGCAGCCGATTAAGCTCATGGCATGGTCTATATCGGCGCATTTACGCAGTTGAACCTCTCCATGCTGGTCTCCGTACAGCGTGCCCCAGGATAGGTGCGCCACACTGAATTAATCTAAGATTATTACACATCAGGCGGTGGGCACCCCCATCGCCTTTTTTCGATGGGAGTCCTCCGCCACCAACCAGGAGGAAAACCTATGCATGTCATCACAGTGAACTCCATCAGCGTCAACCGGGGCGGGCACCAGGTGTTTGCCAACCTGAATTGGGCGATCGGTCAGCGCGACCGCACGGGCCTGATCGGGGCGAACGGGGCGGGCAAGTCCACACTGCTCAAGACGATGGCCGGGCTGATCACGCCGGATGAGGGACATATCCGGCTGCCAAACGGGATACGGGCGGTGTATCTGCCGCAGGAAGTCACGCTGGAGAGCGGGCACACGCTGCTTGAAGCCGCGTGCATCCGCCCACCTGAACTCCAGAGGATTGAAGCCAAGCTGGCCGCCATCGAGAGCCACATCGCGGATCCGGATGTCTACGGGGATATGGACAACCTCGACAAGGCGCTGAGCAGGCAGGCTCGGCTGCTGGAACGCTGGCAGGCGGCGGGTGGCCCGGTCTTCGAGTCAACGGTGCAGGAAATCCTGGTCAGCTTGGGGTTCACGCATCGCGACTTCGGGCTGCCGGTGGAGGCACTGAGCGGCGGGCAGAAGAAGCTCGTGGCGCTGACACGGCTGGCAGCAGCACGCCCTGAGGTTCTGCTGCTCGACGAGCCGGACAACCACCTCGACCTGGCCGCCAAAGCCCAGCTGGAACGGTTTATTGCGGGCTATCCGGGTGCGGTGGTATTGGTCAGCCATGACCGCTATCTGCTTGATGAGGCGGTGACCAAAATCGCTGAGCTGGGGCCAAACGGCATCGAGACCTATGCGGGTGGTTACAGCTTCTACGTTGTTGAGCGCGAGGTGCGGCGTGCCCGGCATCAGATGGAGGTTGAGCGCCAGCAGAAGCAGATCGCTCACCTTGAAGCGCAGATCGAGCAGTTCCAGCGGTGGGGCGAGATGAGCAACGATCCGCGCCATTTCCGCAAGGTGCGCTCGCGACGCCACCGGTTGGAGCGCATGACGATAATCGATCCACTACGGGACCGTCGCCTGATGGATCTGCACATAGAAGGTGGGCGTGGCAGCACGGAAGCCATCCGGCTGGATGATCTCGCCATGGGGTTCGGCGACGATCTGCTGTTTGTCGGGGTGGATCTGCTGGTGCGCCACAATCAGCGGGTGGGCCTGATCGGGCCCAACGGCGCGGGCAAGTCTGTGCTGATGAAGCTCATCACCGGGGAGTACACACCGCTCGAAGGGCGGGTGCGCGTGGGGCCAGGCAATACGATCGGCTATTATGCGCAGGAACACCAAACTCTGAGCGCGTTTGCCGGACTGACACCCATAGAGATGATCCAGCATGTGCAGCCTATGCCACAGGATAGGGCTGTGGCCCTGCTGCTGAAGTTCGCGTTTACGTACGAGCAGGTGCGCCAGCCGATCCGGACGATGAGTGGGGGTGAGCGCAGCCGCCTGCAACTGCTCAACGTGATGCTGGGCCGCCCGAATCTGCTGTTGTTGGACGAACCAACCAACCATCTGGACATCCAATCAGCGGAGGTGTTGGAGGAGGCGTTGGCAGACTTCACGGGTGCGATGCTTGTCATCAGCCATGACCGCTACTTCCTTGATCGGGTGGTGGATCGTCTGGTGGTGCTGGCGGATGGGTCGCTCACACACTTCGCCGGGAACTACACCGAGTGGATCTCAGGCCCCTAAGGGGATGATCGGAACGGCACAGTCCAGATGGAAGGTCTCGTCTGTGCCGGATGCATCGGGCCAACGCCGGTAGATCTCCATGGCGGGCAGGTCGGCGGGCTGGTAGACGCTGGAAGGCAGCCAACACCCCCACAGATAGTAGAGGACCTGCTCTTCAAGGTGGATATCGCCCGTCATGGAGACCGCTGCCACATCGCAGGCGGGGAAGTCGCGGATAGCGACATCGCCGTTGGAGGTCCAACCGGCGGGGACTGAGACACACCAGTCGAAGCGGCACAGCGGCAGGGGTGTGATATCCGGATCGTCATGGGACATACCGTACAGCGCCGTATCACCGGGCTCACCGCCTTTGGAACAGTACCACGCCACCAACCGGTGGTAGGCCTCAACGATGCGGGCGTAGTCGCTGTAGGAATCAAACACGCGCACATAAGCTAGGCGTTGGGGCGGCAGCTGGCGTATGGTCACCGGGAATTCGGCGGGGCAGCCGGTTCGCTGCTCAAGGCGAACCGGCTCCGGTTGGTGGGTGATCCAGCGGGTGGGGGGCAGTCCGAACCGCTGCTTGAAGGCGCGGGAAAAGGCCGCCAGCGATCCGAAGCCGCAGACGGCAGCCACATCTGAGACGGGCAGCTGCGGCCTGGTGCGCAGCAAGAGCGCGCCGCGTTCCACGCGGGCCCGCCACACAAACTGGCTGAGGGTTTCATCCACCAAGAGCTTGAAGATGCGATGAAAGTGAAAGGGGGAGAACCCCGCCACCGATGCCAGCCTTTCCAGAGTGAGGTCACCAGCAAGGTTGGCATAGATATAGTCGATGACGAGGTTCACCCGCCGGACGTACTCGTCATTGTGGGGGCTGCGACTCATGGTCTTCTGGGTGCTGATCGAGCAGAATGGGGTTGCCGTCCGGGTCAACGAGGGTGGCATGGGCGGGACCTTCGCCCTCAGCGGCCTCCTCCATGAGTTGAACGCCGGCTGCCTTGAGTTCAGCCTGCACGGCGCGCACATCGCGAGGGTTGAAGGTCAGCATGTTCTTCTCAAACATGCCCTGGAACAACCCGATCACCACGCCGTTGTTGTGCATGATGATCCAGCCTTCGTCCGGCTTGCCGTCAAGGGCAGTGAAGCCGAGCTTCTCGTAGAAACTGCGCGATGCCTTGATATCCTTGACGGCCAGGCTGAGGGAAAACTGTCCTAACTCCATTGGGTGTGCCTCCTGTGATTGGTTTACCGATTCCAGTGTAGCCGAATGCTATCGCCCCGACTTGATTGAGCTTGCTCTATCCGGTTGAGGGTCCGATCCGGGCCAGCATGGTATCAACAAGAGCGGGCAGATCGGCAGCCGGGATGCCAGCGAGCAGCTGGTTGAACGTCTCTGCGCCGGCGTGCTCAATGATGTCCGCTTTCACGTTGTCAAGGAGGGTACGCAGTTCGACATCGATACTGTCATGCTGGTGGAGCTGTGCATACAGGTGGGCTGCCTGTTCCAACCGGCCCTCTATGGCAAACAGGCCGGCAGCGATAGCTAAGGCTTCAATCGCGAGGAAATCGAGGTCATGGACTGTGTAGCCCAGGAGCCCCGCCCGGACGTGGGGCCAAGCCTGCTGGGGCTGGCGCGTCCGCCGGTAGACTTCCGCGAGGTTGAGTTCGGCCACCACGTTCAGCACCGCATCGTTCGTCTCATCTATGACTGCAAGGCATTCTTTCAGCGCGGCGATGGCCTCGTCGTAGGCTTCCATGTGGAGGGCGGAAAACCCCAAATTGTTGAGGGCCGAGCCGATCTTGTCAGCGGAGGCACCTTCCTGGCGCAGTGCAGCCAGATAGGCCTTATCGGCCTGCAACATGGTCGCGTAATCGCCGCGCTGCCAAGCGATCCGGCCCAGGCCGGTCAGGAGGCCGGCGCGCACCACGGGGCTTGAGCCAGCGGGGAGGATCGCCAGGGCCTGATTGAGGTAGGCGGCGGCCTGGTCCTGCTCATTGAGCATGTACAGCGTGTTGCCGAGCGTATCCAAGATTTCAACCTGCCAACCGGTTTCGCCCAGTGTTTGGGCCTGGGTGAGCGCCTTTTCCAGGATGGTGCGGGCCTCGTCGAACTCGGCGATTGAGTCGAGGGAACGGCCGAGATCGATGAGAACGCGGGTGTGTGACCGGGCCTGAGCGGTGGGAGTAAGGGCCAGCATGCGCCGGTAGAGGCGCACTGCCTCCCGCGAGGCCCCGAGGCGATTGGCGTATTCGGCTGCGCGGGCCGTGTACTGGCGTTCTTTGGCCGGGTCACCAGCGGCCTGCCAATGCAGGGCCAGCCGCGCGGCCTGATCGGGGTCACTGGCGTAGTGGCGTTCGAGGGCACGCGCGGCCTGCTTGTGCAGGGCCCGGTATTCGCCCTGCTCTAGCGAGTCGATGAGGCCCTCGCGCAGTTTGTCGTGGGCAAAGCGGATCACATCGCCGGAAGCCTCCAGGACGGAGGCCGCCGTGCAGATCCCGATCCAGCCCTCCAGGTTGGTGGTGGCGAGCGCGCGCAGGACAGGCGGCTCGATGCGGCGGCCGAGCACGGCCGCCACCTTGAGCAGATCGCGGTGTTCAGCGGGCACACGGTTCAGGCTGCGCCTGACAATGGACTGTACGCCTTCCGACACGACACGTTCGGGGAGCGTCATGGCGGGGATATCGCTGAGGCGGCCCGCCTGTTCGGCGAGCTCCCGCACGACCTCCACCAGAAAGAAGGCGTTGCCCTCCGTCTGCCGGGTAAGGTAGTCGACGAGGGAGGGGTCGGAGGCCTGCTGGCCGATCATGGAGGTGCT
>JAADYX010000163.1 GCA_010092885.1 Chloroflexota bacterium | reverse complement strand
GAGGAGGAGGACGAGGAGATCGCCCAACAGGCCACCATGACCAACCTGCCGCATCCCGACGAGCACTGATCACCGGCGGGCGCGGACAGAAGGCCGCGCCCTGCTCCCCCCATTATAGCAGGAGCACTACCGCCGCGAAGTGCACCGCCACCCCCACCATAATGAACAGGTGCCAGACCTCATGCACGCCGAAGACGGGCCGCACCTGCGGATCGTCAAAGGCGTAGACCAACGTGCCCGCCAGATAGACCAGCCCGCCGCCGACCATTAAACGCAGCACCTCCGGTGAGACGTTCGCGATCACCTCTGGGATGGCGACCACAACCAGCATGCCGGAGACGACGTAGAACGCCGTCCATACCGGCGAACGGTCCTTGAAGGCCACCACCTTGTTGATCACGCCGATCGCCGTCAGGATCCAGATCGTGATGATCAGGCCCCAGCGCCACCAGCCGTCAAGGGCCAGCATGCTGAATACGGTGTAGCTGCCCGCGATCATCAGGTGGATGGCGGCATGGTCCAGGCGGTTGAGCACCTCCCACACGTACTGCGATCCGGCTGCCAGGTGCAGCGCCGCACTCGTGGAGAACATCGTGACCATGCTCAGCCCGTAGATCAACGTCGCGACCAGCAGGGGGGAGTCCCCCCAGGTGAGGGTCACCAGCCAGACGGTGCCTGCCAGGGCCAGCACCGCGCCGACCAGGTGCGAATAGCCGCTAAAGGGTTCCTTTGCAAACATGTCCATTTTTCCAAACGCTAACAGCAGCAGTCATTCTCTTAGTGACTATACAGGGTCCATTCATGGGATTCTAACAACAGCGTGGTACGTTCAGGATACTATAGAGAATTTTAGGAGGTATACGATGGATCTCAAACGTGTGCATATCGATTTATTGAGCCAACCGGCAGACGACAAAGTCCGCGCGCTGATCGACAGTGGGCAGAACGTCGAAGGGGTGGAAGAGATCACCGTTGAACCGCGTGCCCGGCGGGTGTTGGCTGCCTATGACGCGGCGCGCATCGGTGAGGAGGCGGTTGTGAAAGCCATCCAGGAGATCTTCAACGGCGAGTGACGATCCTTACGGTGATGCATGCCATCCGTCACTTGACGGGTGGCTTTCTGAATAGTACCCTCACTGTGTAAATGACCCCCCCCCAGGGGGGTAGGGAGACACCATGCATGATCCACAGGAAAAAGAGAAGCTCGTCAGCCGGCTGAAAAGTGTCGCCGGGCATGTGAAGGGCATCGCCCGCATGGTGGACGAGGACGCCTACTGCATCGACGTGATCCAACAGGTGCAGGCCGTGCAGGCTGCGCTCAATAAGGTGAGCCTGCTCGTGCTTGACGACCACCTGCATCACTGCGTGACAGAGGCGATCCGCAGTGAGGACCCCGGCGAACGCCAGCGGGTGCTCGCCGAGATCCGCGACGTATTCGAGACCAAGAGCAAACTGTAGGAGGCTGCGCTATGGCTAACAAAACAATCACCCTGGATGTCACCGGCATGAGCTGCGACGGCTGCGTGAAGGCCGTCCGGGCCGCCCTGACCGGCGTGGAAGGCGTCAGTGAGGCGGATGTCAACCTGGAGTCCCACACGGCGGTTGTCACCTATGACGACAGCACCGCCACCGTCGAGACCATGATCGCTGAAGTCGAGGACTTCGGCTACGGGGCCGCCCGGCAGAACTGAGGGCCGCCCGTGGGCCTCGCCGTGTGGTGGGGCCCGCATTCCCGATCGAGCAAACACCTGAGAAGGAAGGCGTCAGCATGACAGCCAAACAGACAAGCCTGCCCGTCAGCGGCATGACCTGCGCCGCCTGCGTCAACGTCGTGGAGAAGTCCATCGGCAAGTTGGAAGGCGTCAGCGAGGTGCAGGTCAACCTCGCGCTGGAACGGGCGACCGTCACCTACGACCCGCAGCAGGTCAGCACGGACGCACTCGTGGAGCGCGTGCGCAAAGGCGGCTACGATGTCCGCACGGCCACCGCTGATCTGGCCATCACCGGGATGACTTGCGCCAACTGCGTACGCGCCGTGGAAAAGGGGGTCAGCCGGTTGGATGGCATCCTGGATGTGAGCGTCAACCTGGCCACGGAAAAGGCGACCGTGACCTACCTGCCGGGCGCGGTCACCCGGCGCGACATTATCGACCAGGTGGAGCGCATCGGCTACGGCGTGATCGACGCCGGCATCAACGACAGAGACGCCGAACAAGACGCCCGCGAGGCCGAGATCACCCGGCAGCGCAACCTGCTGCTGTTGGGCGCGGTCTTCACGATCCCGCTGTTTTTGCTCAGCATGGGGCGTGACTTCGGCCTGCTGGGTGCATGGGCCCACGAACCGTGGGTGAACTTCCTGTTCTGGGCGCTGGCGACTCCCGTGCAGTTTGTGGTTGGCTGGCAGTATTATGAGGGCGCGGTCAAAGCACTGCGCAACGGATCGGCCAATATGGATGTGCTCGTCGCGCTGGGATCATCGGTGGCCTACTTCTACTCGATTGTGGTCACCTTTGGCCTCGCGCCGGGGCACGTTTACTTTGAGACGGCAGCGGTCATCATCACCCTGATCGTGGTCGGCAAACTGCTGGAAGCGCGCGCCAAAGGCCGCACCAGCGAAGCCCTGCGCAAACTGATGGACCTGCGCGCCAAGACCGCCCGCATCATCCGGGGTGGGGAGGAGATCGAGGTGCCGGTTGAGTCCGTCGCCACCGGGGATGTGCTGGTGGTGCGCCCCGGCGAGAAGATCCCCGTGGATGGCCGTGTGCTCAGCGGCCACAGCGCCGTCGACGAGTCGATGGTCACCGGGGAGAGCCTGCCCGTGGACAAGACCGCCGGTGACTCCGTCATCGGGGCGACGATCAACCGGCAGGGCCTGCTGCACGTGGAAGCAACCGCCGTCGGGCGGGACACCGCGCTGGCGCAGATCGTGCGCCTGATGGAGGAAGCCCAATCCGGCAAAGCCCCGATCCAACGGCTGGCCGATCAGGTGGCGGCGGTCTTCGTGCCGGCGGTGATCGCGGTGGCGCTGGTGACCTTCCTGGTGTGGATGGTGCTGGTCCCGGCTGCGACCTTCACCGACGCGCTGATCCGGCTGGTGGCCGTGCTCGTGATCGCCTGCCCATGCGCGATGGGCCTGGCCACGCCAACGGCTGTGATGGTCGGCACGGGCCGCGGCGCGGAGAAGGGCATCCTGTTCCGCAGCAGTGCCGCGCTGGAGCGTGCCCACGGCCTGACCGCCGTCGTGCTGGACAAGACCGGCACCATCACCCGCGGCGAACCGACCGTCACTGATGTGGTGGTGGCACAGGGCGCACAGGCGGTGCCCGCAGGCGGGCCGCCCCCCGATCCGCGTGGGGATCTGCTGCGGCTGGCGGCCAGCGCCGAACGCGGCTCCGAGCATCCGCTGGGCCGGCCATCGTGGCGGCGGCCCAGGCGGAAAACATCGCCCTGAGCGACCCGGTGGACTTCGAAGCGATCACCGGGCGCGGGGTGCGCGCTGTTGTGGAGGGGCGTGCGGTGCTTGTCGGCAATGCGGCGCTGATGGCCGAGTCCGGCGTGGATACCGCTGCCCTCGCTGCGGAAGCCGGCCGTCTGCAGGCGGAGGCCAAAACCGCCATGTGGGCCGCTGTGGACGGGCATGCCATCGGCATCATCGCCGTGGCCGATACGATCAAAGAGGGCAGCCGCGAGGCGGTCGACCGGCTGCACGATCTGGGCCTGCACGTGGCGATGATCACCGGCGACAACACCGCGACAGCGGACGCCATCGCGGCTGAGGTCGGCATCGATGAGGTGTTCGCCGAGGTGCTGCCCGCCGACAAGGTCGCCTATGTCGCGAAGCTCCAGCGCGACGGGTATACGGTCGCCATGGTTGGTGACGGCATCAACGATGCGCCCGCGCTGGCCCAGGCGGATGTCGGCATCGCCATCGGCACGGGCACGGATATCGCCATGGAGGCCAGCGATATCACTCTCATCCGCGGCGATCTGCGCGCCGTGCCGCAGGCACTCAGCCTGAGCCGCCACACCGTGCGTACCATCCGGGAGAATCTGTTCTGGGCGTTCGGGTACAACACCCTGCTGATCCCGGTGGCGGCGGGCGTGCTCTATCCGTTTGAGTGGGTGCCGGATCTGTTCCGCCAGCTGCACCCGATCCTGGCTGCCTTCGCGATGGCGTTCAGTTCGGTGAGCGTGGTGACCAACTCCCTGCGCCTGCGCGCCAAAGAGATAAAGT
>JAADYX010000162.1 GCA_010092885.1 Chloroflexota bacterium | reverse complement strand
CGCCGATCACAGGCGCGACGCTGTCGGTTAGCAGCGGGTCAAAGCGATTGTCCGCATTGAGGCGGTAGACGGCCTGCGCGGCCAACAGCCACAGGTCGCCGTTGACTACCCTCAGTCCATCGCGGATGGGTTCAACAGCGG
The DNA here is from genome assembly GCA_010092885.1 of Chloroflexota bacterium. Taxonomy (GTDB): domain Bacteria; phylum Chloroflexota; class Anaerolineae; order Aggregatilineales; family UBA3940; genus TC-195. The sequence goes on along the minus strand of JAADYX010000162.1, from coordinate 5,180 downwards.
GCAGCGGGGCGACAGCAGCAAAACCCGGCACCTCGCCAGCAGCGGGTGTCGGTGTGCGCGTGGGCGGCGCGAAGGTGGCCGTCGGTGTGGCAGTGGGCAAAGGGGCAGCCGTCTGCGTTGGGCTCGGGGTCGGGCTGGGCGTTACGGGTGTGGGCGTTTCCGCCGGGCCGCAGGCCGCCAGCACAACGACCAAAGCCGTCAGGATGAGCGGGCGCATTCAGGGTAGGGGACGTTAATCCCCCCAGCACATCAGGCTGCGCTGCCGCCTGCGGGCGATGTGTCGTAGCATGTAAAGACCTCCTGTGCTGGTGCTGACGGATGTTTTTCAGTATAGCACAGGATGGTCAAATTCATAGCAATCCGGTCTTTTTTGCGCGCGGCGGCCTATTCAGCCAGCAGACTCCCCACCGCGTCGGTGACCAATTCGGGCTGGTCGGCATGCACGTAATGACCGCTGCGCTCAGCGATGATCCACGTGCTGTCTGTGGAGAGATCCGTCAGGCCCTCCTGTAGATCGAGCCAGATGGTCTGTGTCGCATTGAACAGGGCGACCTGCTCCTCGGAGTAGTTGGCCTGCGGGTTGACCTCGTGCTCCGGCAGGGCACCCGTGATCACGACCAGCGGTACGTCGCCCAACGGCGCGGGCGGGTCGCCGCTGGCGAGCGGCTCATCGGCGACAGCCCCGTCGCGCTGGAGGGCGGCGCAGCCCCGTGTCTGGTGGAAGGTGGCGGCGATCCGCGCTTGGGCGTCTTCAGTGAAGACGTCGAAGGTCTCGGCGCGGGCGTCCCCCAGCCCAAGCAGCCGCACAACCCCAAACGGAGCCAGCGCCCGGCACACCGTGAACACGGCTCCGGCGGCCCGGTTGGTCTCGCTGATCGCGGCGGGCAGCGCGGCGAACTGGCTTTCCACCGAAGAGTCGACCAGCACGACGCCCGCCGTCTCAGCCGGGTACATGGCGGCAAACGTGCGGGCCATCACGCCGCCGATAGAATGGCCTACCACGATGTACGGGCCGGTCTCGCCCGCGTTTTGCAGCAGATCATGCAGAATGGTCATCTGTGCTTCGATGGTCATCTCGTCGACCGGGGCATAATCCGACCAGCCGAGGCCGGGCCGGTCGTAGCTGCACACGCGGGTTTCCGGGCTGAGGCCCTGCTGCACAGGCTCCCAGATCACGGCGATATCGCCCGCCCCCGCGATGAGCACTACGGTCGGCGATCCGTCGCCCGTGCAGTGCAGGTGCAGATCGTAGCCGCCCATAGCGACGAGCTCGCCGCGCGGCGGCAGGTTCCGGCGGTCGGCAGCGGATGCCACCGTCTGGTAGATCAGCCCGGCGGCCAACAGCCCGGCGATCACGAGTGCTGCAATGAGAAAGACACGGCCTCGCGGATTCATACGCATTCCCCCTTTTGCTGAAGACCCAGGCACCATTGTCCCAGGCGGTTCACCGTCTGGCAACCGGGGGCCGTGACCGCCTACACCCCCTATATGTGCCCCTCTGTGTGTCTTTCGGCACTTCAGGCCGGGCGGCTGCTGTCCTATCCTCAGAGTACATCACAACCCATAGAGGAGGCTGCAATCATGACAATGTACACCGGACTGCTCACCATTCATATCGCCGCGGGGATGCTGGCGACGGGCCAGCATCGCATCGCGTATCTGCTGGCCCCGGTGGGTGAGTTCCGCCTACCGCCGCAAGTTCGCGCAGTCCGGGCGCCGCGCCGGTGAGGCCGCGACTAAGTAGCGTTCAGACGCAGCGGCGCTTAGCGCAGCTTCTCGTTCATCAAACCCTGGAGCACGTCCTCATCCATAAAGGAGCCCTTGGCCAGCAGGCTGTCGACCTGGCTGGTCAGGCGTGCTTTCTCCTCAGCGGTGAGGTCCTTGGCGGTGACCACCACCACGGGGATATCGCGCAGGGGTTCGCGGGCCTTCAGATAATCGAGCACGCCGAAGCCATCTACGCCGGGCATCATCAGGTCGAGCACGATCAGGTCGGGCAGCAGCGCCTCGATCTGGTCGATGCCCTCACGCCCGTCGTACGCTTGGAACACCTCCGGCACGCCGTACGCCTTCAGGATGCGCATCACCAGCTGCGACGCCCCCGGATCGTCCTCCACAATCAGGACGCGCTCTACCGTCCGCCCGACGCTTTCCAGCGCGGCGAGCAGGCCTTCCTGCGGGATCTCCGTCTGCGCGGCGGGGGTGACATCCATCTCGCGGAACACATCCTCGGTGAACAGGTGCTTTTCCACGGGGAAGGTGTGGCCGGTCACGTTCACGACGATGATCTCATTCGGGTGGACCTGCCCTTTGCGCACCATGGCGATCAGGCCCGCGAAGGCCAGGGCGGTCGCCGGTTCCACGGACATGCCCTCCAGCCGGGCCACGTGCTTGAGCGCCTGGTAGGCCTCTTCATCGCTGACGGCCTCAAAGGATCCGCCCGTGTGCAGCATTTCCTCACGCAGCAGCGTATAGGCAATCCCGGGCACATCGGTGGCCACCGTGGCGATACGCGTCTGCGGGTTGAGCACCGGGGTGGCGATCGCCTCGCCGTTCTCCCAGGCGCGCACCATCGGCGCGCAGCCCTCAGACTGGATTAGGCCCAGCTGCGGCAGCCCGTGTGAGAGCCCGAACTGCTCCAGCTCGCGGAAGGCCTTCATAATGCCGACCGGCCCCAGCCCGCCGCTGACCGCCTGGAAGTACCAGTCCGGGGTGCGCCATGGCCGCCCGTCCTCATCCGGACCGTAGATCGCGCCCAGCTGCTCGGCGATCTCAAACGCGATGGTCTTCATTGACTCTTTGGCGGCGATGTTCTTCACGCCCCGGTCGTAGAACAGATCGTTCTGTTGGGCGTAGCGCAGCGCGACCTGCTTGGCCTGGTCGTAGGTGCCCGTCACCTTGACCAGCTCCGTGCCGTAGATCATCACCTCGCGCATCTTTTCCGGCGGCACACTGCTGATCGTGAAGACGGTCAGGCGCATGCTGGCCCGGGATGTATACGCTGAGTAGGCGATCGCGACGTTGCCCGTCGAGGCGACGACCATCTCATTGACGCCGTGCTCGCGCAGTGTGGAGATCGCCAGCGAGGCCTGCCGGTCCTTGAAGGATCCGGTCGGGCCCTGCCGCTCATCCTTGAAATAGAGGTGCTTGAGGCCCAGCATTGCGGCCAGGTTTTCCGCGCGGACCAGCGGTGTGTTGCCCTCCCCCATGCTGACGATGTTGGCATCGTCCAGGATGGGCAGCAGCTCGCGAAACCGCCACATGCTGCTGGGTCTGTCGCGTAGGGCTTCCGGCCAGGGCAAGGGCTCATCCGTAATGTAGATCGCATCCAGATAGGTGCTGCCACAGGAGGGGCATTGGCCCAGCATCCGGTGATAGTCCTCTGTGTAATCGCATTTCGGACAGTGGATTTGGATTCGCACGTTGCTCATGGAGTACGCCGCCTGCTCATTTTGTGTTGCCTACATTATAACAGCAAGGTGGCGAGTCGGGCCGATGATTTGAAGGTTTTAATCGAATCCGCCGGCTGACCACCGGTGCCGCACCGGATCGCCATCGACATAGCGGGTGGCCAAAACGCGCTGAATGCCCAGATCAAAGAGCACGTAGACCGCTTTGGGCGTGTAGGAGGACGCATCGACGGCCAGCGCCCGCACGGCCGGATCCTCGACGGGGGTGGCCCGCCCGTGCACAATGAACTCCCCGCCGCCGCCATCCGAATCCTCGACGCCGCAGTGCAGCGCATAGCGCGGATCGCGGCGCAGGTCGTGGCCTTTGGGCGAGTCCGGGAACATGAAGACAAACAGATGGCCGTGCCCGATGATCGGGGTGATGGGGTGTACTCGCGGCGATCCGTCCTTGCGGATGGTGGCCAGGTAGGCCACGCTGCCGTTGAACCGCGCCTTGCCAAAGGCAGCCAGATCGGGGGCGGCGGCTTCAAAGTCGCGCCACATGGTGAGTCCTCCTATGGATATAGGTTTTGTCCTATAGTGGTATTGTGCACGAGAATCCGGGCGATGGCCAGCGCAGCCACCACTTTTGGGGTGGGATTTTCTTGACTTGTGTGGTCTATAATGCTAAGACCTACGTGTCGACGTCGAAGAGAAGAGGGCCATCATGACCCGTTACCTGCTGCGCAGAGGTTTATCCAGCCTGGTTGCGCTGTTCATCTTTCTTACCTTGTTCTTCTTTATCGCCCAAATCGCGCTGCCCGGCGACTATTTCTCCCAGTTCCTCATCCCCGGCCCGCTGCGCAATCTGCTGCGCAGTGAAGCCGGGCTCGACCAACCGCTCGTCATCCAATACCTCATCTGGGTGCAGGGCCTGCTCACCGGGGACCTGGGGCTTTCCCTGCGGGGCACACCCGTCAGTGAGGTGATCTGGAACGCGCTGCCCACCACGATGATCGTGTTTTTTGTGGGCGGCGGCATCGGCTTTCTGACGGGGTTCTGGCTGGGCAAGCTGACCGGCTGGCGCAAGCACAGCCCCCTGCTTGATGCCCTGACGTTTGGCGGCATCGCGCTGTATACGTCCTTCCCGCCGTGGCTGGCCTTCATGATGGCGTACCTGTTCGCCGCCCAACTGAAGGTCTTCCGGCTGAGCCCCACCATCGAGATGATGCAGTTGGGCCGCTGGTTTGAGCTGGGCCGCAACGTGATCGAGGCGCGGCTGCTGCTGATGATGGGCGTTGTGCTGGTGCTGGTGATCGGGGTGTCGGCGGTGCTCAACAAACTGCTGAAGTGGCGCGTTCCGCCGGTGCTGTTCATCATTCTGCCCGTGGTCGCCGCGCTGGCGGGTGCGTATCTGTGGGGCTTCGGCGATGAGGCGCGCGAGGCCTACCTGATCAACGGGCTGCCGATCGTGATCTTCGCTATCCTCTCCTTTGGTGAGGTGATGGTCATCATGCAGACCAACATCCGCGAGACTCTCTATGAGGAATACACCACCACCGCCCGCGCCAAAGGCCTGAGCGAGAGGCGCATCCGGGACCGGCACGCCGCGCCCAACGCCCTGATCCCGGTGCTCAGCCGCACGGTGATCAGCGTGCCATACCTGCTCAGCGGCCTGGTGATCATCGAGTTCGCCTTGGAGATCCGGGGAGTCGGCAGCCTGCTGTTCCTCTCCACCCTCCAGCAGGATTTCCCCGTGGTGATGGGCATTCTCGTGTTGATCGGGCTGTT
>JAADYX010000161.1 GCA_010092885.1 Chloroflexota bacterium | reverse complement strand
TGCATGTTTTTGTCTATTGGAGCACTGCTGGTTCTTTTGCTGATTGCTGGGGTGATCGTTGGTGGTGTGGTGATTGCACTGGTTGTCCTGGTGCTCTCGCAGCAGAAGTCCGATCAGAATGGGCGTTGAACACCGCTGGGATCTGGAACCGGGTGAGGCGGTAGCTTTACAGAAAGATCTTCGGAAACAGATTGATGTCAGTGTACCCCTCAACCTCGATGATGTTGAGCTGGTCGCGGGGGTGGATGTCAGCGTCAAGAATGACATCAGCCGCGCGGCTGTGGTCGTAATGTCCTACCCTGAGCTGGCAACGGTGGAAACAGAGACCGCGGCCATCCCCACACCCTTCCCCTATATCAGCGGGCTGCTGACCTTCCGCGAAGGCGAGGTCATTCTGGAGGCGTGGTCCAAGCTCCAACACAAGCCAGATGCCGTCATCTTCGATGGGCAGGGCTATGCACATCCCCGCCGTTTGGGGATCGCCACACATATGGGTCTGTGGTTGGATGTGCCGACGGCCGGTTGCGGCAAAACGAAGTTGGTTGGCACCATTGAGGGCGAGCTCCCTGAAGAAAAGGGCAGCAGCAAACCCCTGACCCATCGCGGTGAACAGGTCGGCTATCTGTTGCGGACACGCACGCGGGTTAAACCGGTGTATGTCTCTGCAGGGCACCTGATGACCCATGAGGCGGCACGGACCCTGGTACTAAGCTGTACGACGCGCTACCGTCTGCCTGAACCCATCAGGGCTGCTGACCGGCTGGCCGGACAGTTTCTGGCCAAGTGATCCGCGCTTGCAGTATCATCGATCAGATGACAATGTATCATTAAAGAGGGGGCACTCGTGACTGATGCAGAAACAAAAGACTATGTGGGCTCTATACCGCCGCACGGCGGCAGCCTGATCAACCGGCGGCTGCGCGGCGATATGGCGGAAGCCACCCGCGAGATGGCCCGCAGCCTGGAAACAATCGTGCTGACGCCGATGAACATCTCCGACCTGGAACTGATCGCCGTGGGGGCGTTCAGCCCGCTGACCGGTTTCATGGGGCAGGCGGACTACACCAGTGTGGTGCATGATATGCATCTGGCAAACGGGCTCCCATGGACGGTGCCTGTTACGCTGGCGGTTGATGACGAAACCGCAGCACGCATCAAGGTGGGGCAGACGGTCGCCCTGGCGGAGCCCGATCCCGATGATGAGAGTGGCCAGCACGTGATGGGCGTGCTTGAGGTCGCAGAGATCTTCACCACGGACCCGGAAGTCGAGGCGGAAAAAGTCTACCGCACAACGGAAGACAAGCATCCGGGTGTGGCCCGCATCTACGGGCAGGGCAAGACGATGCTGGCCGGTGAGATCTGGGTATTCGATCTGCCGAAGGCAGCCGGGCGGGAGTTCCCAGAACTGCGGCACACACCTGCTCAGTCACGACGCCTGTTTGCACAGTCCGGATGGCGGCGGATCGTGGGCTTCCAGACGCGCAACCCCATTCATCGAGCGCACGAATACATTCAGAAGACAGCACTTGAGATCGTCGATGGGCTGTTCCTACATCCGCTGGTGGGTGAGACCAAGAAAGACGATATCCCGGCGGACGTGCGTATTGAGAGCTACCAGGCCATCCTGCGAGACTACTACCCGGCTGACCGGGTGTTGTTGGGCGTCTTCCCGGCGGCAATGCGCTATGCGGGCCCGCGTGAAGCGGTGTTCCACGCGATTGCGCGCAAAAACTATGGCTGTACGCATTTCATTGTAGGCCGCGATCATGCCGGTGTGGGCGGCTACTACGGCACCTATGACGCGCAGGCGATCTTCGATGAATTCGACCCAAACCAGATCGGGATCACGCCGCTGCGTTTTGAGCACGCATTCTACTGCAAGAAGTGTGAGATGATCGTCACCGCCAAGACATGCCCGCATGGTAAAGAGCACTGGGTACATCTATCCGGGACGCAGGTGCGCGAACTGCTTGCACGCGGCGAAATGCTGCCCAGCGAATTCACCCGTCCGGAGGTCAGCCAGGTGCTCGTTGAAGGCATGCTGCGCTACAAAGAGGACGACGAATAGACTCTTACATCAAAGACACTCTTATTTAACGGGCAGGGGCATGGTGCAGCGATCCGTGCCTCTGCTGCACTATTGGAATGGAGACCCATGTTTAACTTCCTCAAACGCAAGCCCAAAGACCGCAAGGTCATGGTTATCGGATTGGACTGCGCCGCCCCCGAACTGGTATTCGACAAATGGCGCGGCAAACTGCCGACCTTCCACAAGCTTTATTCTCAGGGATTCTGGGGGGAGCTTGAGTCGTGCATCCCGGCGATCACGGTGCCCGCCTGGTCGGTGATGATGTCCAGCAAGGATCCGGGCACGCTGGGCTTCTACGGCTTTCGTAACCGGCGCGATTACTCATATGACAACATGTTCATCGCGACGGGCGATGCTGTGAAAGAGCCACGACTGTGGGACATTCTCAGCCGGGAAGGCAAACGGTCGGTGCTGGTCGGTGTGCCGCAGACCTTTCCCATCCAGCCGATCAACGGTGTGGTGCTGTCGAGCTTTCTGACTCCCACGCTCGAAAGCGGTTTCACCTATCCCTCTGATTTACAGGAAAAGATCCTCAAAGTTGCACCGCGCTATGAAGTCGACGTTCGCAACTTCCGTACGGAGGATAAGGATTGGCTGCTGCGGCAGCTGTGGGACATGACCGAGATGCGATTCGCAGCGCTCAACTACCTGATGGAAACGCAGGAGTGGGATTACTTCATGTGGGTGGAGATGGGCGTCGACCGCATCCACCATGGCATGTGGTCCTTTATGGACCCTGACCACCGGCGGTTTGAACCGGGCAACCCCTATGAGGATAAGATCCTGGAGTATTACCAGCTGATAGATGCCCAGATGGCCCGCATGCTGGACAAGATCGAGGACGATACCGTTGTACTGGTTGTCTCCGACCATGGCGGCAAGAAGATGGACGGGGGCATTTGCATCAACGAGTGGTTGTGGCGCAACGGCTATCTCTCCTTTCTGGAGGACCCGGAAGAGAGATTTGACGAAACCGGACGCCGCATCCTGACGCCTTACGCGAAGATGGAAATCGATTGGGAGAACACCCGGGCATGGGGTCAGGGTGGCTATTATGGTCGTGTATTCCTCAACGTGGAAGGGCGTGAGCCGAACGGCACCATCAAGCGCGAGGACTACGAAAAGGTGCGCAGCGATCTGATCGCCGAATTTGAGGCGATCCCTGGTCCGGACGGCGAACCGCTCCACACGAAAGTCTACAAGCCGCAGGATATCTACCAGCGTGTGCGCGGAGTCGCGCCGGATCTGTTGGTGTACTGGGGTGACCTCAACTGGCGCTCGGTGGGCAGCTTGGGTCATGGCGGCATCTATACCTTTGAAAACGATACCGGTCCCGATGAGGCCAACCACGCCTCCAATGGCATGTTCATCCTCTACGATCCGCGCCAACCGGGTTCCAACCGGGAGATCAAGGGGCGCCAGCTGATGGATGTGGCTCCCACGCTGCTGGAACTGATGGGCATCAAAGTGCCGCTGGATATGCAGGGTGGGCGGCTGCTGGAGGAGTGATGCCCTGGGACCGCTTCGCGCTGATCGGTTTGGCCGCTGCGCTCGCGCTACGGATCGCGGTCGTACTTCTGTATTTTGGCGATGTGCCGCCCGCTGAGGTCAGCGCCGATGCCGGCTACTATCTTCTGGTTGCGGAAGAACCGTGGCGGTTGGGTCTTCCCGGCATCACCAATCAGACCGAGCTGGCCGAACAGGCCTATGTGCAGTCAGTGGGGCCGGTCTATCCGGCCCTGCTCGCGATTCTGGTTCCTGTGAGTGAGGCGTTGGCACCGCAGTCTCCTTTTGTCATTGTGCGCCTGTTTCATGCCCTGATCGACGTGGGCATTGTGGCTGCTGTCTACGCGATCACCGCCATGCTCTTTGGCCAGACGGCGGGCCGGATCGCCCTCGTGATGCAAGTCCTTGATCCACGCTTTGTGATTCAAGTCGGGGTGGTGCAAACCGAACTGGTCTTTATCTTGTTGGTGCTGGGCACATTTGGCGTTTATCTACATGCGGAAAGGCCGCGCGGATTCTTGTTGGCAGGCCTGCTGCTAGGCCTAGCCATCTTGACGCGGGCAGTGGCTTTGCTCTTTCCACTGGTTATGGCAGCACATGCATGGTTCCATCCGCGCCGTCGTGAGGAGCAGCTGCGTGGCGTGCTGCGTATGGCAGCCGTGGCGGTCCTTGTTATGCTGCCGTGGATGGTGCGCACCACTATGCTGACCGGAGAGATCATCCCGGTTGCGGATTCCGGCCTGGCGCATCTGTGGCTTAGCTCGCTTGAAGACGGTCGTGAAGCCAGCCCCAACTATCAAGTGGAGCGCATCGAAGAGGGCATCTTCGCTGAGGACGGCACCACGAGCAGCTCCGGGTATCTGACGAGTGCGCTGCGTAATATCCTCAGTGAACCATTGGCGTTTGCGGGGCGAACGGTACGCGATACCGTGATCGCTTATGCACAACCCTATGGTGCGTTCTATGTGCGTGAACCGGGCTCCGAAAGCACCTGGGCTGTGTTTAGAGGCGTGCTTGATGGCGAACGAACGCTTGAGGAGTTGGCCAGCCAACCGGCCTTTGTTCCCCGGCTGGTGATGTACGGTTGGCATTACGCTGTGCTGCTTACCGGTGCAGCCGGAATGGTTCTCGCCAGGCGAAACTGGTCTGCGTTTCTGTTTGTGCTGTGGGCACTGTATGGCACTGGTCTGACCGCCGCACTGCTCGTTGAACCGCGCTACCTGTTCCCCTACATGGTCAGCTTCACGGTGTTTGCCGCCTTGCTGCTCTCAGAGTTGGCGCAGCAGCAGCAGGAGCACGGAGATGGTCAATCCGCTGAACAACGTGGACCAGAACACCACCAGCGACGCCAGTTCCGGCTGCCGGTCGTATTCGGCGGAGAGCACGTACGTGTTGACCGCGGTCGGCAGGCCGGAGGCCAACAGCAGCGGTTCGGCGACCTCACGCCGGATGCCGAACAGGAGCACCAGCCCCACTGACAGCACCGGTGCTACGATCAGGCGCAGCAGCAGTGCCGGGCTGACCGCCAGCAGCCCGCCGGAAAGCTCCACCTGGGCCAGCTGCATGCCCAATGTGATCAGCGCCAACCCGATGTAGGCATCCAGAATACGGTCGATGGGTACCATCAACGGCTCGGGGACCATCACACCCGTCAGGCGAACCACCACCCCAATCAACAGCGCCCAGATGGCAGGCACACCGATCAGACGACGGGCGCCGCTGCTGATCGATGTGGTCTCAGGGTCAAGCATGACGATGCCCACGGTAAACATCAGGGTCGCCTGTACCAACAGCACAATCGAGATGATGCTGATGCCATTTTCCGGAAAGGCCAGCAGCATCAACGGGAAACCGTAGTTGCCCGAATTAAAAAATGCCACCGCAAACGCCAACGTGGCCCGATCGCCTTGAGCCCCTGGCAGTGAGAAGGTGCCAAACCCCAATGCGATCATGATAAGCCACTGCACAAACGCAAAGGCGCCTATCAATAGGATGTCACTGGCGGCGAGCTCGGTGTTCACAATCGTGTCAAAAATGATCGCCGGTGTGAACACCCAGAACAGCAGCTTAGAGAGCGTCTGGACGTGCAGGTCAAAGGCTTTGTTAACCACAAACCCGATCCCCATGAGCAGGAAGATCGGGAGGCTGATGTTGACAACTATTTCAATAAAAAGCCGCATAATCGTCCCGTGGTGGTTGGATACCACGGGACGTTAGCGCGCTGGTGTGGTTCCGTCAACTGTACTCGTTGAGCAGGCCGCGGATGACTTCGAGCTGTTCGCTGTTTGCGGGAATGCCTTCGATGCCGTTCTGGTTGACAATGCGTTCGCCGAGACCGGAGTGCCGCCACATCTTCAGGTCCTCCTCGATGGGTGAGCCAACCTCGTCCACATGCTCAACAGCGCCGTCACGCATGACGATGACCCGTTCGGTCTGGCGAGCAACCGCTGGGTCATGGGTCACGATCAGGAAGGTGGTGTCCTGTGTCCGGTTCAATTCCCGGATGAGGTCGAGCAACTGCTGGCCGGATTCCGTATCGAGTGAACCGGTTGGTTCGTCGGCCAGAACCAGAAGCGGATTGTTCGCCAGCGCACGGGCGACAGCTACGCGCTGCCGCTGACCGCCGGAAAGCTGCGAAGGCAGATGTCCCAGCCGGTCACCCAAACCGACCAACTCCAGCAGGTCGGCGGCGCGTTTTCGCCGGGCGGGGCGGCCTAGATGGCCCATCATGGGGACTTCCACGTTCTCACGCGCAGTCAGGGTGGGGATCAGGTTGTGCAGCTGGAAGACGAATCCGACGGTCTGCGCGCGGAAGCTGTCCACGTCTTTGATGGTGCTCAGATCCTGGCCGTTGACACAGACCTGACCACTGGTAGGCTGGTCCAACGCGCCGATCATGTTGAGCAGCGTCGACTTGCCGGAGCCGCTGGGGCCCATCACGGTGACCAGTTCACTGTCCGCAATCTGGAGGTTCACGTTGTCCAAAGCGCGGATCGCGTGTTCACCGTTGCCGTAAATCCGGGTCAATGCAAGGGTTTCAACAATCATAGTTTACCAGTCCTCTTTACTCGTAACGCAGTGCTTCAACGGGCTGCATGCGCGTGGCACGCAGCGCCGGGTAGAGTCCACCAACTATTGTCAGCAGGAACGCAACAAGTATCGCGCGCATGAAAACAGCCGGGCTCCAGATGATAGGCAGCACCTCGCCAATGGATGGTATCATGCGTATACCTGACCCAAGCCCAACAGCCAGCAGAGCGCCACTTAGTGCCCCAATCAAACCCAAGATCATCGCTTCACGCAGGATCAGACCAAGGACAGCACGACCCTTCCACCCGAGGGCACGCAGCACACCGATCTCACGGGTGCGTTCGAGTACCGCCATCAGCATGGTATTCATCACGCCTACGCCGCCGACCAATATCGCCATTACCGCTATGCCGTTGGTTATGGCCTGTGTGGCCTCGATATCCGGCAGATCGCTGGCAAAATCGCCAGCAAGTGCGGCATACGCTTCCGGATAGGCGGCATTGATCTCATCCACAACGGCCTGCGCCTGAGCTGCATCGACCATATCCACCATAAAGAACGTCACCTTGTTGGGTCGTCCGGCGAAGGCCTGTGCGTCACGGAGGGTAACCACACCGCCCAATTCCTCCCAGGCGGAGCCAGACTCATAGATGCCCACCACCCGGAAGCGCGTTCCCGTCAGAGAGAGCAGATCCCCAATGGCGATATCCTGGGCTTCGGCAAAGGCACGCCCGACCATGACCTCACGATTGGTACTGATCAGACGACCCTCAACGACGTTGAAGCGCTGGATCCCCGCGTCCCGCGGCGAATACCCTAGCATCACGAAGAGGCCATAGTCCTCGGAAACGACCCCGGTGAACAGTGCTCCGCTAACGTTCTCAACGGCGGGCATACGTTCAATCCGGTCGCCGATGCGCTCGTCAATAAAGGCCAGGCTGGTGTCGGATGCATCGCGCTGGCGGATAACGATCTCCGCGCTGCCTGCGAAATCCCCTACTGTATCAACTGCACCAACGAGGATCGCCTCCATCAAGACGATGGCGCCAATTGTAATCCCGATCACCGCGAGTGTCAGCAGAGTCCGCGCTTTGCGCCGCCAGAGGTTCTGTAGTGCCATGCCGCCGATGGGCAGCCGGGTCGCATCCCCGCCGCTGCCCCCTTCATAGCGGAGAGCCTCGATTGGCTGGAGGCGTGAGGCGCGGATCGCCGGGTAAACACCGCCGGTGACACCCAGAGCCAGTACCACGATGAATGCCTGAATGAGCAAACCTAGCTGAATGCCCGACACACCGAATGTGCTGAGCTGACCAGCGAACATCAGCAGCGACAGCCAGGCCAATCCCGTTCCGACCAGGCCACCGAGGATGCCGATCAGCACAGTCTCGCCGAGAATCATGAGCAGCACACGACTGCTTTTCCACCCAACCGCGCGCAGCACACCGATCTCGCGCGTGCGTTCGTATACGGCCATCAGTTGGGCATTCATCATGCCTACCCCACCGATGAGAATCGCCAGTGCGGCAATACCCCACGCTACGATGCGAATACTGTCCGTCGCAATGGAGCGGCCGGCAAGATCGTCAGTCGTGGTCAGCGATAGATCTGGGTAAAGGCGGTCTATCCTGTCACGCAGCCGGTCGGCGAGGTTGGGATCTTCCAGCTGAATGTAGAACAGGCTGACCTGACGACTCATACCCAGCAGGATCTGAGCGTCTTGCAGACGGAGGACTGCCCCCGCCTCCTCAAACGAATCGCCGGTCTCGTAGATGCCGACGACACGGAAGGTGCTGTCGCCTATCTGCACCGAGTCGCCAACTGACCGGTTCATCGTTTCAGCGGCTGCTGATCCGAGCAGGACCGGTCGTCCGCGGGCCTGTTCGGCCTCGCGCGAGTCAAGGGGAGCACCTTCAGTGATCTGGAAACGCTCCAGAATGAAACTATCAGCAGGATAGCCAAATACAAAGAAGTACGGACTGCTGTCTGTGGGAACAAGACCCTGCAGCAGCGCACTGACTTCAGCGACTTCGGACATGGTGGACAATTGGACACCAATGTCCTCATCGAGAGAGCTAAGGATGATGTCGAAGGCTTCGGGATCACTGAGCACGAGGTCAGCATCGCTGCCACCAATCACATTGCCGTAGCCTGCTTCCAGGCCATCAGCCAGTGCACCGAGTACGATAATGGCGGCCACACCGATCGCTATACCCAGAATGGTTAACAGCGTGCGACCCTGTCGCCGGAGCAGATTCTTGAGGACCATGACTCAGCCAGTCCCTATGTTTGCATATCAGACCTATCCTAAAACGGCGGGGACGGGCTGTCAATCCCAGAAATGAGGGTCTTAAGCTTTTTGTAGAGTCCTCTGCAGAAAGTCTCGGATGGCCCTGTTGGTGAACTCAGGATTGTCCTGATTGGCGTTGTGAGCCGCATTCGGGATAACGACATAAGTAGCGTCTGGCTCATGCTTTGCCCAGGCCGGGGCATCACGCTTGATCGTGCCGGCGCGATCCTGATCGCCATGCGTGATCAGGATGGGTACATCAATAGTGTGCTCTTCAAGGCCTTCGGGCAGTGCGGCACCGACCCCAGCCCACACCTCAGCGAAGGTCTCAGGGGTCAGTTGGCGGCTGGCTTCAAGCGCGTAAGCCTGTGCTAACGGCTCTTTGACGGTAGCCCGCGCGACCACTTTCGTGAGGTTTTTGTGCGGCCACAACTTAAAGAGCGGAAGGGAGGCCTTCAATGCCCAGCGCTCCAATTTGCTGGTCTGCTTGGTGATGCGCACCCCGCCGATGGCTATCAGGGCAAGGAAGCGGCTGGGATCATCAAGATACATTTGCTGGGCGATCAGGCTGCCCAGCGACTGCCCACCGATTACGGCCCTGTCGATACCTTGTGCATCAAGGATGGCGAACATGTCCTGTCCGGCCTGTGTCAGCGTAAACGCCCCTTGGAGCGGTTGGGATTTGCCGTGGCCGGGCGCATCCCATACCAGCACGCGGTAATCAGGCAGCAGGTCTTCCACCTGTGGATTGAACATGCGGTGGTCCATGGTTGCGCCGTGCATCAATACAACCACGGGCTGGTCAGCCGGACCGCCAACCCAATAGTGGATCGTGCAGCTGGGGCGGTCAATGGTGTATTCAGTGAGGCCGGCTGGCGTGTGTGCGTAAGTCATGGATTCTCCTCACATACAGTCAGTCGTTGTGTAAACGTCAAGGCCATGCTAAAGCATAGGCAGAGGGTCGTCAATCCCAGTATTAGGGGCTTGCGCTTTGTTCTGTTGGTAAGTTTTTAGTTTCTCTGTACAATCGTCGAGTCAATTTATGCTTCGCTGCGGAGTTTGTGTGCACATGCAAAAGAATACCGATCTGACACCGCGCCATGAGGCGCGCATGGTTCAATTAGTCTTCCCAAGTGACACCAATCAGTACGGTGTGCTGTTCGGCGGCATCGCCATCGCGTGGATGGACCAGGCGGCCTATGTATGTGCGGCACGATGGTGCCGGCGCAAGGCTGTTACCGCTCACATCGATGCCGTCGATTTTCGCCGATCAGTGCCTGTTGGTGCCACAGTTGAACTGATCGCACGGCTGATGTCCACAGGGCGCACCTCCATGCGTATGGAAGTGGAGATGTGGGCTGAAGTGCTCGACGCGGAAGAAGGACCCTATCAGGTGGTGCGTGGTGAATTCGTGATGGTGGCACTCGGTGATGACAACAGGCCGACGCCTGTCCCACCCTTCCCACCGCAAGATCACTCTTCTACGACAAAATCAAACAGCAGGTAGGACAGCGTAATATAGATCACGGTCATAATGCCGAGCAGGTTGATGAAGGATGATACGTCAGCGAACGCTCTCCCCGCGAGTAGATCACGTGTGGCCCGCACCGATGGGATCAGGATCGACAGCGCGATGGGCAGCAGCAGTACGGGCAGCAGCACCTCTCTGCCCCGGGTGTAGGTCGCCATGGAAGCGATCAGTGTGCCAACCGCAGAATAACCCAGCACGCCCATAAGCATCACCAATCCGAGCAGCGGGCTGATGAAGAAGGACACATCAAACAGGATGCTGAGCGGGATCACCAGCACAAACGTGATCACAGCGATGAAGATGAAGTTCCCGATCATCTTGCCAAAGTAGAGCGCACTACGGTCCACCGGAGCCAACAGCAAGCCGTCCAGATTCCCCTGTTCGCGCTCACGGCCCAACGAACGACCCAAGCCCAACAGCCCCGCGAAGACCACCGTCACCCAGAGGACACCGGCGGCGCTGTCCTGCCTGCCGGTGCGATCCAATTCCAACGCAAAACCGAAGATCAAAATGGCAAGCAGAGCAAACAACAGCATGGAACTGACCGTCTCCCGGCTGCGCAGCTCAATACGCAGGTCCTTGCCAACAATGGCAAACGTCGCTCTGAGAAGGCTCATCGCGTGGTGACCATTCCGGTGACGGCAGCATAGGTGTTGGCAAAGTCGAGCGCGGTAAGACCATCTGCGGGCTCGCAATAGGCGATTTTGCCGTTAGTCAGAATAGCGATGCGGTCGGCCAATTGTATCCCCCGTGGGATGTTATGGGTGGTCATCATGACGGTGCGCCCTTGGATAGCAACCTCGCGCAGGACGCTGTCCAGAATTGCTGCGGCATCCTGGTCAAGGCCTGTGTACGGTTCGTCAAGCAGCAGCACCGGTGGATCATGAAGCGTCGCCCGCGCGATGGACAACCGCTGGAGCATGCCCCGGCTGAACGTCCGCACCAGGTCCAGACCGCGCTTGCCCAACCCGACGGCCTTGAGGCGCTCATCGATGCGGCTCTCGTCAGACATGCCGTACATCTGCGCGTAGAATTGCAGATTCTCACGGGCGGTCAGATCACCATAAAGCAGCGGTTGGTGAGACACCACGCCGATCTGAGCGCGGATCTCTGTGGCCTGCTGGGGCAGCACATACCCACCAACGGCGACGTGCCCGCCCGTAGGTTTGGTCAATGAGGCGACAATGCGCAGCAGTGTGGTTTTGCCAGCACCGTTCGGGCCAAAAAGGGTGAGGAACTCGCCCTCACCAATATGTAGATCGACGCCACGCAGCACAGGACGCAGCCCAAACGCCTTGATGATTCCCTTGATATCGATCATGTCAGTCTCCGGCTGCAGGCAGTGGGGCGGCTCGGCGGGTGAGCACGCGCTCTTCTTCGCGCAGATCCGGCCATGCGGCAGCCGTAATGCCGATCATGAAGATGGCACCACCGGCCCATACCCAGCGGATGAGTGGATTGATGTATACCTTGAACGTGGCGGTAGAAAGGCTCACAGGCTCCCAGGCGATAAGGCGCACGTAGAGGTCATCGCCGCGCAGGGTGCCCAATGTATCCGGGATTGTCATGGTTTCGCCACTCTGGTAGGCATCAATACGCGGTGTGAGTTCGGTGACCGCCCGCCCGCCACGATAGACCAGCACATTAGCCTGCGCCACGGAGCGGCCATCGGTCGCCACGAATGTCTCCAACGAACGATACTCAACGGTGTAGGCACCCAGCGTGATGGTCTGGTTGGGGCCGATGGTCTGCTGCGTTTCCTGTTGGAAAGCTCCATTCGAGATAATCCCAATCCCCATCACGAGGACACCAAGATGCACCAGGTAGCCGCCATAGCGGCGCGGGTTGCGCTGGAACAACATCACGAGTGCTTTGGCGTAGCTTTCGTCGTGGGCCCGCACGCGGGCTGCTGCACTACGATGGTACTCAAAGAGCGTGACTGTAAGCGTAAGCAGCACGGCAGCATAGCCGACCAGGGCTAAGGGTTCGCGCACGCCAACAGTAAAAAGCAGTGCAGTCAGGGCTAGGGTTATACCCGCCGGATAGAGAATGGCCCTGCCCAGGCGCGCGATGCTGGCGCGCTTCCAGGCGACCAATGGAGCGACACCCATCAGGACGATCAGCGCGAGGAACTGCGGCCAGGTCACTGCCTCATACCAGGCCGGGCCGACTGAAGCGCGCTCCACCCCGGGGACAATTCCGGCCAACCCTTCGGTGATCAGCGGCCAGAAGGTGCCGATCGCAATGGAGACTGTCAGGCTCAGGAAGAGAAAGTTGTTAAGCAGGAACATCGTCTCGCGTGAGAGCAGGCTGTCAAGCTGGTTGTCGTTGACCAGATCGTCCCACCGCAGGATGAGCAGGCGCACGCTCACGATAGCGGCCCCAGCAGTGAAGACAAAAAACAGCGGACCGATAGCACTCTGCGCGAACGAGTGAACCGAACTGAGCAGCCCTGAGCGTGTCAGGAACGTGCCTATGATTACGAGCAGATAGGTTAACAGGATGAGAACCATGTTCCAGCGGCGCAGCATGCCGCGTTTCTCCTGGATCATCACGCTGTGTAGGAATGCGGTGCCTGTCAGCCATGGCAGGAAGGCGGCATTCTCAACCGGATCCCAGCCCCAATATCCGCCCCAGCCAAGCACGTCGTATGCCCAGCGGCCGCCGAGGATCAGACCGAGACTGAGGAACAACCATGCGACCAAAGTCCAGCGCCGGGTGGCACGGATCCATGAGTCGCTGAGTTCGCCCTTGGCCAATGCTGCGATCCCAAACGCGAAGGGCACGACAAAGCCCACAAAGCCCAGGTAGAGCATCGGCGGATGGATGATCATGCCGAGGTGGCGCAGCAGCGGGTTGAGACCCTGCCCATCCGTGGGATTGAGGGCAAAGGATCCGCGCGGCGGTGCCAGCGCAACGACGCCTTCAGCCACTACCCCAAGCAAACCGGGTCCGGTTTCACCCAGGCGGGCGATCGAATGCGCGATACCCGCCAGCAGTGCTGAAGGACCGAATAAAGCTGCGATTACGTCCCCTTCAGGTGTCTGCCAGAAGCGCGCAAATGGATTTTCCCAAAACGCTGTTAGCAGCAAGAAAAACGCGAGTGTAGCTCCCATGACCGCAATGACATGGCCCATCAGATGGCGCTCACGCTGCCAGCTGCGCAGCATGGATCCGGCTGTGAAGGTGCTCATCAACAGGGACCAGAACAACAGTGAGCCTTCCTGGCCGCCCCACATCGCGGTGACCTTCAGGAAGGTGGGCATGGAACGATCACTGACTGACCACACGAACTGCACATTGTAGGCCCCATTGACCAGCAGCATGATCAACAGGAGGGAGGCGGTTGCCAGAAGGGGCCACGTAAGGACAAGAGCGTTGCGGGCGCTTTCTACCAGTGCGTCGTTATCAGTCCGGGCACCGATCAGTCCGGCAATGCTGGCGTAAAGAGCCGTACCGAAAGCCAGGAGAACCAGAACTACGCCGAGTTCGGGGCTCATCGAAACTCCTCAAATCGCATCCGATAACGTGAAAAATAGTACGTACCCCGATCATACAGGATGACAGGCCGCTTGCCCACAACTATAATAGGCACAGAGTAAGGACATAGCATGAGCAAACTTGTACTCCTGGATATTGACGGCACCCTGATCGCCTCCGATGGCACGGGACGGGCTGCTATGGAAGCGGCACTGATCGAGATCTTCGGCACAGCGGGCGATATCGCGACGTATCGCTTTGGGGGGCGTACCGATCGCGACAACGTCTTCACCCTGTTGGGTGCGGTGGGTGTCCCTGAGGAGCAGATCGAAGCCCACTTTGTGCGGTTGGGCCCGCTGGTCGCACAAGGCATTGAGCGGTTGGTCAGCAGCAAACAGAAAATCATCCGAGCGCTGCCCGGCGCACTCACGCTGTATGATGCACTGCACGCCAGCTCGGATACAACTATCGGCGTGGTAACCGGCAACTTCCGCGAGTCGGCAGCGGCTAAGATGCGTGCGGGCGGCTTTGACCCGGTGCGTGTGGTCGCCGGAGCCTATGGCAGTGAATCGGCGGATCGCAACCAGCTGCCACCTTTGGCTGTGCAACGCGCCTTTGAGGCGACTGGCCTGCGCTTCCGCGGAACCGATGTAGTTGTTATCGGTGATACGGTGCGTGATGTGCGTGCCGGGCATGCGATTGGTGCTAAGGTGATCACTGTGCTGACAGGTGCCGACGACTACGATGCGTTGTGTGACGCAGGGGCCGATCTCATCCTCGACGATCTTAGTGACAATGGCCAGGTGCTTGAGGCCATCTTTACGGATTAATCAGCACGGGTCCTAAGATGAGCCGGTCGCCTGCTGTACCCCCTTCCGGATTGTAGAACCGGCCCCGGCGCAGCGTGTTGAAGCCATACATCCCCACCTGAATACGATACTCGCCGGGTGGGAGGTCAGCAGGCACGGTCAGTGAGTAGGTGTCTGTCACGGTTTGGCCGCGCACCCACTTCGGGAACCACAGATACGTCGGGAAAGCACCACCCAGCGGCGGCGTATCCTGCTGTGCAACCACCCTGTCTGCCCCATCGATGAGGTGCACAAAGGCTTTCCAGTTTTCGTCAGGCCGGTTGAGGGCCTGCCAGGTGAGCATGACGCGCAGCCGGCTGCCCGTTTGTGCGCTGATCGGTGTCTCCCATGGTGCGGCCTGCCCGCGAGCCTGAGCGCGTACGATGCCCACCTGCTGTTCGATGTTGGCCAGCAGATAGTCAGGGGCTGGCACAGCTTCTCCACCAACGGTGATCGCTCCGGCCTCAACGAGCGTTTCGCCGTTAAAGGTGAGTGTCTCGCCTGTGGTCAGATTGCGCATAGCAATGCGCAGTGGATAGGTGCCCGGCGGCATATCGAGCGGCACCCGCGGATTATAGCGCTCCGTGATGACTTCGCCGGGCAGCCAGTTTGGCGACAGCAGGTGCGAATCCGTGGTGAAGTCAAATAGGATCGCCTCATCGCCGACCACCGCGTAGGGGAAGTAAATCGAATCGGTTGGTTGGCTGACCGACATAGCAATGCTCAGCGGGATGGCCTCGCCAGGGTGTAGGTTTGTGGTGGGCAAATCAACCCCGACGAGGGAGAATTCGCCACTGCTTAGATCGAGCGATGTGCTGAGAGATACTATCTCTGCCTCACCCGGTGCAAACACGCGATACATGCGCAAACCAACCGGTACCTGCCGGTATCCGGCGCGAGCAAGCTCCGGCTGGAACCCTGAAACATAAACCGGTCCACTGTCAATTACAGCCTGTACATTGTCCAGCCAGGGCGAGGGAGAATTCGCCGCAACGAAAACCAGTTCCAGATCGGCGGGCGGATTGTCCCTGACCCATGACTCGACCCATAAGGGGGTCAGGTGTTCCCAGTGGGCCAGCAGATAACCCTCCTCCAGACGATAGGCCTCATCGATCCATGCGGCGGTTTCCGCGAAGCCCGCCAGTGAAACACGAGGGGCCAGCATCACCGTGCGGGCAGCGGGGATTGCCAGCAGCAGGGTCGCCAGCCCCACAGCGACCGGCTGGGGAATGCGTGCTTCAACTGCCTCAAGCAGGGCACCTACGCCCACACCCAGCAGGATCATCAGTGCGGCAAATGGCACCAGTAGGTAAGCCATCACATCCTGAATGGTGTTGAGGATGAACAGAAGGTTAACGGCCAGCATCAGCGTGAACAGCAGCCCGACCCGCCAGTGTTGGGCCCACAGCGCGATCAACCCACCAACCATCAGCACGGTGAACGGCCACCCGATCTGTAGGCTTAGTAGTTCCCAGAAAGCGCGCAGGCGCAGCGGCTGTTCCGCCAGCCCGAAGGCAAATAGATTCACGCGCAGTCCACGAGCCAGTACCAGATCCAAGAAGCCGTTGAGGGTGTCCGTGTTGCCTGGCCCGTAGATAGGCGGTTCCCCGACCAGGTTAACCAGGGGCAAGTACAGCCAAGGCAGCAAGCCCAACAGTCCGAAACCGACCATGCGTGCGAGGGTGCCCCACTCGGCGAGGATCTTCGGGTTGCGGGCGATCAGCATCCACTGTCGGGGATCGAGAAAGGCGCGCGGACTCGCGAATATGACCCGCCACGTCGGCTGGAAGAGGATGCCAGGGCGCACTGTCAGGATGAAGACGGTGTAAGCCGGGAAGCTGAACACAAGCAGCGGATGGTGGGTGACGCTCAGCCCGGCAGTGAGGCAGAAGGCCCACAGCCAGCCGTCCAGTTCGCCGCCGTGGCACCGCCAGCTAAGCAGTAGGAAGATGCTCAACACAGCCAGCAGTGCGGTGATGATGTGGGCGTTGGCGTGGATGCTGTGCTGCCAAAGATCCGTTGCAGCAATAGTCGAAAGCCCGGCAAACACAGCAGGCAGCTGCCACCGCGGTTCATTGGGAAGAATGGCCCACACGCATCCGTAGACGAGAGCTGCAATGCCAGCCCCTGCGAACGCGCTGAGCAGGTT
>JAADYX010000014.1 GCA_010092885.1 Chloroflexota bacterium | reverse complement strand
GAGCTACTATCTCTTCGACACCGAGATCCACATCGCAACCGTCAGCGGACCGCAGGCCCTTGCCGCTGATCTGGAATCCTTCGGAGCGCAGGGCCCCCGCTACCTGCTGCTTGCCAGTTGGGAGGCCCGTGCCGGTCTGCTGGAGGCGGTTCGCGCTGCGGGTTACGTCGCACAGCCCGTTTGCGAGACGGCCAACCGCTTTGGTGAACGCTCCTTTACCCTCTATCGCCTGGAACCTGTTATCCTTGATGACAGGGAGCGCTAACAGAAGGAGACAACCCCTCATGCAAAAAGCCCTCGAAATGGCACGTGAGAAGCGCAGCGAGCATTTGAACAAGCTGTTTGAATTCCTGCGTATACCCAGCATCAGCACGGAGACCGAACGCCACCCGGACGTGCGCCGGGCCGCTGAATGGCTGGTCGATCAGATGACGGCTGCTGGCCTGCAAGAGGCCCGCGTGATGGAAACAGAAGGCCTGCCCATCGTCTATGGCGAGTGGCTTGAGGCCGGGCCGGATGCGCCAACAGTGTTGGTCTACGGGCATTATGACGTGCAGCCCGTCGATCCCCTCAACCTGTGGCAGTCACAGCCCTTTGAGCCGGAAATACGCGGCGGCGACATCTACGCGCGCGGTGCTGTCGACGATAAAGGCCAGATGTTTGCGCACATCAAGGCGGTGGAGACCATACTCGCGAGTGAAGGCAGGGTGCCGGTCAACCTCAAGTTCCTCTTCGAGGGTGAGGAAGAACTCGGGTCGCCTAGCATTGATGCTTTCGTGGAAGAGCACGCCGGCCTCCTCGCCGCTGACAGTGTGCTCGTTTCCGACACTGCTTTCCTGGCTGAAGGCAAACCCATGCTGGTCTACGGTCTGCGCGGCCTGACCTACATGGAGATCCTCGTGGATGGCCCGCACCACGACCTGCACTCCGGCGCGTACGGCGGTACGGTCTACAACCCGGCCCAGGTGCTCGCCGAGATCATCGCAAAACTGCACAATGATGACGCCACCGTGGCTATCCCCGGCTTCTATGACAGGGTCCGCGAGTTGAGCGAGACCGACCGCGAAGCCGCGGCACAGGTCGACTATCCGGTGACGCAGTGGCAGCAGGAAACCGGCATGGACAAGCCGTGGGGTGAGGCGGGCTACAGTCTGATCGAGCGGCGCGGTGGACGCCCAACCTGTGAGGTCAACGGGATTTGGGGCGGCTACTCCGGCGAGGGTGGCAAGACGATCATCCCGGCGCACGCCGGGGCCAAGATCAGCATGCGGCTCGTGCCCGATCAGGACCCGGACGAGATTGCTCAGCTCTTCGCGGACTTCATCCCCACCATCGCACCGGAGCACGTCCGTGTGACAGTCAACAAGCTGTCAGGCGGCTGGCCTTCCATCACACCAATCGACTCGCCGGAGATGAAGGCGGCCGCTGCAGCGCTCCAGGCTGTGTGGGGTGTGCCGCCCGTGTTCAGCCGCGAGGGTGGCTCCATTCCCGTGATCTCAACCTTCCAGAAGGTGCTCGGCGCTAGCGCCGTCCTGATGGGCTTCGGCCTGCCCGGCTCCAAGATGCACGCGCCCAATGAGCACTTCAAAGAGGATCATTACTATAAGGCCATCGAGGCGATCATCCACTACTATCACAATCTGGCAGGGTAGCCAGTGGCGGATCCGCTCATCGAACAGCTGACAGGTCGCGATCCGGATGGGCGCAAAGCCGCGGCTGGCCGTCTTGGCCAGCTGCAAACGGCTGAGGCCCGCAAGGCGCTGGAAGCTGCCCTATCGGACCCGCGGGCTGATGTCCGCATCAATGCTGCGGAGGCGCTGGCCCATCACGGTGAGGCGGCGATCACTGCCCTGACGACCTGTCTCGATGATTCACAGGTGAGCGTGCAGCAGGTTGCTGCGCGCTCGCTCGGGCAGATCGGGCACGCCAGGGCGGTTCCGGCCCTGCTGGCGGTACTTTCCAGCGACGATGATCGGGTAGTGCGCGCGGCGGTACGCGCCCTCGGGCAGATCGGTGATCCGTTGGCCCTGCCCGATCTCATCGACCTGCTGCCCGGGGCGGGAACCACGCTCAAGCAGCAGATCGTCGAGGCGCTGGGCGCCATTGGCGGTGATATCGTGCCCCCGTCGATCATCCCGCTGCTTGATGACCCGGCCTGGCCGGTGCGTCAGTCTGCGGCGCTGGCGCTTGGCCAGACCGGTGCTGTTGAAGCACGCGACGCGCTGCACCGTGTGGCAGCCAACGATCCGAAGCGCCACGTTCGCATTGCAGCCCAGTCCGCCTTGGAAGCCCTTTCCTGAAACGAGGAACGCAACCATGATCTACATCGCCTACGCCACCAACGATGCCGCCATCGTGCCGATGATCGTCAGCCAGCTTGAGGGTGCAGGGCTGGAAAGCTGGCATCGCACCGAAGACTGGCAGCCCGAGATCGATGCGCGGCTGGCCGCAGCGGACACCCTGCTCGCTGTGATGTCCCCGTTTGCCCGCGCAACCGACAGCGTCGCGTATGAGTGGGCCACTGCCCTGGCACAGGGCACCCCGGTCCTCCTGCTGATCCTGCGCGCCACCGATCTGCATCCGCGGCAGGAAAACCTCCCAACGTTTGACTTCACGGGCGGCCCGCAGTGGGAAGACCTGCTCGCGGCGCTCCAGCGGAATGCGGGTCAACCGGCCCAATCCCCGGATGAGCCAGCCGCCGAACCGGCTGCCCAACCCGCCAGCGATGTGCTCGCTGGCGCGCCGGATATGGTG
>JAADYX010000160.1 GCA_010092885.1 Chloroflexota bacterium | reverse complement strand
GGCCCTGTTGGAGGGCGGCTTTGAAGTCGACCCCTACCAGCGTGGGCTGGTCAACTACAACCAGCGCAACTGGGAACCGGCCCTGGCCTCTCTGCTGGACTATGTGGCGGTCTCCGGGTTGGACTACCCACCTGACTCACATCTGTTCATCGCGCAGGCGTACCGCGCATTAGGCAACTTCCAGGCAGCCGAAAGCGAGCTCAACGCCCTGATCACGCGCTTCCAGCCGGACGATGGCACGAGTTGGGCGTTGGCTCACCTTGAGCTTGCCGATCTTCAGGCTGCGCTGGGCAATGTGGAGGGCGCTTTTGCCACACTGGATGCCTTTGTGGAAGACTATCCCGAGCTGCCGCAGGCGGCGGATGCACTCCACCAGGCGGGCGTGCTGGCCCGGTCACAGGGCGATATTCAGCGCGCGGGCGGGTACTTCACACGGTTGGCCAACAATTACGCATCCGACCCGCGCGGCGCAGAAGGCCTCTTCTCCCTTGGTATAGACTCCTATGTGGCGGCAGACTTCCCAACCGCCGAGGGGTACTTCACGCGGGCGGCACAGGCCAGCGGCAACCCGGAACCAGAAGCAGGCACATTCTGGCTGGGGAAAACGCTGCTTCAGTCGGGCCGGGCTGAGGATGCAGCCGGCGTCTTCGACAACCTCACGGTGCTCAACCCGAACGGCTATCACGCCCTGCGTGCCCAGGACATACAGGCGAATCAGGTGCCGTTTGCCGATCCGGTCGGGCTGACAGTTCCGGCTGACCGCGATGCCGGGCGCGCTGAAACGGAACAGTGGCTGGTTGAAACGTTCGCGCTGACCGAGCAGCCGCCGCTGGCCCTGACGCTGCGCTCCGATATCGCTGCCGATCCAAGGCTGGCCAGGGCGCAGGAATTGTGGACATTGGGCATGGAAGAGGATGCCAAACAGGACTTTGAGGCGATCCGGGTTGCGTACCGCGACGATCCACTGGCCAGCTACCAGCTGGCAGTCACCTTCCGGGATATTGGTTTGTACCGCTCCTCGATCATGAGCGCGGGCGCCGTTTACCGGCTGGCGGGCATCCACCCGTTGGAAGGGCCTGACTTCCTGGCGAGGCTCTTCTATCCCGTCTATTTCGACGACCTTGTCGTCGCTTATTCCCAGCAGTACGATCTGGACCCGCTGTTTGTGTTCAGCCTGATCTACCAGGAAAGCCTTTTTGAGGGATTTGCAACCTCGTCGGCCTCGGCGCAGGGGTTGATGCAGATCTGGCCGCCGACCGGAGAGGATATCGCGGTAGCACTCAACTGGCCGGACTACCGCACCAGTGAACTACGGCGCCCGGTGGTCAGTGTGGCGTTCGGCACATGGCTGCTCAATGAGGAGGCCGAACGGTTTGACGGCGACCGCTTCGCGATGTTGGCGGCGTACAACGGCGGGCCGGGCAACACGGCAACCTGGCTCGATGGCACGAATGGCGATCCGGATCTGTTTGTCGAGTCGATCACGTTTAGCGAAACCGCACGCTACATCAAGCGCATCTACGAGCATTACCATATCTACCAGACACTCTACGGCGAACCCTAATGCCTCCACGTCGCAAGCATTTCCGCGAGCACACGCTCCACACCGGCCCGGTCGCCTATCTGCTGGCGCGCGGCCTGGTCGGGCTGGAATATCCGGTGCTGGTCACACCGCTGCAGGAGCAGTACAAAGCGTACTATGTGCGCCGCCCGCACTCCGACCGCACGGGCCTTTTCTATCGCATCTGGGAGCCGAACGTCGCGATGCGACTGGTTGCCACGGATGTGCTACGCACGCTCTACGAGGACAAAGCCCCCCCTGACGAAAGCGGCATCTGGAAAGCGCTGAAACGCATCCAGCAGCGGGCCAGCGTGGTTGATGCCAGGCAGCGGCGTACCATGCGCCGCGAGATCATGCTGGCGGCCAACCAAGCCAGTGAAAACAGCGGTGAGGTCGTGCTGCCCGCCTCTCTGATGGCGGCTGCCATGCTCTACCGGCAGACGGGCCTGCTGGTGCTGCCTGATGCGCTCACGGCGAGTGTGGTGGCAGCATCCCTGCTGTTGATGATAGGCGTGCCGCGCGATCAAGTGGCTGTGTTCGGCATGTACTATCAGGACCCAACCAGCCACTCCCGCCGGCGCGTGGAATGGCGGGCGGGCTTTCTGGCAGGGTCACCGCATTATGTCACGATGGGCGTGGTGTTCAAAGAAGAGTGGACATTAGTCGATCTGACAGCGCCAGAACCCCTACCCGAGGCACCGGCTGATCATCTGCGTTCGGCGGATCTGGGCCGCGACCCGCGCCACAATGTCGTACGCCAGATCGACTACGCACATCCATACACGATGGTGTTCGCGCCAGCACCGCCACACGAGGACCGTGCATCAGCACGGCTCTCACATATTCCGTTGTTGGGCAGGCTCAAGCCGAACCGGTGATCTCCGCCCGGACCTCGTCGTAGATATCCGCCCCGGTTATATCGCTGCTTTCGGCTGTGTGATCAACCGCGATGCTGAGGTCCCGGCGGAAGTCCTCGCTCAGATCCACACCGGAGGCCTCCTCAGTCAGGCGGATGGCCTCAGCCGCACTGGCGATGCCATAGCGTGTGCTCAGGTCGTCGAGATCGTCAAAGAAGAACGCACAGCTCGTGTACATCCGCTGGCGGAAGTACTGCGCCTCTACCAACTGCAGCAGCCGTTTGGCATCCCCACCGTTGACATCGACCTCCTGCGACCGGAGGAACTCCGACGGTTTGACATAGCCCAGCACCACGCGGATATAAGCATCGCGCAGTTGCAGCGGCTCTTCCACGCCGATGCTTTCAGCCTCACGCCTATAGACATCATCCACCCGCCACCTGAGGTTGTCCAGAGCACGGCGCAGGGCACCCTTCCAGTAGGAACTGCCCTGGGTATCCGGTGAGCCGGTCGCCCAGCGCGCCAGACCATGACTGGAACTCCAAGCGGTGTTCTCGCGGATCCGGATGGTGTAGATGGGCTCCAGCATACGGGCAAACTGGCTAAGTGTAACGACTTCATACCCGGCGGCCTGTGCCTCGTAGGTCAGCAGCCAGTGGAGGAACTGTTCCTCACCGGACCAGTGATGGCCAAAAGTCTCACCGTCCACGGCGATCAGGGTCAGCAGCCCGGCGTAGCGCCGGCGCTGTGTGAGCACCTCACGGGCCCAGCGCCCTGCTCCGCCGAAGTTGCCCAGATTGAAAGCGATATCGTCGGAGAGGCCCTGGTCGCGCACAAATACCTTGATCCGCTTGCGGTTGGGCAGGTCCACCCAGAACGGACCGGCTCCAGCCGGTTTGCCGATGACCTGGCTTTCGGTAAGGATCGTCCAGTCGATGCCGTTGTCAACGAGCACCTCAAGCGTCTCAAGGTCGACAGCCATCTCCGGCAGCCACATGCCCTCGGGCTGGCGCCCAAACCGGTTGGCGAACACTGCCTTGCCCCATTGGACCTGGGTATGCTTATCCTCCCGGCGGTCAAGGGGCAGCACGGTGTGGTGCATTCCCTGGGCGATGGCGGTGCCCACGCCGTGTTTCTCGACGTTTTTACGGTCAGCTTGAATGAATGCCTGGTACGTATCCGGGGCATTCTCGGCCAGCCAACTGGCCAGAGTCTCCCCAATGTTGAAGGAGATCAGTTCCAGATTGCCTATCTCGGCGTTCGGCGTGTAGCATTCGGCGGTTACACGCTCGTTCCAATTCTCGAAAGGGGCCGCCGTCGGTTCGCGCAGCGGCTCATCACTCAGCGGGTTGCCCCGTGCGGGCTGATAGAAATGGCTGTGAACACAGATGTACCGTTTTTGCCCGGCCATGGTATGCGCCTTCCATCAGGTAAACGTAGCTTGCGGCATAATGGTAGCGCAGGAGCGGGTGAAACGACAGAAGCCAGCCCTGGCTGACGGGCTGGCTCCTGCTTAGGAGATGTGGCTGCTCAGTAGTCTTCGCGATCTTTGGACGGGATGACCACGTCGGTTCCCACGGTCAGTGAGTCGAAGTCCTCGGGGCGCAGATCGGAGCCGACTTCCGCACCGGTTTCAACCACGATGCCCGTGGGCAGGTGGGTGTTCTTGCCGATCATCGTGATGGTCGGGTCGCCTGAGAGGTCGCCGACACGCGCATTGTGGCCAACCACCACGTTTTTATCGATGACGGCCCGTTCCACCTGTGCGCCCGCCTCGATGTAGGAGTCTGTCAGAATCACCGACTCGCGGACCACAGCATTCGGGCCGACGTACACACCCGGCGAGAGGATCGACTTTTCAACAACGGCGCCACCAGCGATTACCGATCCGTCTGTGATGAGGCTGTCGACCACCCGGGCACCCTCTTCAATGCGGACGGGCGGTCGTTCCTCGCTGCGCGTGTGGATCACCCAGGAGCGGTCATTGAGGTCAAGCGCGGGCGGATGCGCAACGAGGTCCATGTGGGTTTCCCAATAGGAGCGCACCGTTCCGACATCAACCCAATAGCCGTTAAACGGATAGGCGTAGACGTTCATATCGTCTTCGATCATGCGTGGGATGATGTCTTTGCCGAAGTCGTGGGATGAGGTCTGGCGATGTGCATCCTGGCGCAGCATGGTGTCCAGGACATCCAGCCTGAACAGGTACACGCCCATCGAAGCCAACGTGCCGGGCGGATCCTGCGGTTTTTCCACAAAATTGAGCACACGGTTCTCGCGGTTGGTATCCATAATGCCGAAGCGTTTGGCTTCTTCAAGGGTCACGCGGATGGTGCACACGACCGCATCGGCGCCTTTTTCAGTCAGATAGTTGACCAAACGGGAGTAATCCATCTGGTAGACATGGTCGCCAGAGAGGATGAGGATCAGGTCCGGATTGTCCTTGCGGATGAAGTTCAGATTCTGATAGACAGCGTCAGCGGTGCCCGCATACCAGTCCGACGCGGCACGCCCCGTAAACGGTTGGAGCAGCTGCACACCGCCGGTAAACGAGCGGTCGAGATCCCAAGGGCGGCCCTTGCCGATATGGTCGTTGAGTGAATGCGGACGGTATTGGGTCAGGACGAGGACATCAAAAATACCCGAGTTTACGCAGTTGGAGAGAGGAAAATCGATGATGCGATACTTGCCCGCAAAGGGGACGGCAGGCTTGGCGCGCTTGCGGGTGAGCACCTTTAGGCGTGTGCCCTTGCCGCCTGCCATAATGATTGACCGGACCTTCACAGCGGATCTCCTTTGGCTTAACCGGTGTAACGCCGGTGTATGTCGATTGTGTCCTGATAGAGGCTGACATATTGCTCGGCGGAACGCCGCCAGCCGAAGTCGCGGGCCATGGCCAGTTCCTGCCGTTCACGCCACCCATCGGGATCATTGTACCATGCATGCAGCGCCTGCCCGATGGTCCATTCCAGTGCGCCCGGGTTGAAGTCACGGAACAGGAAGCCGATATCCGGGGTGACGGTGTCAGCAAGGCCGCCGACTTCACGCACGATGGGGATCGATCCATAACGCATGGCGATCATCTGGCCGATACCGCAGGGCTCGAACAGGGACGGCATGAGGAACATATCCGAGCCAGCGTAAATGAGCTCGGCCAGTTCTTCATCGAAAGCCAGCACGACCCGGGCCTTTTCACGGAAGGCATCGCCGAGCTTCCAGGCGGCGTTTTCATGATGGTAGAAGCCGGTGCCAAGCAGCACAAACTGCATGTGCGCATGGCGCAGCAGGCGCCACATGGCGGGCACCAGAATGCCAGGCCCCTTTTGGTCCACCAAGCGGATCACCGTACCGATGATCGGCAGGTCATCACGCACAGGCAGCCGGAGGCGCTCCTGCAGGGCCCGCTTGCTGGCAGCACGGGCTTCGAGGGTGGCACCGTCGAACGGTTCGGGCACGGCGTCGCTGTCAGTCGGGTTCCACCGGTCGGTATCGATCCCGTTGAGGATGCCGGAGAGATGAGCCTGACGGGCCTCCAGCAGACCATCCAACCCGTAGCCGCCGCTCTCCTCCTTGATCTCCTGAGCATAGCGCGGACTCACGGTGTTGAGTGCCGTGCTGTACGCCAGGCCAACGGCAAGCGAGTTGTTCGTCTTATCCATTGCGTGCAGCAGCGAATGGTCAACAGGGGGCAAACCGGCCTCATGCAGATGCCAGCCCACGCCCCACCCTTGATACTTCATATTATGGATGGTCAGCAGGACCGCGGCACGGCTGAGCACATCGTCAGCGTAGTAGACGCGCCGCAGCAGATACGGGATCAAGCCGGTGTGCCAGTCATGCACATGGAACAGATCCGGCTGCCAGTGCTCTTCATTCGCCAGGCGACTCGTGAACGCCAACGCTGCCGACGAGAAGAACAGAAACCGCCCGACGTCAATGCCTTCATCGTCACTGTAAACGAACGTCTCACCCGGGGTGAAGTACGGCCAACAGCGCAGCAGGTACACTGGCACACCGCTGCTGGTTGTATGGCCAACAGAAACTTCTGCCTCGCCACCATGCCACGGCATTTTAAACGAATCGATCTGTTCAATGCCGTGGCGTTCATCGTCAATCGCGCCGTGATGGGGCAGCAGGAGCTTGACCCGGTGCCCCATCCGGTGGAGTTCAACCGTGAGCGTGCCGACCACATCGGCCAGGCCGCCGACTTTTGTGAAAGGCACGCTTTCCGCAGCCGCGAAGACGATGTTCACTATTCGCTCCGGGCGGCGAACCACCGGTAGTCAATCGCCGGGAAGACCTTATCGGTTTCGTAGAGCTCGTCAGCCAACTGGCGATCCGCTTTGCCCTGTTCCAGAGAGCCCGCCAGCGCCTCAAAGCGTTCGATGTGGCGTGTAAAGCGCCGGATGGCGTAGTCACGTGCCTGGCCGGTTGTCACGAGGAACGGCCAATCGCTGGACTCAGCAAGGAGCAGTTCACGCGCGGCCTGGTTGAGCACGGCCTCTTCGTCCTCAGAAGGATCGGGGAAGGCGGCCACCAGATCTTCCAGGCGCTTTTCGGCGGCGTGCATCGGACCCCACATCCAGTGTGTCTCGTGATTGTCCCACGTCCAGTGATTGCCGCCCATGCCCCAGGAGCTCTCCGGAATGTGCAGCACCTGTTCCGGCGGATGGGCCTCAATATAGTCGCTGGCGCGAACCAACTCCACGTCCGGATCGTCGGCCAGGCGACGCAGCACCTCTTTGATCCAGGTAACGCCTTCAAACCACCAGTGGCCGAACAGCTCGGTATCATAGTTGGAGGAGATGATGCCGAATTCGCCGGTGGCGTCGTGGTAGTGGCGGAGGTTGTCAGCGACGAGATGAGCAAAGTGCTCAGCGTGGCCGATCACCTTGCCGGCGGCCCATTCCGGATGGTAGTAGTCCTTTTCACCCAGGCTAACGCCGGAACCGGTCACGCGCCAGTACTGCATGCCCGACCGTGCGTCCTTTTTGTGGAATTCACGGTAGTCGAAGTCACCAGGGTAGCCCCAATCAGCGGACCAGACCTGCATACCTGTGCGATTGTGGCGTCCGAGCACGGCAACGCCTGAATGCTGGTCGGCGTCCTCACCGGCTGTTGTATCCGAGACGTAATACGGCTTGAAGGTTGTGGCCTCACGAATGGGGATTGACTGCTGCACCGGGACAACGTAGCGCCGCTTGATCGCGCCGTACGGGCCGATCACATCACCAGCGGCCACGCCGACCGGCTGCCCGCCTTCGATGGTGTGCGTCTCGCTGAAAAACAGCTTGAGCCCCATTTCCTGCAGCCAGTGTTCAAGGCCAGGGCGAGTGGTGCCATCATCCTTGATGTAAGCCGGGCGATAGGCACATTCCGGCAGCCAGATAGCGCGTGGCTCCTGCCCGAAGTGCCGCTTGTAGGCTTCGACCGCGGTTTTGAGCTGCCCGTATATGGCCGAGTCGCGACCCAACAGAGGCAGATAGCCGTGGGTGGCCCCGCACGTGACGATTTCCACGTGGCCGGAGTCCTGCAGATTCCGGAACGCGCCGGGGATATCACGGTTGTATTTGTCATCGAAGTCGGTTTTGATGCCCTCGTAGAAGCCGCGGTAGAACTCAGCGAGGTAGGCTAGGTGGGGATCGGCCGTTTCCTCTTCGGAGTAGCGCACCACATCCGCTTTCGCCATGGCGATCTTCTCATCGAGGTAAGCATCGAAGTTGTCTTTAATGTCCTCATCGGCGAGCTGTTCAACGAGGACGGGTGTCAGACCGATAGTGAGTTTGTAGTCAACGTCTTCCTCTCGGAGCGCATAGAGTGCATTGAGCAGAGGAATGTAGGTTTCTGACGCGGCTTCATGGATCCATTCTTCGCCGTGGGGCCAGCGGCCTGCCATCCGAGCATAGGGCAGGTGGCTGTGTAGCACAAATGTGAATGCACCTTTTGGAGTCACAAACTGTACCTTTCTTAAAAAGCTATGGTGTCTGGCGCGAGGTTACTTGACTCCATATTAACACACTCACGCCAGATCGTGAAGAACACAAAAGGCACCCATTCTGGTGGGTGCCTGCGTGTATCACAGCGGCCCGGTTACACCGGGGGCGGCAGATCGTTCGCCTTGGGTCCCTTTGTTGAATGGACCCAGCTCACCACGCGGCTGCCGATGTAGGGAATGCGATAGTCCTTGCCATTGGCGACCTCTACCGTCGCTGCGATGGACAGACCGGCCACCACAAACGGGTACACAACCAGCGCCAACCCCAGCACAATCGTGACAAGCAGCGCGACCGGGATCAGCAGCAAACCTACCAGGATGATGATCAGGACACCGGTGATGACCCAGGCCAGCACGATGGTCAGTGCGGCAACAACAACGAGCAGCACATAGCCCAGGGTGACAGCCACCTGTACGACAAACGCCTGCAGCGCCTGCTCGGCGACATAGCGTGACTTGTCCTTGTAGATCAGGTAGATCCCCAGCGGCACAAACGGCAGGACCAACCCGGCAATGCCGCCTGAGAGGATCGTCGCCAGAACGGTGAGCACGGTGCTGCCATGTGCGAGCGCCGCCCACGTACGTTCCTCAGATGTGGTTTCCGGTTTGAGGCCCGGCGGCCTTTCGATTACTTTCTCACTCATATCATGACTCCCACAGGCTCTCATCTTCACACACTTCTACGCAGAATATGCCGACAGGGTTGCATTGACTGCACACTCGCTGCCCGGTAAAATGACTTTCTGCTGTACGCCAGAAGGAGTGTAGATTGTATGAGCAATGATGAGATGATCGGGCTGAAAACCGCCGAGCGGACAGCCCGTGGCAAGCGCGTAAACCAGGCCCGCCGCAAAGGCCTTGTGCCGGGTGTGGTGTACGGGCCGAACTTTGAACAGGTGTTGGTCGAGGTTGACGCACGCGAACTGCGGCAGGTGTTGATCGCGGCAGGCGGTACCCAGATTGTCGAACTCCAGTTCGATGACGGGCGCGCCGAGCCAACGCTAGTCCGTGACGTGCAGCGCAACCCCATGCGCGGTGACGTGCTGCATATCGACTTCTACCGGGTAAACCTCAACGAGCCTGTGGTCAACGATGTTCCGATCATTATCGTCGGGGAAGCCCCGCTGATGGTCAGCGGAGAGGCTATCGCCAACCAGCTGCTCACCGTGATGTCGGTTGAAGCGCTGCCGATGGAGATCCCCCAGCAGATCGAAGTGGATGTCTCCGGCATGAACGAGTTCGGCCAGGTGTACACCATCGCGGATCTGGTCCTGCCTGAAAACGTTCGGGCTGTGACGGAGGGTGATGAAGCGATTGTCAAGCTGGACTACGCCGTTACTCAGGTTGAGGAAGAGGAAGACGAGCTCGATGATCTGCTCATCGAAGAGTCCGCCGAGGTCGAAGTCATCACCGCACGCAGTGAAGAAGAGGAAGAGTAGGCCGTCTGTTCAGGGCGGTGTAGGCAGCGGCGCAGGTGCCTGTGGGTTGGTTAAGTACAGCTCGAAGGCACCTGTTGTCGTACCCCGGTTGAACACCACGAGCACATAACGCCCCTCGGTACGCAGTTCAAACCGGTCCAGGATGGGGTCAAGCTCAACGACATTATCACGAGTCAGCAGCCGTGTACCGTCCGGTGCGTAGAGGCTAAATGCCAGATCGAGGTCCGTGTCGCCGACAGCGCGCGCATCCACACCGATCAGGTCGCCGGGCACCGCGTCGAACCCATAGGCTATCAGCGTGCCGGGGCCTTCCACAGCGCCCTCATGCTTGATGCTGCCCTGCGCGATTCGCCCGCCCATCTCGATATCCGGGAGGCGTTGGCGGCGGATCAGATAGTCAATGGTGCCCTGCGCCCCGCCCATGGTGAATTCCACCTGATACTGGCCATCGAAAGGAAACTGCACCAACGTCAAGACCTCAGCGCCACCCAACCCCAGATCATTGGCCTGCACCAGCACACCGCCAAACGGATCGTATACACGCACGGTCAGGTCAAGGGTGGGATCGGCGGGGCGGGCTTCCAGCGAGATGGAGTCGTAGGCGGTGCCATCGAGCGTCAGCCAGACCGGCTCCCCAGCCGTCAGATCGAGCGTTGTTCGGGTGCCCACAGCGGCCTCCCCAGCGGACTCGGAAGGTGCCACGGCCACCGTGTAACTGCCCAAAGTCTCGGCCAGATTGCGCAGCACCAGCGTGTAGTCGCCCTGTTGGCTAGGCACGAAGTCCAGCAGGGTGGGCGCAGCAGCGGGTGGCTGCTGTGCTACGAGGGTGCCATCCGGCGCGTAGAGGGCAAAGGTCAGGGTCAGGCCCTCGCCGACCGCTTCCGCGGCGATATCAACGCGCTGGCTGCGTTCCAGCGGCAGCAGAAAGGTATGGTAGGCAGCGGGCTGGGTCATTTCACCGGTGACCTGCTCGTCGGTTGTCTCGAACTGATGGCTGCTCGCACCGCCGATCTGGTAGATCGACACGCCGACCTCCCCGCTGCCCCCGGCTGTTGAGATGGCGAGCTCGTAGTAACCGTCCGCCGGGAACTGAAACAGGCCGATCACTTCCGACTCTGATGCGGCGTTGGTATCAACCGTAGCGAGGTTGTCGCCCTGTGGATTGTTTACGCGCACCACCGGATCGGGGCTGCCGGAGAGCACAATCACCTCGATGCGTACGGGCGACTCCACCTCCCCGCGCACGGGGTAGATCGACTCGAGCCCCTCGATGAGCTGCACGCGATACTGTTCGGTCAGGCGGGGCGCTGCAACCGGAGACAGCGTGCCACTCCCTTCCAGCGGCAGAGTCGCGACGGGAGCCAATGTGGGCCAGGGTGTTGGTGTGCCGGTCGGTTCCTCGGCGCGGGCACACGCCATCAGGGCAGTGGTGACCAGCAGCATCACTATCAGTGCGCCGGCAGACCGTCTATTCAACGAGCAGTGTGATCTCATAGCGGCCCACCGCATCGGTAAACGCATAGACCATCACGGTGTACGTGCCCGTCTGCGACAGCGTATAGCCGGCCAAAACCGGATCAAGCGCGTCGCCGACATCATCCACAAAGACCTGCTGGCTGCCATCCGGCGCGAGCAGCGCAAAGCCCGGATCAATGGGCGCGTCCTCCGGGGCGAAGGACTCAACGCTCAATGCGATTGTTTCGCCTGCTGCCCCTTCAAACTGGTAGGTGTGGAAGACACCGGGCGCATCGAAGCGGCCCGCCAGTGGAACCCCGGCGCGCAGAATGCCGCCCCCGCTCAGCGAGTCGCCGCTGAGTTGGGACACGGTAAACGACGCAGTACCTTCGCCGCGCGGGCGCAGTTCCAGCTGGTAGCGGCCGCTGTAGGGCAGTTGGAGTTCAGCCAGCGTCTCGGGTTCGCCGCGCAGGCCGCGCGCCACATAAGCGATGGTCTGCCCAAAGGGACTGACCACCAGAATATCAACATCGAGATCCTCGTCGGGGTTGGTCACCGTCACAGCGATCACCTCGCCGATGGTGCCGTCAAAGCCCAGACTGAGCGTATCGCCCTCAAAGAAGCGCGCCTGGAGTGTCTGCCCATACTGGATATCCGGTGCGCCCTGTGCTTCCGGCGGTTGCGTATCGCGGGTGATGACGACCTCGTAGTCGCCTTCGGCCTGGCCCACACTGCCAACCACCAGCATGTAGGTCCCGGTGATCTCTGGGACAAAACCGGCCAGCCGCGCGTTGAGATCGACGGGTTGGTCGATGTCGTCGGCCTCCGCGATCAGGCGCCCGTCCGGACCGTAAAGCGCGAAGCGTGTATCGAGCGCACCGCCTTCTTGAGCACGGGTGGCTATCGTGACGACCTCGCCAGCCTCCAACGCGATTTGAAAGGTATGGTACACATCCGGCGCGTAGATCAGGCCCTCAGCCGTGCCGCCCGGTTCGATAGGGCCGCCGCCGCTGGCCAATTCGAGGGGCAGCACCGTCACTTCCACAGCGCCGCTGCCCGTAACAGCAGTCAGCCGCAGCATATAGAGCCCGCCATACGGCAGTGTGAACTCATCGAGGGCAGCGGTTTGACGCGCTGTATCCGCCGTGAAAGCGGCCAGCAGGTTGTTGAACATGTCGATCAGTTCAAGCCGGTAGGAGACGCCGCCATCCTGGACACGGCTTTCCACGCGGATAACCTCACCGGCGGGCGCATCGAAGCTCAAATCGGAGACGGGCGACTCAGGTGCAGCGATGATCACCGTATCCTGAAACAGGATCTCGGCATCAGGCACGGGGCTTGGCTCAGGCAGGGGTGCTTCGGTAGGAAGGGGTGTCTCGTCGGCGGCAACGGGCACCGTCGGCACCACGATGGGCGTCGGCTCA
This sequence comes from Chloroflexota bacterium, assembly GCA_010092885.1. Classification (GTDB taxonomy): domain Bacteria; phylum Chloroflexota; class Anaerolineae; order Aggregatilineales; family UBA3940; genus TC-195. The sequence goes on along the minus strand of JAADYX010000160.1, from coordinate 12,923 downwards.
GGATCGGCGGTGCAGCCCGCCAGCGCAACCAACGATATCAACAGCAGCCAGCGGCGGATCATACCGCGGCATCCTCCTCAAAGACAGCCCGTCCGAAAACCAGAAAGCCCGTATGGCCGATGATCCGGTCGTCGGGGCGTACCCGGGCCGGAATTGTCTTGTACGGACGGAGAATGAGCTCTTCAGCCTCTATGAAACCAAACCCCGAATGCGCGTCAAGGGCTTCAATGAGGTCGATGAGCTGGTTGTTGGTAGGGATAATGGAACCCAACGCTCCGCTGCCGCGCAGGGCCGCACGCGCCGAGTCGAGGGCTTCCCACGGGCGGCGCAGGTCGAAGATGACGGCATCCAGCCCGGTCTCCTCAAAGCCGTCCTCGGCGCGGCCCTGCCTGAAGGTGACCCGGTGGCGCAGCCCGATCTGCGCCAGGTTTTGGCCAGCAAGCTGCTGCATATCGTCGCGCAGGTCGTAGGAGTAGACATGGCCCTCATCGCCGACAATGCTGGCCAGCGCCATGGTAAGCCCCCCGCTGCCGGTGCCTGCTTCCAGCACACGCGACCCAGGCCGGATGCCGAGGCGCATAATCAGGTAGCCGGTGTCCTTCGGGTAGATGATCTGACTGTTGCGTTTGGAGTAGCGGACGATCTCGTCCGTGGTGGGAATCAGCAGATAATATGTGTAGCCGAGATGGGTGCGCACCTGCGACCCCAACAGCGACCCGATCAGATCATCATGGTGCAGGATGCCCCGATGGGTTTGCAGCTTGTCACCCGGTTGCAAAATCTCGAAAAATGTAGTCCGATCCGTCTCACTAACGAGAAACACCAGATCGCCTGCCTGCGCTTGTGTCAAGATACCGCCTCCAATTCTGGGCCGGGATTATAGCGTACGTAATGATATTGCACACAGCATACGCTATAGTCGCTTGCAGGCACATGGAGTAAGGGAGCAGCGCCCTTGTTCGCTGAAGAGATCGGCACGTTCACGACCATATTTCTGGGCATATTCATCGAAGCGGTACCCTTTCTGCTGTTGGGGACCGTCGCCTCCGGGCTGGTGGAGGTGTTCGTCAGCCAGGAGGATATGGCCAAAATGATGCCGCGCAAGGTTCTGCCTGCCACGCTGATGGGCGGGGTGATGGGCTTCGTGTTCCCGGTATGCGAGTGCGGTGTTATCCCGCTGACGCGCCGGATGTTCAACAAAGGCCTGCCGCTTGCCTCCGGGATTGCCTTCCTGTTGGCGGCACCCATCCTGAACCCGGTGGTCCTGGCGAGCACATTTGCTGCCTATGGCTTTGGTGTCATCCTCGTGATGCGCTTTGTGATGGGTCTGGCCGTGGCGATCATCGTGGGGCTGCTGTTTTCACTGCACCCGCGCCCGGTTGAGATGATGCGCCCGCAGTCACTGAGCCCGGTGATGGGTGGCAGCATCAACCTGCCAGAAAGGCAGCAGGCCAGCATGATGGACCGTTTGCGCCAGGCAATGCGCATCGCGGCGGACGAGTTCTTCGAGATGGGGCGATGGCTGGTGATCGGTTGTGTGCTGGCAGCAGCCATGCAGACTCTGGTACCCCAAAGCACGCTAACAGCCCTAGGCACCGGGCCGGTCATTTCCGTCGTGGTGATGATGGTCCTCGGCTACGTACTCTCAGTCTGTTCCACAGTGGATGCCTTTGTGTCGCTGGCCTTCGTCAACACCTTCAGCACCGGCTCAATTCTGAGCTTTCTGGTGTTTGGCCCCATGGTGGATATCAAGAGCACACTGATGTATCTCGGCGTATTCAAGCGTAAATATGTGCTGTACATCGTGGTCCTGCCATTCCTGGTCACGATGCTGTTCGCCGTGTTCATCAATCTGAATATAGGGTGGTAGACTGCCATGAAGATCCGTCAATCTCTTGCTGAACGGCTCAAGGCCCTGATCATGATCCTGCTGGCCATCTTCCTGATGCAGCGGCTGGTCAGTGGATCGCTGTTCTATTACATCAACCAGCGGTACATGTGGCTGGCCATAGTGGCCATCGTGCTGCTGATCATCCTGGCCGGGTCGTACAATCTGGTGAAATCCGGCGCAGATGAGGACGAAGGCGAGATGTACCTCACATTGAGCGGGTTTGCCGAACAGCGTGCCCGCAGCCAGACGCGGATCACCACGCTGCTGTTGGTGGCACTGCCTTTCATACTCGGGGCGATTGTGCCGGCCCAGCCGCTTGGCTCAGCGGCTATTGACAACCGGGGCATCTCGACCTCACTCGCGGCCCGATCCAACAGCAATACCACGCTTGCCTCTGTGCCCGGCGAACGCAACATCCTGGATTGGGTGCAGGCCATGAACACCAACCCTGACCCGGCCTCGCTTGAGGGGCAGGAAGCCGATCTGGTTGGGTTTGTGTATCGCGATATTCGGTTTGAGGACGACCAGTTCATGGTCGCGCGCTTCACCCTGACCTGCTGTGTGGCGGATGCAACCGCCATCGGCGTGGTGGTCAACACACCAATGGCAGCCGACTTCCCAACAGATTCCTGGGTGCAGGTGACTGGCACCTTTGCAGCAGGCACGTTGGACGGACAGGAGATGCCGGTGCTCATCGCTGAGGAAATCGTGCCGATTGAGCAGCCGGAACAGCCGTATCTCTTCCAATAATGGACAAATTTGACCGAACTATCGCCGGGGCGGCGGCGGTGTTGGTCGCCCTGATTGCTGTGGTCGTGCTGCTGGGCGACAACGTCGGGGCGCCGATATCGGCGGTCACACCCGCGGACGGCAGCCAGCCGGGAGTCACCACGCCGGTTCGGATCACGTTCGAACAGCAGATGGCGCGTGATACCGTAGAGGAACGGTTCGCGATTGCGCCGGAGGTACCCGGCACGATCAGCTGGGAGGGCATGACGTTGGTCTTCCAGCCGGACGAACCCCTCTCCGTGGGCACCACCTACACCGCCACACTGGCCGCGGGCGCGCAGGCCACAACGGGCAGGCAGGCCAAAGCCATCAGTGTGAGCTTTACGCCCGGCGAGCCAAGCATCCTCTATCTGGGGCCAGCCGATGTGCAGGTGCAGGCGCTGTGGACCATCCCTGTTGAGGGAGGCGATCCGGTTGAGGTTTACCGGACCGAGTACGGCATTGCGAACTTTGACCCCAGTCCGATCGGCACGCAGGTCGCGATCACGGTGCGCAACGCGGACGAAAGCGCCGATATCTGGGTTATCAATGCCGACGGGAGCAGCCCACGCCAGCTGACCGACTGCAGCCCGGGCATCTGTGAGCGGCCGGCCTGGTCGGCGGATGGACGGCAGATCGCCTATGAGCGCCGGTCACAGACGGAGAGCGGGGGTATCGGGCAGAGCCGGATCTGGTTCTACGATCTGCTGACGGGCGACAACCAACCTGTCTTTGAAGACAACCAGATCGTCGGGTACACGCCGGACTGGTCACCGGATGGGTCGAAGCTCACCTTTTTCGACTCCAACCAGCAGGCCATCCGCGTAGTGGACCTCGAAGACGGTGCGCGCAGCTATCTCATCCCCAGCGACATGGGCGAAATAGGCACGTTCTCCCCGGACGGGCAGCAGATGGTCTACACGGACATCCGGCTGGTGGGCAGGCAGTTCTTCGTTGAGCTGAACACCACGGAGTTCACCTTGGACGCCGATCTGGAGCGGCTGTTCGAGGAGGCGCACGAGGATCAATACCCGGCGTGGTCACCGGATGGGAACCTGCTGGCGTTTGGGCGGCGGTGGATCGACGGGCGCTACGGCCGGGCCAGCCAACTGATGTTGTACGACTTCGAGTCAGGCGACCTGCGTGAGGTCACACAGGATGCCGACCTCAACAGCCTGTTGTTCGAGTGGGACCCTACCGGACGGTATGTGATGTTCCGGCGGATCGCCTACACCGATCCCTACCCACTGCCGGCGATCTGGCTGTATGACATGCAAACGGAGCAGCTTACCCGGCTCGTGGAATCCGCGCTGCATGCCGGGTGGCTACCTTGAGGACACAGGATACCGCGATGCAAAACGATCCTGAAAACGATACACTCCGCCGGGATGGACAACCCAGCGGACTGACGGTGGTCATCGCGATCGGGCTGGCAGCCGGATTGCTCATGGCGGTGTTGACCGTATTCGGCGGCCAGCTCACGGCGATATTGACGGGAACCAACCGCTCAGCCACGCCCATCCCTGACCGCGTGCGCGTTGGCGAAACCGCGCCGGACTTCACCGCAGAGACTCTCGGCGGCGATCCGGTCACCCTCTCCGGCCTTGGAGGTCAGGTGGTTGCCGTGAACTTCTGGGCAACGTGGTGTGTGCCCTGTCGTACCGAGATGCCGGCGCTGCAGGCTGCGAGCGAGGCCAACGACAACCTGACGATTGTGGCCGTCAATGTGGGTGAGCGTGAGCGTCCGGTCAGCGAATTTGTGGATGAGCTGGGCCTGACCTTCACCATCGCGCTGGACCCTTCTGAGGACATTTCCAACCTGTATGGGGTACGCGGCCTGCCGGTTACGGTGTGGATCGACCCGGACGGCATGGTGCGCTTCGAGCATATCGGCGGGCTGACTGCCGCCCAAATCGACCAGTACATCGCGGAGCTGGCAGCACAGTAACAACCTTCAGCAAGGGATAAAGATAGAAAAACGTCAGAGAGTTCTGTACACTCTCTAAAGAGGAGTCAAAGGTCAACCACGTAAACACCGCGTTCTTCAACGCAGCTAAAGGCTATTACCCAACACCATGTCCGCTGAATACCCATTTTCCGACGTAGAAGACGAACCGCTCCTCAACATCAAAGCGGTGTCACATGCCACTGGCATTGAATCGGTGACACTGCGCGCGTGGGAGCGGCGCTACGGCGTCCCCATGCCTAACCGCACCACACAAGGGTATCGTCTTTATTCCAAGCGAGACGTGGCCATCCTCAACTGGCTGAAGGCCCGCATTGAAGAAGGACTGACCATCAAGCGGGCGGTCGATCTGCTGCAGAACCAGATCCCCCAACGCGCGGACACGATCGCTGAGCAGGCCGCCGCTGCTGAAGTTGCGCCCACCGAATCGACGATTGACTCGGCAGCCAGCCTGACGGATCTGGCCAGCAGCCTGATGGACAGCGTGCACCGGTTTGACACGGTGAAAGCCCAGCAGGTGATCAAGCAGGCGTTTGTGCTGTACCCCGTAGAGGATGTGTGCCTGCACATGCTGCTGCCGGTGATGGCCGATATCGGTGAGGAATGGCAGACTGGCCAGACCAGCCTGCAGGTAGAGCACTTCACCACGCATATGGTCCGCCAACAGCTGCTGGCTCTCGGTGCGACCATGCCCTCACCATGGCGGCCGGGACGGGTGGTCGCCGGGTGCGCGCCAGAGGACTGGCATGAAATGGGCATCCTGATGCTGTCGCTGTTCCTGCGGCGGCGTGGGTGGGAGGTCATCTTCTTGGGGCAGGCAGTCGGGTTGAACCGCCTGGTCGACTCGCTGGACATGATAAAGCCGGACGTGCTCATGCTCAGCTCAGGCTACCTGAACACGGTCATCAACCTGTTGGGGGTGGGGGAAACCATCATCGAGGCCCGGGGCGACTCAGTGTGGTTCGTCTATGGCGGCACGGTGTTCGAACACGCACCGCAGCTCGTCGGGCAGCTGCCCGGTGTCTTCGCGGGTGAGTCCCTGCTGGAGGCACGTGACCGCATTGACGCACTGCTCTCCGGCTCGTGGCAGCCCGAACAACGCGCCCACACCCAGATCCCGCCTGCACTGTTTGAGGCGTTCACCACGATGAAGGCCGTTGAACTCACCCTGACCGATGGCATGAGCGGCCTGCTCATGCAGACCGCCCCGGATATGCCTCCGGACGAGGCAACCCAGCAGGCCCGCTACATCATCGGGGCATTTATGGCGGCGGTGCGTTTCAATCTACCAACCTTGCAAAACAGCGAGGCAAACATCGCACGGCACCTTATAGTTCAGCTGGATGTACCGCGCGGCAGCGTTGAGGACCTGCTCAAATACTACCTTGGCACGCACAACATGGCGCAGCTGCACCCCTTTATCGACGCGCTGTTCGCAGCAGCCGAATAGCACGCCTTCCCGACGACTCCCCTACCCAACTTGACCTTTTCACCGCTTTAGGACTACACTACACACAGAGATATTCCGCACCTCACATCAGAAGAGGAGCAAGTAATGATCCGATCCGTAGTCCGCTCGTTTGTTGTTGGGGCGGCACTGCTTGTAGTGTTGGCACTGACGCCTTCCCTCAGCACTCGTGCGGAGGTTGAGGAAGGTCAATGGCTCGCCGAGTATTATGCCAACCCCAACCTCGGCGGCGATGTCGTCTTAGAGGAGACGATTGAGGGCCCGTTCCTCAACGAGACCTGGGACCCCGGTGCCAGCCCCGGCGAGGGCCTGCCGGAAAACGAGTTCTCGGTACGCTATACCACCGAATATACCTTCGAGGATGCAAACTATGACTTCCGATTGACAGCCGATGACGGTGCGCGCCTGTACATCAACGGTGCCCTCGTCATTGACGCATGGGAAGAGGGTGACCAGGCTCAGACATTCTTCGCCAGCCGTGTGCTGCCGATTGAAGATGGCACCTACACCGTGACCGTTGAGTTCTATGAGCTGTATGGTTTGCGCTTTATCGAGACCTTCTGGGAGGAGACGACCGACCTCCCCTCTGCTGGCGATGAGGACTTCGTCGTGCCGGGCTCCGATCCGGACGATGATGACGATGGCGGCGGCGATGACGACGGTCAGGGCGGCGGCGGTTCCGGAACGTTTACCGGCCCGGCTGACCCGACCGCACCCTACGATGCCTGGCGTGTTCGCTACTGGGACAACATCAGCCTTGACGGCGATTTCATCGCTGAGGATGAGTTTGATGCCGAAGTAGGCGACGACGCGGGCCGTCTGTTCGTCAATAATCCGCCGGGCAGCGCGCCCATCCCTGAGGTGGGTGAGGACGACTGGTCCGCGCGCTATGAGATCAACTTCCGGGTGGATGAAGACACCAATATGCGCTTCCGGGCCTCCGCCGACGACGGCGTGCGCGTCGCGATCAACGGTGCGCAGGTAATCGACGCGTGGGAACCGGTCGACCAGGCGCAGGACTACTTCAAGGACCGCGTGATCCCGGTGCCCGCCGGTACCTACACCATCGGTGTGGAATACTATGAGGCGGGTGGAAACGCGTTTGTGGAAGTGCTGTTCGAGGAGACTACCGACCTGCCTGCCGCACCGGATGAGAACTTCTTCATCCCGGGGACGGGTGAAGCCCCGCCAGGTGGCGGCGACGACGGCGACCAGCCGGGCACGGGCGAGGCCTCAACACCGCCGCCCGATGACTTCGATCCCGGGCTGTTTGTCGATCAGTTCGACCCGACCTTCATCTGGTCTGGCTCGCAGGAATGGTCCGTTGGGACGGGCGGCGAGTCGGTGAATGGCAGTTACATCTACACCGACAACAGCAAAGTCAGCTTCCTGATGTACGGACGCTGGAACCTGCGCATCCCGCAGAGCGGTGACTACGATGTGTATGTCTTCATCCCGGACCACGGTGGCACAGCCACTGAGCTGGCCCGCTACCGGGTGTTCCACTCAGGCGTGCTGAGCGACGAAATCCGCGTCGATCAGGAGGAATATGGCGGTGAATACGTGTTCCTTGGCCGGTTCTTCTTCGATGCGGGCGGATCGCAGTTCGTCTATCTGAACGACCTCACCTTTGAGGAAGCAGGCACGACGGATGTGCTCTTCGATGCGGTGCAGGTCGTGGCGGTGGACGACTAACGGCAAGTGATGTACACTCGCACCCCGGCGCATAGGCCGCCGGGGTGTTTTGCTTTGGAGGCGTGATGCAGCGGCTTGGGCTGGCAGCAGCCGTATTGATCGGTGGCATACTCGCAGCGGGATCGGGCTTTGCCCCGCCCCAGCAGACCGGTCTGCCGACGGAGACCCCGACACCGCTGCCCACACTGCCCTACCCCGCCGGCACGCCGGGGGTGATCCCCACGCTGGCGGACGAACTCCCGCTGTTCAGCACGGGGATCACCGTCAGCGAAGAGGACAAGTTCTTCCGCTGGCAGGGCTTTCCCGGCCCAGCACAAATGGAAGACGGCCACAGCGGCAGCCATCGCATCGCCAAGAACCAGTTCGCCAAGACGACGGTGGAAGCCTTCTGGTATATCCGCCCGGAACGCAGCGGCTACTACGATGTGTTTGCGTATATCCCCCCTGCGCAGCGTGCCACAACGGAAGCCACGTACACGCTCCTCCATAATGATACGCTCAGCGATCCGGTGACGATCAACCAGCGCGATGCGCGTGGATGGACAGCACTGGGTACGTACTATTTCGATGAGAACGCACTGCAATACGTGCGGCTCAGCAATGCAACTCTCGAAGCTACGGGCACGGCGGCAGTCCTCATTGATGCGGTTGTGTTCGTCTATAAATAGGGCAGGTCGACATGACACCAGAAGACATCAACCGCGCGCTGGACGGAATTCTGCGGCGCGTGCAGAAACCGGGCCGCTACGTTGGCGGGGAGTACGGAGCAGTGCGCAAGGCGTGGACGCCAGAGCGAACAAAGGTCGCGCTGTGTTTCCCCGATATTTACGAGATCGGCACGCCGAACCTCGGGCTGGCGACGTTCTACCATCTGATCAACCGGCGCGACGACATGTTGGCGGAACGGGCCTATGTGCCGTGGGTGGATATGGAGGACCATATGCGCGCGGCGGGGATCCCGCTGTATACGCTGGAGACACGCCACCCCGTGCGCGATTTCGACCTGCTGGCGATCAGCATTCCGTACGAGCAGCTCTACACGAATGTGCTCAATGCATTGGACTTGGCCGGGCTGCCCATCTGGTCGCGTGAGCGAGACGAACACCACCCCCTGGTGGTCGCCGGGGGCCATTCGACCACCAATCCCGAGCCGATGGCGGACTTCATCGATGCGTTCCTGATCGGCGAGGGCGAGGAAGCGATCATCGAGATCGCTGAGCTGGCGGGTGCGTGGCGGCGCGAAGGACTGCCCCGAGAAGAGCAGCTGGCACGGCTGGCCCAACTAGAAGGCATGTACGTGCCACGCTTCTACGATGTGGCGTATCATGCCGGTGGCACTGTTGCACAGGTCACGGCCAACCACCCGAATGCCCAACTGCCGGTCACCAAGCGGATTGTGCCCGTGCTGCCGCCGCCGCTGACGGCGTTCATCGTGCCGAATATCGATACCGTGCACAACCGCATCCCCATCGAGATTATGCGCGGCTGCACGCGCGGCTGCCGCTTCTGCCACGCGGGCATGATCACACGTCCGGTTCGCGAGCGCACGGTGGACGAGATCGTAGACGCGGTTGAGAAGGCGATCACCAACACGGGTTTCGAGGAAGTGGCCCTGCTCTCGCTGTCTTCGAGTGACTACACACACGTGATCGACTTGGTGCATGCGGTTGGGGAGCGCTTCGCCGGGCGGCAGCTTTCGGTGAGCCTGCCGAGTCTGCGCATCGAGACAGCAAGCGCGGGGCTTATGGAAGCACTGAAGGGCAGCAAGCGGAGTGGCTTCACGTTCGCGCCTGAAGCCGCCACCGAGAAGATGCGGCGCATCATCAACAAGTTTGTGCCGGATGAACAGCTGCTCGAAACGGCACGTGAGGTCTACAAGCGCGGCTGGCGCACCATCAAACTGTACTTCATGATCGGGCATCCGGAAGAGACGCTGGAGGATGTGCAGGCCATCGCCGACCTGGCATGGGCCGTCCTGAAGGAGGGCCGTGCCATCCACGGTAAAAAGGCGAACGTCAACGTTGGTGTGAGCACCTTCATCCCTAAGCCGCATACCCCTTTCCAATGGGTGAAGATGGACAGCCGCGCACAGATCGAAGCCAAGCAGGATCTGCTGCGCACGGCAATCCGTGGCAAAGGGCTGCGGCTGCGCTGGAACAATCCCGAAGAGACGCTGTTGGAAGGTCTGTTGAGCCGCGGCGACCGGCGGCTGAGCGCGGTCATTGCGCGGGCCTGGGAGCTTGGCACGAAGTTCGATGCGTGGGACGAGCACTTCAAGGTGGGGGCGTGGCAGCAGGCCATGGTTGAAGCTGGCCTGGACTGGCATGATTACACGCACCGGCAGCGCACGGTCGACGAGGTTTTGCCGTGGGATCACATCAGTGTGGCGGTGACCAAAAAGTTCCTGACGCAGGACTATCTGATGAGCCAAGAAGGCGACACCCGCATTGACTGCCGTGACCAATGCTTCGCGTGCGGCATCCTGCCGAAGTTCACGCAGACGCGCAGCGAGACGCCAGCCGATGCGTGGCAGTGCCCGCCGGTGGTGCCTAAACATCTGCGCGGCAAAAAGGCGGATACGATCATCGAGCTGACCCCGATGTGACATTTGTCACCACGGAAGTGAGCAACAGGCCTTGCCCCAGCATCACAAACCTGTTACGATGATTCTGGTATTTTGCCACCCTCTCTCTGGTTTATTTGATTGTAAGGATAGCTCGTATGTATCAGGGTCAAGAAAACTACGACCGGTTGGACCTCGACACCCTGTCCAACGTCCTGATGGACCCGACCAACAAATTGGAGAACCACCGGTCGGCGCTCTCTGTGCTGGCCAAACAGCCTGCCCTGGAACGCACCCGGCGGCTGCAGCAGGTTGTGATGAGCTTCGTACGGCATCCGGGTCGCTACGATGGGTCACTGATGGAGGAAGTCGTCAATCTGCTGGCCACCGATCCCGATCCGGACGCCACGCTCTCGTTGATCGAACTGCTGCCGGAGGTCGCCGGGACAGCGCTGCCGGGCAATACACCGCTCAACGAGGAGTTTCGGGAATACTTCTACGCGGCGCTGTTGACCCGCCAGAACGACCAGGATCTGGATGTGTGGGGTGATATGCTGCCCCAGTTCAGTGCGATGCAGCTGGCAGCCATTGTGGTGGACCCGCAGGCGGAGCCGGTTGTGGAAGCCATCGATCCGCTGACGCTGCTGGATCGCTGCCCCGAACCGGAGCGCACGCGGGCTCTGTTCACGGTGATCGAGGGCATTGTGCACCACCGGGGCAACACGCAGCATCTGCAGACGGCCGTCAAACTGCTGAAAAACAGCTACAACGATGCGGCCAAAGCCGCCGGTGTAGAACGCCTGGCGGCACAGTGGGAATCGGCACGCAAGGCCGGGCAGAAGTCAGCGGTGGGCGTGCTGGAGAAGATCCTCGGCCTGTTGGATACACAGCCGCGCACACCGCCGGAGCGCCTCATGGGGAAGCGTCCCTGGGCACCATGAGCAGGCGCGCACGCTACCGGATCCGCTTCGGCAAGCAAGACGACCTGCGTTATACGGGCAACCTGGATATTGCCCGCATCTGGGAGCGCACGCTGCGACGCGCGGGTGCACCAGTTGTGTATTCCAACGGATTCAATCCGCGGCCCAAGCTCCAGATCGCTGCGGCCCTGCCCCTGGGCTACAGCAGCGTGTGCGAGATCGTCGATGTATGGTTGGAAGGCGACGTTCCCGCAGCCGAGGATCTCCTCGCTGCGCTGCAGGGCTGCGCCCCGGAAGGCCTGCGGGTGGACGCCGTATGGGAGGTTGATGACGCGGGGCCAGCCCTACAGAATGTCACTCGCTCGGCGGTGTACCGTGTCACGCTGGTAGGGGTACCCGCACAGGCCTTCCAGCAGGAGGCCGATGCGCTGTTTGCACAGGACAGAATCGTGGTCGGCACAGGCCGCAAGACCCAGGATATCCGGGGCCTGCTTGAGTCGATCGTCATCGAAGGGGAGGCCCCCCTGGTAGCGCGGTTAGAGTTGAGCCTCTCCCAACGGGGCGGCACCCTGCGCCCTGATGTGGTCCTGGAGCAGATGGGCTTCGATCCGCTGGCAGCACGCATTGAGCGGATCGCGATACATTACGCCGAGTCCATTGATTGATTAAAATAGAAGTGCACCCCGCCGGGCTGGTATAATGGGGAGGTGTCACCCCCCAAACCACATCAACCAATAGGGGCGAACCATGAACAAGCGTGAAAGACTGGAAGCAACCCTCAGCGGCGAGGCGGTGGACCGGGTCGCCGCTGCTTTATGGCGGCACTGGCCCGGCGATGACCAACGGGCGGAAGATCTCGCAGCCGCCCATCTGGCCTGGCAGCGCGCCTATGACTGGGACTTTATCGTCGCCATGCCGGCCCAGACCTTTTCCCTCCAGGACTGGGGCATCGAAGACCGGTGGCGGGGCGATATCGACGGCACACGTGCCTTTGTCCGCCGGTTGATCACTGAGCCGGAAGACTGGACCAGTCTCAAGGTGCTCAACCCGACGGATGGCTCCCTGGGGCGGCAGCTTGACTGCCTGCGGCTGCTCAACCAGGAACTGGGTGAAGAGGTGCCCATTGTGCAGGTGATCTACAGCCCGCTGGCCCAGGCCAAATTCCTGGCCGGAGACAGCAACCTGATCCGGCACATGCGCCAAAATGCGGGCCAGATCCACCACGCCCTGCAGACGATCACAGATACCACGGTGCGCTTTATCCAGGAAGCACGCAAACTCGGCATTGCTGGGATCTACTACGACGTGCACCACGCCAACTACAGCGCCATGGCGGAAAGCGAATACGAGGTGTTTGGCAGACCATACGATCTGCAGCTGCTGCGTGCAGCCGACGAACTGTGGTTTAACATCCTGCAGATCACGGGGGGGAACCCCATGTTCCACCTGATGGCTGACTATCCTGTATCTGTGGTGAGTTGGGCCGATCGCCAGTCCGCGCCGAGCCTCAGCGAGGGCATCAAGCGGATCAAAGGGGCAGCCAGCGGCGGCATTGACCGGTGGGCCCTGCACGACGAAGACCCGACCAACATGCTCTCGCAGGCACAGGATGCCATCCGGCAGACGGATGCCAAAAAGCTGATCCTTACCGC
>JAADYX010000159.1 GCA_010092885.1 Chloroflexota bacterium | reverse complement strand
GATTATCACTGATGGTGAGGATGGATTTCTGGTTGAACCGCAGGACGCCGGTGGTCTGAGCAGGATCCTGTGGGAGCTCAATCAAGACCGTCACCGGCTGGCAGAAATGGGCGCCCGTGCCTTGCAGCGATACAATCGGCACCCGACATGGACCCAGAGCGCGCGGCGTGCTGTGGCGTTCATTGAGGAGGTTCATCATCAGACCGCGTCGACGCATTAATCGCCGGAAAGTGCGCTGCCCTGAATGTCTCGCCCCGATCTACCTCAGTGAGACGGTGGAGCTGGGGGCTCCGGTGACCTGTCAGGAGTGCCATTCCGCGTTGGAGGTGGTTCGGCTGCATCCGCCTGAACTCGATTATATGAACCTCGAATCCGAAGATGAGGAAGAATGAGCAGCGAAGAAACGGCGCAAAACCGAGCCGGGCGCAAACGCTTGGGCAGCATCCTGCGAATCGTTTTCAGCATTGCGATACTGGCCTTCATCCTGTCACGGGTTGGGCTCAGTGAGGTGCTCGCTCGGCTGGCCGATGTCAACCCATGGTTGTACGGTCTGGGTGCTTTGGTTTATCTGAGCTCCGTGTTGATCCGTGCGGCGCGTTGGCGGGTGATGCTGCGCCCCATGGATATAGATGTCGGCCTTTTTGAACTTGCTCGTCTCTACTTGTTGGGGTTCTTCTGGGATACGTTTCTGCCGAGCGGGTTCGGGGGTGACGTGGTAAAGGCCATTGAACTCAGCCGCCGATCCAGCCAAACCGAACAGGCTGTCACGAGTGTGGTGGCTGAGCGGCTGGTTGGTTTGCTAGGCACCTCCCTGATCGCGCTGGTGGTTGTGCTCATCCCACCAATGCTTGTGCCTCTGTGGGTGCTGGCCGTGATCGGCGGCGTGTCGCTGGCGATCCTGGTCGGTGGAGCCCTGCTGCGGGCCGATCTGCTCGACTGGCTCGCGGATCATTTGCCTTTTTTGCGGCGGGTGACCGGACACAAGACCGTTCGCAAGTTCGATGCGGCACTGAAGGCCTACGACATGCGTACCATAGCCGCCGGTGTGCTGACCTCACTGCCTTTCACGGGGGCCCTGGTGTTGGTCAACTACTTGCTTGGCCTGTCACTCGGCATGGATATTCCCATTGCTTACTATCTGGTATTTGTGCCGGTGGTTAGCATTGTCAACCTGCTTCCGCTGTCCTTTAACGGGATTGGGGTTCGCGAATATATGTACAATCTGCTTTTTGGTACCATTGTCGGTGTTGGGGCCGGTCAGCCTGTTGCACTGGCAATCTTGTTCAACATCCTTCGGATTGGTGTTGGGCTGCTTGGTGGCGTCATCTCTCTGATCCGTGGCACACGTGACCTGGTGGAACAGGCAAGCCCATGATCGAGCGGCAGATATTCATCGGTGGGTGCAGCCGCAGCGGGACAACCTTGCTTGGGTCGATGCTCGGCGGGCACAGTCGGGCCATCAGCACCCCGGAGTCACACTTCAAGCAAACCGCACTGCGCAGCCTTGGCGGTAATCTGAATGCGTTTGACGTAGATGAGGCCTACGCCCGGATCAAAGACAGCTTTCGCTTCAAGATTTGGGAGGTTGATCCGCCGCCTTTGCCGGACCATATCACGAGCTATGCTGGTTTGCTCAACTGGTTGGCTGCTCTTTATGCTCGCCAAGTCGGGAAGGATCAGGCTGAAATCTGGGTGGACCACACGCCGGAGAACGCCACCTACGCGACCATGCTCTTTGAGTTGTTCCCCCAAGCGAAGCTGCTGCATATCGTGCGCGATGGGCGTGGTGTGGCCGCTTCGATCATGCCATTGGATTGGGGGCCGAATACCATTCTCCGGGCGGCACACTGGTGGGTTGAATACGTCTCTTACGGCCTGGCGCTTGAACACACCTATCCTGAGCGCGTCTTGCGCGTTCACTACGAGGGCCTGGTCACCGACCCGCAATCGACACTGCAGGCCATATGTCAGTTCGCGGAGCTGGACCTCCAGCCTGCCATGCTGGAGGCAGCGGGCTTCCAAGTCCCCGCTTATACCGCCAGCCAGCATGAACTTGTCGGACAGAAGCCCGATCCGAGCCGGGCAACCCGCTGGGAGAAGCGCCTTACCCAACGCGAGATCGAATTGTTTGAGTACGCCACCCGGGACTATCTGGGGTATCTGGGCTACCCACTGCGCTTCGGCTGGCAGGCTCAGGCCGCCAGCCCTGTTGAAACGGCGGGCCTGGCCCTGCGTGAGGCCTACCGGTTCGCCTTTGCCAATCGGGTGCGTTGGCTGCGTCGTGGCGCACGGGTGATGCTGCCTGCCGGTTCGCGGAAAGAGTCGTAGAAACGCTGCGGAGACCTTGCGGAAACGTGCGCCCAATCTTTGCGGAAAACCGCGATCCTGCGGAAACCTCCCCCTGCTCTTACATACGAGTTTCCACACTGTGGAAAACTCTCCGCAAACTTTCCACACGAGGATCCCCATGTATTGGGGCTTTCCGCAGTTTCCACGCCTCTACGGTTAATACGATCTACATAGCGTCTCAATTCAGGGAGATTGATCAAAGACGTAGAGCGCGCGGTCCGTATCCGCAAAGACCAGCTCAAACCCCAGCTCGTGCAGGATTTCATGCCTTTCAACGCTCAGCCAATCGGAATCCACAGCCAGGTAGGTCACACCGGTGCGCTGCAACCGGCTTGAAGTGAAGCCGTCCGGGAATGACTCCATGCTGTCAAATAAAAGCCGGTACCCTGTTGGAAAGAACCCCGAATACCCGTTGACCATCGGCACACCAAAAGCCTGGTTCATGGCAAGGGCTGTTTGCTCATAGGCTGGCGTTCGTCCGCTGTTTGGAAAGGGGATCAGGGCGACTACCGCATCAGCTGGCAGCCGCTCTGCCCAATCCGGTTGGAGCTCGGGTACGGCCTCCATCTGGAGCGGAACACGAGCAGTCTCAAGGGTGCCCGCCATGACGAGCAGCAGGCACAATGCAGGACCGAAACGCTGCTGCCATAGAACATCAAGGCCGAGCGTGGCGAGCATCAGTAGGAAGAGCTGCACAAAGGCCGCAAACCGGAACGGGCTGCGCAGCCGGTCGAAGCCTGGCATGATATCGATGAGGAGCGCGTATGGCCTCCACACCCCAAGGCGTAGATTGAGTCCGAGGCTGAGCAGCAGGGCGAGCACGGCTCCGACAACGAGAAATCCGGCCATCCGCCGGTCTGCATGGCAGATCGCGCCGACGGCAGCCAGCAGGAGCAGCACCGTGCCAGGATATAATGGCTGCCCATCTGGGGGCTGAGTCGGGAGGACGTGAGCACGCAGGGCTGCATCATCAGGCTGTGTGTAGTTGGCCAACTCGGCACTGTTGCGTTGGATGGACTCTTCGCTGCGCGTGAACTGCTGGGTATGTGTGGCCTGGATGGTGGCCACCGGCGCGATCATCAGAGTCGCAGCACCGAGACTCAATCCGACTGCCAGGAAATGCCTCCGGTCAAGCGCCTCAAACCGGACCACACCTGCCGTGAAAACGGGCAGCAGGAGTACGAGCATCAGACCGTAATAGCCGGTCATTAGATAAGTCAACGCGATCCACAGGCCGAGCGTGAGCCCTTTGTCCGTCGAAGGTTCGGCTGCCATGCGTGTCACAGTGCGCGCAGCGAACACAGCAGGGAAGAGTACGGTCAGTTGGAGAACACCCAGCTCATTGAATACAAACGGTAGGCCTATCCCGAGAATGCCAGCCAGTACGGCGGCTCCCTCGGGGATGTCTCTGGCCTTGCCGAAATGATAGAATGCCCACCCATTTAGAGTCAGAATGAGCAGCAGGAGCAGATTGTAGCTCAGGATAGGATTGTTGGTGATCCACTGCAGAACCGCAAAGGCCAGACCCGTCGGGAGCTGGGGTTCTGAAAACGCGAAGGCACCCTCTGCCGGATAGAAGATCGGTGCGTGCCAGTAGCCTGCCGTGCCGAGATTGGCTGCCGTCCAGCGCAGAGTCCACAAATTGAACAGAGGGACGGTTGCGCTTGTCTCTGTGCCGAGTGGCAGATGCGTTGGGGCGACAGAGATCAGCGGCCATGTTAGACTACAGGCAGCACCCACATATGCAATCAAGATGACCCATGAGCGAACAACCATACCCAACCTATGACACACTTCAGCAAGCAAAGCAAACCTACCTGGCTGGCCTTTCACGCAATACACGTCGCGCATACGGCAGCCGGATCGACTCGTTCCTGACGTGGTATGCCGACAGTGAACAAAGGCCGTTCTTGAGCCAGCTTAAGGGCTATGTGGCCTATCTGCATGAGGAGCGCGACCTGGCCCCTCGCTCCATACAGGCACACCTGAACACAGTCAAGGGATTGGTACGGACGGCGGCTGCGATTGAACCGGCGTTGGCTGTTTACCTGTCGCAGTTTGATCTGGTCAACACGCCGCGAGTCAGAGGGCGTGTACAGGGTATGCGCCTCTCACGCAAACAGGCCCGGATCTTGCTGCAGGCACCCGGCAAGACCACCCCAAAGGGGTTGCGGGATACTGCTATCATCGGGTTGTTGATGATCACCGGACTGCGCCGGTCGGAGATCTGTACCCTGACATGGGGGCACATCACCGAGATCGAAGGGCATAAGGTTATCGCCAACCTGAAGGGGAAGCACGGGCGCATCCGGACCATCAAACTGCCAGCGTGGTTATGGGAGATCCTTATGGCGTGGGCCGATGAGGCCGGCATGGATCCAGCTGATGCCACACGCACGGTTTTTGTGCCTATCACCAAGGATGGCCGTGTGTTAGTTGAACGTGATGGGATGTCGGCGCACGCTATCTACAAGCTGATCAATGTCTATACGGAGGAGGCCGATCTGCCGCCTGTCAAACCGCACGACCTCCGCCGTACCGCGGCCCTGTTGGCGCGTCGGGGCGGTGCCAGCATTGAACAGGTGCAGCTTATGCTTGGCCATTCCAATCCGCAGACCACAAGCGACTATATCGGTGAGGGTCTTGATCTGGACGACAACGCCGTGGACTACAATCCGCTGCAAGTCTGACTGCTGGAGCACGATATGCCCATACATTTAGAAATAGATGACGTGTTGACCCTCAAGAAGCCACATGCGTGTGGCACCAATGCCTGGCAAGTATACCGGCTTGGCGCGGATATTGGACTGCGCTGCAAGGGCTGCCAGCGCATGATCATGCTGCCGCGCCAGAAGCTCGAACGCCGCATCCGGACCATCACTCGCGGTGAGAAAACATTCAAGCCGGAGCGCGAGTAAATCCACTTTCTCAACTGTGATATTGACTTTTTTAATAGAGCGCACTACGATATTAAAAAGGAGGATGGTATGGCCTATTCGATGTCGGGCCGCTGCCCGATTTGTGCAGGTGAGGTCGTTGTGACGCAGTATCGCTGCAAGCAATGTGACAGCCGGGTGGAAGGCTGGTTTGAACTCAGCCCACTCTACCGGCTTACCCCGGAACAAATGGCATTCGTTGAGACGTTCATTCGCTGCGAGGGCACGATCAAGCGGGTGGAGGCCGAACTGGGGATTTCCTACCCGACGGTCCGGGCCCGGCTGCGTGATGTGATCCGCGCGATGGGGTATGAAGTCGATGAGACCCACCCCCCTACCCTCACAGAAGCAGACCGGCGCGCCATCCTTGACCGTTTGGATGCAGGAGAGATCACCTCAGAAGAGGCTGTTGATCTGCTGCGCGGCACATGAAGATTGGAGATTGAAATGGGAGAACAATTCGAATTAGGGCTGGAGCCATTTGTCAGCCTGGGGCACTGTCCCGCAGACCTTGAAGTGCGCGGCTCTGACCGTAGCAAGGTGGATATTGATGCAGGGCAAGCGGCTACGTTCATGGTTGAAGGGGCATCTGTGTCTGTGACAGACCTTGCCGAGCAGGCGATGGTCCGCCTGCCTCACAGTGGGCGTGTCCGGGTGCAGGCAGTTAGCGGGAACCTGCTGGCCAAGTATGTCGAGGGCAGCCTGACCATAGAGGAGTACGTCTCTGGCGAAGCGATCATTCGGCACTGTGGCGAAGTGGCGATTAACGGCGATGTTCACAGCGGGGTTCGCCTCAAACATATTGCCGGGCTGGTGACTGTTCAAGATGTGAATGATGATGTTCAAGCCAAATATGTGCGGTCTATCGCCTTTAGCCACGTGTCCGGTGATGTGCAGGCAGCGTACATCGGAGGGGATGTGACGGCTGAAGAAATCCATGGGAACCTCCGCCTGCGCTCGGTTGACGGTCTGATCGCCGTCAATGCCGTACATGGCGATGCCGTGATCCGCACTGCACCGGCCGGTGCTCGCATTGCTCAGGTCCATGGTGATCTGACGCTGCGTACCGAATTCAACCCGGGGGCGATGTATGAGTTTGAGGTGCGGGGCACCACGCGCATCCGGGTGCCAGCCGGAGCCAACGTCCGCATTGTGATGCCCCACTCGACCGACCTGAACCTTGACAACCATATGCAGGCTCACGAAGAGGGCGAATCCACGATTGTGACGCTTGGCACCGGTGCAGCCACTGTGGAACTGAGACCATTCGGCCCGGTGATCGTCACTCAGCGCGGCGGATACGCGGTAGACGATGAGTATCACAGCCCGCTTGATGAGGAACTGACCGAGGAGCTCAGCAGCCTTTCCGAGCAGATGGACGAACAGATGTCCCGTTTGGATACCATTCTGACAGGGATGGGCGGCCGGATACGCGAACGGGTGGAGCGCAAGCTGAACATCGCACGCCGCCGCGTCCAAGAGGCGCAGGAACGCGTTGAAGCACTTGTTGAGCAAGCCGCTTTTGAGGATCCGGGAGTGATCGTGACGGTGAACGAGGATCCACAGACTAACTCGGAAGAGCGAATGGCTGTCCTCAAGATGTTAGAAAACGGTACAATAAGTGTCCAGGAGGCCGAACAGCTGCTTGCTGCCCTGGGTGACTGATCGTTTGTATCGAGGAAACTGCTATGGCTGCCACGCTCACCAAACAAGACGAACTCCCGGCTCGATCCGGGTTAAAGCCCGTAAGCATTGGCCGCGATCTGCGTGGCATTGCCGAACTGGTTGAGGTGTGTTTCGCGGGGCGGCTTGATTCACAGGGGCGTGCCGCGGTGCGGGAGATGAAGACCCTGGCACAATTCTTCCCGCTGCTTTGGATCCTCAGCGCACTGGAAACCCTGCTGCCGGGTGTCGGTGTTGGGGCGGGAGTAGGCTATGTGTGGCGAGACGAAGGGCGATTGATCGGCAATGCCAGCCTTTACCGGGCCGGTGCACATCCCGTGCTTGGGCCGGGCTGGTTGATCGCTAATGTGGCTGTTGCACCCGATTACCGCCGGCGCGGCGTTGCGCGCACCATGATGCATGCCACCTTGGACCGGGCGCGGCGCTTCGGTGGGCAGTGGGCGGCGCTGCAAGTGGAAACGAACAATTTGGGCGCGGTCTATCTCTACGACTCGCTGGGCTTTCAGCGTTACGAGCAGCTGACCCAATGGGAGGCCGTCAGCCTGCGCACGGGCCACCGGCCGCAGCCTGTCACCAACCAGTGGATTATCCGCAGACGTGAACCGGGTGAGTTCAAGGAGGCCATGGATTTTGTCCTGAACCGGGCACGCCGGGGCGCCATGGCGTGGACCCTACCCCTTTCACGCTCAGACTTCTCAGATTTCCCACTTGGTGCGCGTTCTACGGGCCGCGACCGGTGGGTGCTCATTGACCCGGCTGCTCCGAATCGGTTTCAGGCGGTTCTCTGGGTGGAGGCAGCAACGTGGAGCCGCACCAAGATGACCCTCTTCGTCGATCCTGAGTATCAAAACACCGAGGCTGTCTGCGCCCTGCTGTCCTATGTGCTGTACAGTCCATCGATACGCAGTCGTGTTGTCCGGCTGGAAGTGGAAACCATCAGTGAAGCGGTCAGCAGCATGCTGCGTGGATCGGGTTTCCGGCTGCTGCGTACACTCTATCAGATGCGGCTCGCGATTTAGGAGAACCCCATGACGGGTAGTGAAGAACGTCGCAGGATTCTGGCTATGGTGGCTGAGGGCAAGATCACGGCTGAAGAGGCCGCCGCCCTACTCCAAGCGCTCAGCCCGGCCCTGAACCAGACCAGTGAAGGTGGAAAAGCGCCGCCGTCAGCCATGCGCGTTCGGCTGACGGATCTGGATAGCGGGCGTATTCTGGCCAATGTTGTCATACCGATCACGCTGGTGGATGTCGGTATGCGAATGGGTGCCAAATTTGCGCCTGAGCTGGATGGTGTCGACCTCAACAAAGTGATGAACAAGATCAGCAGTGGGGTGCGGGGCAAAGTAATCGACGTTGAAGATATTGAGCAGGGCGAAAAGCTGGAAATCTTCGTCGAGTAGTCAGCGGCGCAGCATCAATGCCAGCATCGCCATCAATGCCAGCGCGATCAGGCTGAACACCACGGCGTAGACCAGAGCTGTATTGACGATCAGCAGCCCCCGCCCTAAGATCGACCTCACCAGGTCAAAAGCCGCTGCCGATGTGCCTGCCCCCTGTACCAACACAAAGATCGGAAACAGCAGCGCAAGCACTGCCAACAGCGCGGGGAAGAACAGCTTGAGATCATCGCGGCTGGGAGCAGCCCCTAATCCCAGGGAAGCACCCAGATACAGGGCCAGGTAGGTGCGCGGATCGAATGGGTCCAGCTGGAATATGGCATCTAGTGTTCCGTTGAGAAAAGCACCCAGCACCACCCCCACAGCGGGCAGCAGACCCTCACTCTGTAAATCAGTGAGGGTCAGTTCTGCCAACTGTGTTTCCAGTGCAATATCAGGCAGCAGCAGCCGCAGCACCAGATAAGCAGCCAGCGAACAGCCAAAGAAGGGTGCAATTGAAGCCAGTGCTCGCCCTATTACCGAGGGTTCGCGTTGGGGAACCACGACACCGGTAGCACTGCCATAATCAGGCAGCCCACGCGGTTTGAACAGGACCATCCGCCGGACGCCTGCACCCGTTACCAGAAAGGCGGCTGCATGGCTTAACTCATGCATTGATACGCCAACAACTGCCAGCGCCGCCCAGATGCCACGACCATATCGGCGTTGAGCCAGGTTCCATAGAGCGCGGCTGATCACATATAGGACCAGCATCTGGACGATGAGCGGCAGCAGCAGTGCCACAAGGAATAGGATCTGCAGCTGGAGTGCGTCTAAGAGCATTGCAAACTCGCCTGGATCAAAATGCTGCCGTCAACTTACCATTGCGTGCGTCTTTCCGCTATAATGGGTTCACATCGGCAGTTCGGCCTTACGCAATCGCGGTGATAGACTGGGGTCAAAGCTGCTGGTTGACGCCACCAAAAGGAGACAACAGCCCATGTTTGAAGGCATCGGAACTATTGCCGCCTGTCTGGCTATTGCCGGACTGTTGGGCGGGGGATCGATCATCACGTCCGCTATTCGAATCGTCCAGGAATACGAACGACTGGTTGTCTTTCGGTTGGGCCGTGTGATCGGCGTCAAAGGGCCGGGCGTCGTCCTGCTAATTCCCTTTGTGGATAGAGCGCAAAAGGTGGATCTGCGCGTAGTCACCCTTGACGTGCCAACACAGGAAGCGATCACGTATGATAACGTGACCGTCAAGGTGAACGCAGTAGTATACTTCCGTGTTTTAGAGCCACGTGATGCAGTCGTTGAGGTTGAGGATTACCGACGCGCGACCTGGCAGGTGGCCCAGACAAGTTTGCGCAGTGTGATTGGTGAGGCGGAGCTGGATGAACTGCTCGCCGAACGGGATCGCATCAATGACAAGCTGGCCCAGATCGTTGACGAGGCTACCGAACCGTGGGGCATTAAGGTCAGCATCGTTGAGATCAAGGACGTTGAGCTCCCGCTCACAATGCAGCGTGCCATGGCCCGCCAGGCCGAAGCTGAGCGTGAGAAGCGCGCGAAGATCATCCATGCGGAGGGTGAATTCCAGGCCTCCAAGCAGCTGGCTGAGGCGGCCGGCACCATCGCCAGTGAGCCAATCGCCATGCAGCTGCGCTACCTACAGGTTCTCAATGAGGTTGCAGCGGAAAACAACGAGACCTTTATCTTCCCGGTCCCCATGGAAGTGATTAACTCGTTCACCAAGATGGCCCGCGCAATCGCGCAGGAAAACGAGAACAACAAGTAAATAGCCTGTGGTGCGGAGCGGTCTCTCGGAGGCTGCTCCGCTGCTAATCCAGCATCTGAAGGGCGCGTAGTGCACGCCGCTTGTGCACATCGCGCAGCGTGATCAACTCAGCGGCCATGCCAAAACCAGGTTCATCCCCGTCGCTGGTCTGCTGCACAATCCACTCTGAGATCGTCCACTGCTGTAGCGGGGCGACAACATTATACAGCGGCGGCCCGCCGAACTGTGTATCAGTTTGTGCCATGTACAACTGCAGAAATTGGTTGGCTGCCTGCGGTGCGCCGAAGTCAACCAGCTGGCTGTAGACGTTGGCTACATCCCAACGTGGATCGGCCAAAGCGCAGTATTCCCAGTCGATGATGCCCGTGATCTGCCCATCTTTCATCAGCGCGTTGAGGAAATGATAGTCGCCGTGGATGACCACCGGCTCGGTCTCCTGCACGTCGTAGGCGCGGCTCATCAGGCCATCGATTGCCTCTGTGAGCTCCGGTATGTGCAGTTGGGATGCCACCGCGAAGAGGTTCGCAACCGCACCAGGCAAGGTTACCCAGGGCAGTACGCGACGTACTTCATCCGGTGGGCTCAAACTGTGAAGCTCCGCCAGGCGCTGCGCAAAGGGCTCTATGTAGGGCACGATAGTCTCAGATAGCGGGCGTGAGCTGCGCCCAATAGGGTCATCATTGGGCAGTCTGGCGAAGAGCACGACGTCCCCATAGGCGCCGAACTCCCGAGTGTAGACCTTCGGTACAGGGAACCCCGTCTCACCCAACCAGCGTGTGACGGTTGTCTCCCGCTGAGCTTTGCCCCGATCATCTGGCCGCCACCAGCTCACGGTGCTCACATAGCGGCGCGCGATGAGGTCTTCGTGGTCGGTGATCCCGTCCGGTGTGAACCACCACAGCTCGAACGATGTGACCTCGTGCTGGCGGCTGTTGAGAATCCGAACTTCCGCGATCTGTTGGTTGGGCCGGTCAGGGAACGCACGTTCGCACATGGAGGCAATGTATTCAGGCGTCAGGCGGCGTTTCTCAGGCATGGTCAGTCTCCGCGGCGGCAGGCTGCGGAATATGTTGGTGAACCGATGGTGTGAAACCTTCACGTACGGGCATACGGCTCATTGCATATTCCGCCAGCGCGACAATAGTCAGGGTGGGGTTCACGCCTGGATTGCCCGGCATGATGGAGCCATCCACGACGAACAAACCAGGATAGTTGTGTGCCTCACAGGCCAGATCGATCACACCGTCTTCAGCCGTTTCTCCAAACGGTACCCCGCCAAGGATATGGGCGGTTGTGGGGATGTTGAAGAGTGTTTCGTTGAAAGCTGCCTGTGGCACGCCGTTAGTCTTTTCGGCAAAGCGCCGTGTGATGTCATGCGCGATGGGCATCTCCCCGCCGACTGGTTGATCCGCGTCACGATGAGCGACCAACCCCCGCTGGAAAAACGTGAATATGTTGCGGCCAGGACGCAGCCGCATTTGTGTGTCATCGGCACGCATGACAAGCATAATCGTCGAGCGCTGAGCCCAGTTCGCAAACACTTTAGCGTGCAGAAAATCCAGCGGGCGCCGCAGTCCTTCCAGCAGAGTGGACAGGACTCGCTTCAGAAATCCCGCCTCGCCCATGGTGACCAAAGGGGCGGCGATCATCCGGATGAAGCCTGATTTCGCCGGGTAGCGAACGGGTTCCAGATGTGTGATCGGGTCCACGTTGACAATAGATGTGATCGCGACCCCGCGTGAGTAATCGGTCTCGCGGTCGTAAGAGGTCACACCGAGCAGCGCTTCGCTGTTCGTACGGACCCTATCACCGAGCCGGGGCGAGAGATCCTTGAGCGAGCCAGACACATCGCGGCAGTGGAACAGCAGTTTCAGCGTGCCGAGTGCGCCCGCAGCTACGACCACTCCACGCGTGCGAATGCGCGTTTCTTTCCCGACAAGGTCTTTCGGATTCTTATAGACCACCTCATAGCGCGCGCCATCTGGTTGCTCACCGGGCAGGGGCACAATGTCAACGACTTGAGCATTGGCCCGAACCTCCGCTCCCCATTTCTCCGCAAAATAGAGATAGTTCTTCAGCATGGTGTTTTTGGCGTTATGCCGGCAGCCGACCATGCAGCCTCCACATGCCGTACAGCCGGCCCGATCCGGGCCTTCACCACCAAAATACGGATCGGGCACAGTCTTGCCCGGTTCTCCAAAGAACACGGCTACATCCGTCGGCGCGAAGGTGTCATCCGTGCCGAGCTCTTCAGCGATTTGCCGCACCGTATCATCAGCGGGAGTCAGATTAGGATTTGGAGTCACGC
Organism: Chloroflexota bacterium; assembly: GCA_010092885.1. Classification (GTDB taxonomy): domain Bacteria; phylum Chloroflexota; class Anaerolineae; order Aggregatilineales; family UBA3940; genus TC-195. The sequence continues at coordinate 138,483 of JAADYX010000159.1, read as the reverse complement.
CGAGCATGCGCTTGGCCGTATCGAAGTGAGGGCGCAGGAGCAGTTTCCAGTCAGCCATGCGGTTCCAAGCGGGGTTGTCAAACAGCTTATCGGAAGGCTCAAGCATCACATTCGCATACCCGATGCTGCCTCCCCCTACCCCGCTCCAATGCATGGCCATCACCCCATTAAGCAGCGTGAACTGCAGCATGCCAAAGCAGCGCGCCACTGGTAACCATAGAAACTTGGCGATGTTCCAATTGGTCTTGGGGAAATCCTTATCCTCAAAGCGCCTGCCGCGTTCCAAAACCAGGACATCGTAGCCTTTTTCGGTCAGGCGCATTGCCGAGACGCTGCCACCAAAACCGGAGCCGATGATCACAAAATCGTGGGTCATAGAGAGGTTTGCTCTTCAACAAAGTCTGTCATTTGTGCCAGTCTATACCGGGTTCTTGGATGTGTCCACCGAATAGCTCGCCAACGTAAGCGCAGCCAACTTTTCCCAAGAGTACCTCTCCGTGACCTTCCGCTGACCGGCTTTGCCCATCTGCTGGCGCAGAGTATGGTCGCTGAGCAGCGCGATAATATGCTTGGCTATCATCCCTGGATTCTGGTCCACGGTGAACCCGTCCTTGCCTTGCGTGATCACATTTTGGATGGCAGGGGCACTGCCTCCGATGACCGGTTTGCCCATGGTCCACGCTTCTACATATACACCACCAAAGCTTTCCTGCGAAGAGGGTACACATAGAAGGTCACAGGCGGCCAGGGCATCGGTCTTCGTTTGCAGGTCAACCGTGCCCAACCGGTGAATACGCGGGTCGACGTGTTTCTCAAAGAGGGCTCCTGAGGACGGAGTCGGCGGCCCGACGAACACGAACTGTGCATTAGGGTGAGCGGACCAGACCTGCGGGGCTGCTTCCACAAGGGCTTCAATGCCCTTATATGCATAGTGCTGCCCGAGGAAAAGCACGATGGGATGCTCCTGTAAACCGTAGACTGCACGAAACTGCCCGCCGTCTGCCTTATCGCTCAATACGGGCCCGATGCCGGTAACGGTTATCCGCTCAGGTGGAACGCCAAGCTGCGACAGCGTCTCGCGTTCGGCGTTCGTGAGGGCGATGACGGCGTCGGCTGAACGGTAGAGCCTATGGTAATGACGATGCAGCCAGCCACTCCACCGGGGATGGTGCAGCGGGGAAAGCACAAAGGGCACATCCATCTCCCGCGCGAACTGCTGTGAGGCAAAGCTGAGGCCCTCGCGACCCATGCGCACGTTATGTACGACATCCCAGTTAGTGCCCAATGTATGCAGCTTCTCCAAGAGAATCGCAGCTATCTGGTTGATGGCCCACCCTTGCAGAGCGTAGTAGCTTACTGCTGCTGGCAGAAGCCGCGCTTTTTGGGACCGAGACAGGCCCAACCGGTAGATCGGAACGCCGTCAACCACGTACGTTTTGTCTTCGGTCGGGGCGCGGAGTGTGGTTCCCATCAGCCAGTCATGACGGGTTTCGTCCCAGTGTGTGGCCATATGTACGGTATGGCCTTGTTCAGACAGATGCCGCGCCAGATAGTGCGTATAGATCTGGGCACCACCGACGCTGGGAGGGCAGCCGGTGATCGTAATAAGGATTCTCATGATGCCCAACTCACATCGCCGCGCAGACTGCGCCGTGCCCTGATCATCCGCAGAAATAGGCTCCGGCCCAACAGACCAGCGGTAAAGAGCAGGCTGCCACCAGGATAGAATGGTGCCGTTTCAATCGCTGTGCGGAACCGGTGCCTGGCAGGCTCCATATGTCCGTATTCCGCAAAGAGGATACCGTGTGAACAAAGGATGCGCGCTTTCTGCTTGGGGCTCAGAGCAGTGAAGGCGGGCCGTTGCACGGTCTGATTATGGATGCGCATGATCGCCTCCTGCATGGCCTGTGACTCCGAGAGGGTGCTCATATCCGCGTGGACTCGATAGGTGACGAGAGGTTCGCCCAGATAGCCGAACGCGCACTGAGTCGCCATACGCAGCCATAGATCGTAGTCCTCGACGGGTTCATGCTCCGGGCGAAAGGCGTGTGTACAGGCCGCCCGGAAGAGGACGGCTGCCGGTGGCCCCACCATGTTGTGTCGTGCCAACTCAGCGAAGATAGTGCCTGAAGGACGCGGTCCGGGCCGGATTGCCGAAAATCTGCCAAGTTCCTGGTCATCATTCTGGTAGGCGACATCACAGTAGACGGCATGCATCTCCGGATGAGACACCAGATACGCTTCACGCTTTTCAATGCTGGTTGGTGGCAGCGTGTCGTCAGAGTCGAGAAAAGTGATCAGATCGCCCTCGGCTGCCTGCAAGCCTCTGTTGCGTGCGTTTGAGCGTCCCTGGTTGGATTGGCTGAACACACGAACAGGCTCACTGTACTGTTGAAGAATCGCAGGCGTATCATCCGTTGAGCCGTCATCCACCACGATGATCTCATCGGGTATCCGAGTCTGACTCAACAAGCTGGCGATCGTTTCCTGAACCAGCCGGGCACGGTTGTACGTCGGTATAATGACAGAGATGCGCATCACGCGTGCCATTATACCGCACACTATCCGGGGAGCAGACCATGACCGGGCCGCTTGTCTCAGTCGTCACGCCATCGTTCAATCAGGGAGCATTCATCGGTGCCACCCTGGAGAGTGTCCTTGAGCAGGACTACCCGCACATCGAGCACATTGTGATGGATGGCGGCTCAACCGACTCCACGCTTGATGTGCTGCGTTCGGTCGACGATCCGCGGCTTACGTGGATTTCAGAGCCGGATCGGGGCCAATCGGATGCGATCAACAAAGGGCTCAGGCGGGCGAACGGTCAGATCCTCACCTACCTCAATTCGGATGACATCCTGCTGCCCGGTGTGATCAGGGAGGTTGTGGCGCACTTTGCTGCGCACCCTGAAGTGCCATCCTCATACGGGGATCTGTGGTTCATCGATGAGGCGGGTGACCGGCTCGATCCGGTGTACGGCATGCCCTTCGACCTGCAACGTGCACTGACAAACACACTCGTCATTCCGCAGCAGGGATGCTTTTGGCGGCGGGAGGTTCAGGAGGCAATCGGGCTGTTTGACGAGACTCTCCACTACCAGATGGATACCGAATACTGGCTGCGCATGGCACTCAATGGGTTTATCCCCCACCATGTGCCGGGCATGCGAGCGGGCTTCCGGCTGCACGGTGAGAGCAAGACAGTCAGCCAATCGGTTCTGTTTGCCGAAGATTGGGAGCGCATCATAACCCGCGTGTACGAACAGCCCGACCTGCCCGATGAGATTGCCCACCGGCGCCGCGAGGCCTTTGGCTACATGCGCAAGCACCGCGCCGAGTCGCTGTGGCGGGCAGGCCGGCGTGACGAAGCACGCCCTTACCTTACGGCTCTCCTGCGTAGTGATTCGCCATTCAGGCAGAAGATCCTTGCGTTGACCATGCTGGTGGACAGCCACCTGCGGACACCCTTCACCCGGTGGATGCAGCGCGCCTTTGACCGGGTGAAGGGGAGTGAGCATGCCGCTTACCGGGAGGTCCAACAGGATGTATAGACGCTGTTAACGCGGATCCGATCCGGCTTGTTTAATGTCAAAATAACGAATGACATGAGACTATAGGGAACACTATGCCGGATTTTCAGTACGTGATCGTAGGTGGCGGCATGACCGCTGATGCAGCCGTGGAGGGTATCCGCGCTGTGGACGAGAGCGGCTCAATCGGAATCGTCAGCGCGGAGAACAGGCTGCCATACGATCGGCCACCGCTTTCCAAAGATCTGCTCACCGAAGAAGACACCGAAATAGATGACATAAAACGTGGCACAGGCGATCGCGAAGGCGTGACGATCTTCTTGGGGCGGCACATCGTTGATGTCAACCGCACTGACAAAATCGCCGTGGACGACCGCGGCCAGCAGTATACGTACGACGCACTGCTGCTGGCAACAGGTGGATCACCGCGGCAGCTGCCATTCGATAACGGCGACCTGATCAACGTCATCTACTATCGCACTCTGGGCGACTACAAACACCTTGACCAACTTATCGAAAGCCGCGACCGGTTCGCCGTGATCGGCGGAGGTTTTATCGGCATGGAGGTCAGTGCGTCCTTGGCCATGAATGGCAAGCAGGTGACAACCATCTTCCCTGAGGACCACATTGGCGGCCTCGTCTTTCCGGAGGAGTTAGCCTCCCATATCACGACGGTATACGAGGAAAAGGGGGTGAACATTCGCGCCAAACAGACCGTTAAAGACATCAAGCCGCGTGGGCGTGGTTACCTGGTCACGTTGGATGATGGCGAAACGCTTGAGGTCGACGGCGTGATCGTCGGCATCGGTATTGAGCCCAACACCGAACTCGCGGAGAATATCGGGCTGGAGGTTGACAACGGCATACAGGTTGACGGCCACTTGCGCACTTCAGATCCGAGCATCTACGCAGCAGGTGATGTGGCCAACTTCTTCAATCCGGCGTTGAATAAGCGCATTCGCGTGGAGCATGAAGACAACGCCAATCAGCAGGGCGAAATGGCCGGACGCAACATGGCTGGTGAAGAGAACACCTACGACTATCTGCCGTTCTTCTACTCGGATATCTTTGACATGGGGTATGAGGCCGTTGGCGAAATCGACTCAGCGCTGCACACGACGATCCGCTGGGAGGAGCCGGATGAAAAAGGCTGGATCTTCTACACGGATCCCGATGATACAGTGCGCGGGGTGCTGCTGTGGAACACGTTCGGTGAAGTGGATTCTGCGCGCGAGATGATCGGCCGCCCGATTGAACAATCGGAGACTGCCGTCTCCTGAGTGCCACCTGAGAACAAAACGGCCCACTCCGCAGAGTGGGCTGTTTTTGTGCCCCATAGGGGATTCGAACCCCTGTTTTAGCCTTGAGAGGGCTACGTCCTGGTCCACTAGACGAATGGGGCGCACCGTGCAGAAAAGTGTACCGTATGGCCCGATCAACGTCAACCTTTTTATAGCTACCCTGTGGCTTTCCGGTACAATAGACCGGCAAAACGCAATATTGAGGTCAATCCATGCAGAGACTTTCCGTGCTAGCCGCCGCTGCTGCGCTTATATTATCTGCGCTCGCATGCAATCTGTTTGGCGGTGCGCAGGCTACCGAGGAACCAACCGAAGAACCGACTGCTGAAGTCACGCCGGAACCGTCTGCCACACCGACAACGTTCATTGTGGCACCGACGCTTGACCCGGACGCCACCTCCCAACCGCTGATGACCGAAACCCCCTTCCCCGAGGAAGAAGGAGATGACAACGGTGGCGAAGGTGACGGGAGTGCCGCGCCGACTCCGCTGCCTGACCCCACTCAGATCGATCCCACAGGTGACGAAGACGGCGGCACCGATGAGGGCGACGGTGGCCCGGTTGTGCCCAGTACGGATCCGGGCGTGCTGCTCAATCCGGATGTCGGTGAACCGGGCGATCCGATTACAGTGCGCGGGGTAAATCTGGAGCCCGGCACGCGGATCACGCTCCACTGGGGGGCTGTAGATGGTTCCACCGGTGGGGAGTTCGACGCGGTGACGGTTGACGAAGACGGTGAGTTTGAACTGTTTACCGATGTTCCCCCGGCGAGTGCCTGGCCTGGTGGCAGCCCCCAGGAGCTCGACCGCATCCAACTGCGTGCGATCTATGATGATAACGGCAATTACTACTTCGCGAACTACACCTTCGTCAACCGCGTGGATCCGGGCGAGCCCATTCTCGATTTCAACAATCCGGTACAACCCTACGCTATCACAGTGCCGAATGGTTGGTCCTGGGCGTGGCCGGACGAGGACGAAGAAGCGATAGATGTGAGTTTCAGCGGGCCGGGTGGTGGCGATGGCTTCATTGAAACGTTCAACACCACCAATACGAGCAGCATTGTGGCGCAGGTAATGGCCGACCGTGCGCCTGGTTTGAGCTATGATGTCAGTGACATTGATGATCCCAACTACAACGGTGTGGAGGCAACAGCATCAAACGGGCGTTACTTCCGGTTTGTAGTGGCCAACGGCCAGACATTCGCCATGAGCTTTGTCAACGATGAGGGCTTCAATGCCTTTGAGATCCTCAACACCTTTAGGCTGACCGGCCAGTAGACGTCAATGAGCAAGGGGGCGCGTGGTTCGCCCCCGTCTTCTAACTGATCATGGTGCCTACACTCTGCCCAAGGATAGCCTTCTGCAGGGCGCCATCTTCCCATAGATTCATCACAATGATAGGCATGCTGTTGTCCATACAGAGGGTTAAGGCGGTGCTGTCCAGTACACCGACCCGCATGTTGAGCGCTTCCATAAAAGTCATGTGCTCGTAGCGCGTGGCACTGCTGTCCGTTTTGGGATCGCTGTCGTACACCCCATCAACCTTAGTCGCCTTGATCATCACTTCCGCGTTGATCTCGTTGGCGCGCAGGGCGGCGGCGCTGTCCGTGGTAAAGAATGGATTGCCTGTCCCGGCGGCCATAATCACAACCCGGCCTTTTTCCAGATGACGGATGGCCCGCAGCCTGATGTAGGGTTCGGCGACTGTCCGCATCTCGATGGCGGTCTGTACACGGGTCACGATGCCCTGCCGTTCCAGCGCATCCTGCATGGCCAGGGCATTCATCACCGTGGCGATCATGCCCATATAGTCGGCTGTTGCGCGGTCCATACCGGCCTCAAGCCCGATGCGACCTCGCCACAGGTTGCCTGCTCCGATCACAACCGCCACCTCAATATCGTGCTGCTTGATCGCCTTGATCTTCTTGGCGAGTTCAACAACCCGCTGCGGATCAATGCCGAAGCCGTTCTCCCCGGAAAGGGCTTCACCACCCAACTTAAGCAGCACACGTGAATACTTAGGGGTGCCCGTAAGTTCTGTGCTCATGATGTTCCTCCACGTGGCATGGAAACGGGGACCCATACGTTGAAGTAGAGGTCCCCGTTAATTCTATCGAAGGTCATGGGCTTCGATTACTCTTCGTCGGCCCCCTCGCCGATCTCAAAGCGCTCGAAGCGTGACACCATGATGTTCTCACCCAGTTCAGCAATGGCAGCGACAATCACATCCTGAACGGTCTGTTCGTCATCTTTGACGAAGGGTTGGCGCAGCAGGCAGATCTCGTCAAGGTGTTTGTTGAGCTTGCCCTCAACAATCTTCTCGATGACGTTGTCCGGCTTGCCCTGCTCTTTTGCTTCCGCGTAGAAGGCTTCTTTGACCGGCTCAAGCACATCCGCTGGCACATCCTCTACATCGATGAACTGAGGGTTTGTTGCTGCGATCTGCAAGGCGAGATCGCGTGCCAGTTCTTGGAATTGGTCGGTGTTCGCGACGAAGTCCGTCTCACAGTTGACTTCCACCATCACACCGACCCGTCCGCCGATGTGCGTATAGGTCTCGATACGACCCTCGCTGGCTTCCCGGCCCGCCTTCTTAGCGGCCTTCGCCAGTCCGCGCTCAATGAGGTACTCCTTGGCCTTCTCAAAGTCGCCGTCGTGTTCTTCCAGTGCCTTCTTGCAATCGAGCGGTCCAGCGCCAGTCTGATCACGCAGTTCTTTGACCATCTGTGCAGTGACTGCTGCCATAGTGACTCCTGTCCGTATGAAGCGGGTTTGGCCTGCGTGGGGCCGCAGCCCCACGCCGTAGTGTACCATAAGGGTCAGGGACATGCCCGACTAGGCGGGCTCCTGTTGATCCTCTTGTTGATCTTCTTCCTCATCGCCGAATACACTGCCTTCGGCGATCTTGCGCAGGGTCGCGGCACCAAGCAGATCGCCCTCTTCATCGCCGCCCTGCTCGAACTCGTATTCGTCGTATTCAGCAGCAAGTTCAACATCGCCCAGATCTTCTTCGCGTACGGCAATACCTTCAATCACCGAGTTCGCCATGACACTCGTCACCAGCTTGATGGCGCGAATGGCGTCGTCGTTGGCGGGGATAACATAGTCGATATTGTCCGGATCGCAGTTGGTGTCGACCATCGCCACAATGGGGATATCCAGGCGGTTGGCCTCGCGTACGGCCGTTTGCTCGCGGCGAACATCCACGATGTAGAGCAGATCAGGCAGACCCCTCATATCACGGATACCGCCAAGGCGTACATTCAACTTCGCGATCTCGCGCTCAAGGGTGAGTGCCTCTTTCTTGGTGAGCAGCTCAAACTCACCGGAGTCGCGCCGCTCTTCAAGGTTCTTAAGGTGGTCAATACGCTGCCGGATCGTGCGCCAGTTGGTCAGGGTGCCACCCAGCCAGCGCTCATTAACATACGGCATGCGGCACCGATTGGCCTCGTAGGAGATCGTCTCCTGCGCCTGCCGCTTGGTACCAACAAACAGAATCGTGCCACCATCGGCAACGGTCTGTGTCACCATGTGCGCAATATTGTTGATCGCTCTGAGAGTTTGCTGAAGATCGAGAATGTGGATGCCGTTACGCTCACCAAAGATATAACGGTCCATCTTTGGGTTCCATTTGCGCGTACGGTGGCCGAAGTGAACGCCCGTCTCAAGCAGGGCCTTCATTGAAACGACGGATGATGCCATCTTTCCTCTATTCCTTTCATCGTTTTGCGGCGCTTTGTGCGCCCGTCCACTGTCATCATCCCCGGTGGAACCGCCGTGGCGGCACGACCACACAGGTCAGACAGTGTGCTTGATTTTTACCAGTCAAGTTGGGGAAGTGTAACGTATGGTCTTAGATATTTCAATCGGATTTGCGACTGGGTGTGACCTGTGAGGGCGGGCGTTTCATTTCAAAGATATCGCGCACGCGCGTGTAGCCCGCACCCGCCAGCCTGCCGACCGGGCGCAGGCTTTCGATATCGATCTTATCTCCGGGGAGCAGCACATCATCGCGGACATGCACGCACACGATGCGCCCGATCACCACAGCCCCTGAGCCCGGCTGGCTAAGATCGCCGATGGCGACAACCTGCGTAACACGGCACTCAAAGTTGATTGGGCTTTCGGCAATGCGCGGGGGCAGCACCGATCGTGATTTGGCGGGTGTCAGACCAGCCGCTTCAAACTCGTTGACATCAGCCGGGAATTCGGTGGCAGTGATGTTCATGGCTTCGGCGAGTTCCTCCGTGACCACGTTCACCACGAACTCGCCCGTTGCCTGCACATTGAGCAGCGAATCCTTCGGCTGGTGGTCCGTCGCTCGCACCCCGGGGCAGAAGAGCAAATGCGGCGGGTTGGAGTTAATGCCATTGAAGAACGAATACGGTGCAAGGTTAGGCTGGCCTTCGGCATTGACTGTCGATACCCATGCGATGGGACGCGGCACGATCGAGCCGATCAGCAGTTTATAGATCGTGCGAGTGGGCGGCGTTTCCGGCCCTTCGAGAATATATTCCATATCTCACCATGTGTTGTGGAATTGAATGAATAACCCTCCGGCCCCATTGATCCGGCATTCGGAGGGACCATCGGGGATGGAGTTGAAATACAGGTAGCCATTGCACGAACCCCGTGCACCTGCAGCATAGGCTTCTACAACAGCCATCAGTGATGAGTCCGGATGCGGCGTCTCAGTTTCAATCGGTACGTTGAACTGGTTGGGCCGCAGCAACGTACTGATCACGTCAGTCTCAGCGAAGCCGTTGGGGTACGCGTAGCGCGCGCGCACCGTTGAGATGACTGACAGGCAGGCATCATCGCGGACAGCTCCCATCCCGCCGACCTCACCGGCACACAGCCATGTCAGAGCATTCTTCTCATCCTGGTTCCAGACGATAGGCGCGTTGGTCTCGGGTACCGCCGTATCAACCGGGGTCGCAGTCGGCGTGGCGGAGGGTAAGGGGGTCGCAGTCGGCGTTTGGGTTGGTGTTGGTGTTCGCGAGGGCAGCCGGGGCACGCTCCGTTCGAGCTGGCCGGAGGGAGCCTGTGTGGCAGCAGGCAGCAGCGTCTCGGTGGGTTGAACCTGAGCCAGCGTTTCGACTGGGTGATTCTCAGCGGGACGCCCGAACAACAGCATACCCCCGCCCACAGCGGTCAGCAGCAGACCCAGACCCAACAGTTGAAGGATATGCTTCCGGCTCAAAACGCGATCTCATCTACATCGTCCAGGTCGAAGCCGAGGGTGGCATCGCCAGCGGCCAGGGTTGGGTCGAGGTCATCGGTGCCACTGTCCAAACGCCCGGCCTTCACGCCCCGTTCGCATAATGACCGGTATACGCAGTAGCGACAGTGCCTGCGCTCATCGGTCAGCGGCCAGATAGACTCCGGATCACGACCCAGGATATCGTCTATCAACCCGGTGATCAGAGTATGATTGGCCTGATGCTGCCGGGAGTCGTAGGTGAATCGTTCCGGCCTAGTAGGATGCTCGGCAAACCAGTAGATCATCTCCACCTGCTCAGGTTTGATGGCGCCACCAAACAGATGATGCCCTGCCTCAACCATCACAAACGGATAGATGCGAGTTTGCATACGGGCGGCCAGATCCTGCCGCTGTGGACGGCTCCGGCTGGTTTTCCAATCGGCGATAACGATCCGTTCGCCCGGATCAAGGGCAACCAGATCGAAGCGTGCAACCAGCCGCTGAGCACCAACTGGCATCGACAGCATGACTTCCGGTATGCGTTTTGCCTCCGGCAGGTCGGGCGGTGGATTTTCCAGGAAGTGCTGCCACCAACGTGCCAACAGCGGATCGGCGGGCTTGAGCAGCTCCTGGTCGACGCCATTCAGATAGCGCTGCACCAACAGATGGAACTGTGCCCCCTGCTCCATAAAGTGTTCCACCTCATCGATGGGCTCCGATTCGGCAGCAGGCCACCGGATCCCCTGTGTGGTGTTAAGCTGGAAACGGCGGGCGCAGTCAACGTAGTCCTGCAGTGTCTTTTGGCTGAACTGAAACGCCGGAGGCAGCAGTGTTCCGGCCTCAACCGGTGATTCGGGCAGGACACGCGGCAGCTTCGGCTCCTGGTTGAGATGGGCGAATGGTCCGCTGTTCACGTGGAAGGCACTCCCTTCAAGGCGATCATCGCCTGCGCGGGGCGGTTCTCGCGGCCTCGATTCCAGAAGCGGCCCATATTCCAGGTGAGGATCAGATCGCGTCTGGCCCGTGTGATCCCAACGTACAGCAGCCGCAGTCGTTCGGCCGCGTAGGCTTCACGTGCTTCACGTGAGGCCTGCCCTTCTACATAATCGCCCGGTCGCCCGGCCATGATCAACTCGATCTGGCGGCGGGCCTCCGCCGGTATGTTGAGGTCGTCACGGATGAACCACTTTTCCGCGATAAACGAGTCGCCCGGTTGGGCGGTCGGGAAGTCGTATGTACTCACGGACATCAGATAGACACGGTCCCATTCCAGACCTTTGGCAGCGTGCATCGTGGCGATGGTAACAACACCGGGGCGCGGTTCGTATCCGCTGGCAGCCTCATCAAACCCAATGAAACGGCGTTCGTTGTCCGCAATGACGCGCAGTTCGCGGCTCAGTTCGGCAATGCGGTAGTCCTGGTTGCTTCGAGCGATTCCTTTCAGGACGACAGCCAGTTTGTGTGCAAGAGCCAGATCGGCCTGGTTGGTGAACAGGTCGAGGGATACGGTCAGGATGAGCTGGTCGATGGGCAGAGTGGCTGCTTCCAGCCACAGCCGGATCTGGGTACGGAAGTCGTCCAACATCACAATGACGTCGTCCGTTGCTTCATCCAGAGCATCGAGCCAGTCGCCTTCCGGGCCCGGCCACAGATAGCGTTCCACCGTGCTTAGCTGCCTGAGTTGATCACGAGCCAACTCACGAGCCGGATCGGATTGCCGGTCGTCAAGCGCTTCATCCACTTCAACGTAGACCGGCCACCACACCTCATCAAACAGGCGGGCCAACTGCCGGGCTTCGGTCGGATCGCTGAGATAGGAAAGCACCCGGTAAAGACGGTATGCGGTTGATCGCGTTGCTGATGTGCTGCGCAGCAATTCCTCATAGGGGATGCTGCGCTCGCGCAGCGCTTCTGCGACTTTAAAGCCACGGGTGTTGGCTGGGACCAGCACGGCGACAGTCCAATCCGGGTGCTCGGGCAGCCAGCGCTCAATGGACTGTACAATCCGGTTGATCTCGCGCTCCGGCGTGATGTTCGTCTTGCCGTCCCAGTCGATGTGGATCAGCCCATCATCCGGGTTTTGCTGTGGATCGTCGGGGCCGGTTGGTTCGATGCGCGGCTGTTGTGTCAGTGCACCGTGCAGATGGGGTATCAGTTCGTCTGTATTGGACCATTCGACCAGCCGGTTTGCCAGATCGATAATGGCCTGCGATGAGCGCCCGGAGACAGGCAGCGGCCGGGATTCGACATCGGGTCTGCGCAGAAAGTTGACCAAAAGGTTGGCATCGGCTGTAGTGAACGTCGTGTAGATCGACTGGTTGGGATCACCCACGCGCACCCAGTTGCCGTCATCTCCGGCCAGCAGGGAGAGCATGCGCTCTTGCAGCTGGCTGGAGTCCTGCGCCTCATCCTCCAGGATGTAAACCCACCTGCGCCTGAGCCGCTGCAGGAACTCGTCGTCGGCCCGCAGCGCCTGCATTGCCAGACGAACCAGATCGTCGAAGTCAACCGCACCGCGGATCTGCAAGGCACGCTGGTAGTTTTCGTACATCTCAATGCCGACCTCAGCCAGGGCCGGTTGTATGGTTGGCGGGAGGTCTTTCAAGCGTTCGCGCATTTCGTCCGGTTCCCACAGGTTGTCCTTGGCCAGCCGTATGGTCTCATAAGCGATGTCACGGATAAGATCCGTGGCATGGCGGCGGATCTGCCATACTTTCTGTTCCAGAGTTTCGGCATTGGGCAGATCGACATAGTCAACCAGTGTCTCACCGCTGGTCCGGATCCAGGCGGTGGCCAGTTCATCGATAATGCCGGATGTCACACGTTCGTCAACGATATCAAAGTTCTCGCTCAAACCGACCAGCCCCGGGCGCATGCGGACGATATCGTGGGCCAGGCTGTGCAGGGTCCGCACCCGGTAGCCGATATAGGGCAGCAGGCCGCGCTCCTGCTGGACGATGCGCGCAATGCGGCCTCGGAAGGCGTTCACCGCGGAGTTTGTCAAAGTGACAATGAGCACTTCCTGATTGTCGACTACGCCCTGCGCGGTCAGACGTTCGACCAGCGCGGCGGCCAAATAGCTGAGGGTTGTCGTTTTGCCCGCTCCGGGCACAGCCGAAACGCCCATCTTGCCGCCCGCATAGCTGACAACAGATTCCTGTGTCTCGCGGAGTTTGATCTCACTCATGGTCTGTATTGTCCACGTCCGGTGTTTGTGGATGCCGCCCTAAGATGCCCTGGAACACGGTCAGCAGTGGGCCGCGCTGCTCGAACCCCTGCTCGCCGAGGTCGCTGATCCCCAGGTAGATGTGGCGCCGGGCACGGCGCACCAGCCCCTGTGTGATCTTCCAGAGCATGTCGCGTTGGTGCTCCACCTCATCGGAGTCCTGCCAGATGCGCTCCTGCGGCCAAGTGCGTGAAAGCACATATGGGTGAGTCAGCGGTTGGTCGAGGCGTTCCCACCAACCCGTTGACCCGACATCCAACCAGAACTGCACGTCAACGGGGCGGTTGCGCAGCAGGAAGGTGTAGGCCGGAGCGATAAAGACCGCATCGGCCAGTTCATCCCGCCAGCTGGCGACGTACAGTGCACTGAGCAGCCCCTGCCTCACGATGTCGAAGTAGCGGTTGCCAATGGCATCAAGGCTCGCCCCTTCCGAATACAGCGACTGCCGGAACTTGCGTGCCGACTCGACCAGCTCCGCGGTAACCCGTCCGGCTGTTGCGCTGTTGTGGAATCCGTAGCCAGCCTGTGACAGCACCTCACCGAACAACAAACTGAAGAAGTGGTCCAAGGGGGCTGTTTGCCCCTCGTACCGCTGTGGATAATCTTCCAGCAGCCAGAAGCGCAGATCATCGTAGAGCTGGCCCGCCCGGTAAGTGATGCGAGCCTGCATCTCTGGTTTGATATTGTCAAACGAGGTCAGTGGTGGGTCGCTGTTGGGCCGGTAAACGATCTTGGTGAGCAGCTGGGCTCGCACCGGGTCGAGATCGCCAATGGCCTGTGCCAATGCATCGGCGACATCAGGCTGTGGGGGCATCTGACCCCAGTGAGGGTGGGCCAGTGCCGTTAGCGTAAGCAGAGTGCGCGCCGCAGGCTCGTCACGCAAGGCGCGCGAGGGCCGGTGTGATAGAGTCAGTACGCCGCGCTTCTCGATTTTATACGTCAATGAGAACAGCAGTGCATCGGAGAGGAACGGGGCCAGTACGGCGATCTCGCGCGGTGGTACACCTTCTTCATCTACCAGCCACGCAATTTTGTCAGCCACCCAGTCGAGCATCTGCGGATAGAAGTTGTGGAACGCAAAGCTGTAACCCAGCTCGTCTGTTTCCACTGGCTCAACCGCCTCTGGTTTGATGCCATGCGCGATCTCTTGCTGTAAAGCCTTTAGTGCAGGCTCGGGGATCAGGCTGTCACCCATGGTCATCACGCCATCGCACGCCTCGCGCAATCTGTCGATTCCCTCTGGTGCAGCTCCCAGAAATACCCGGAAGCCACCATCCCAATCGGCGACGACCAGCATGCCCTCTGCCCGGTTTGTCCATTCCACGAGCAGATCGTGCATCAGCGCTGCTTCTTCTTCAACATGGTCGGCGATGATGTAACTGTACTGCCCGTAGAACCGTTCTCTAATCGGCGGCTTCTTGAGCAGATCGACGAACAGCTCGATTTGCAGCGCATAGTCAAGCAGACGGTTCTTAAGGCAGTAAGTGCGGTACTGCTCAGCGATCTGCCCGGCGGTCTGGTAGGCCAGTACACGCTTGCGGGCTCTCTGCGGCCCCCAGGCTTGTGTGAGCAGTTCGGGGATCGCCGTGTAGGGCACATCCATCAGCGCGGCCTTACCCATATTGTCGATGATCTGCCGCGCGATGACCTGTGGCGTGGCTTTAATGGCTTCGAACTCGCCGCGTTCAACCGCGTCATCCACAAAGCGCCCGATCACATATTGCGCGGTCTCAATCGTCAGGTAGCGTGGGGCCAGCTCCGGGTCACTGAAGCCGTACTCAGGCGCGACCACCGGCCAGTAGATATCCACCATGTCCTGTGCCAGGCCGTTCAAAGTCCGGATCGAGACATCGCCTGAGGCAGGCCGATCGACGCTGCGCAGTGCCAGAATATAGCGGCGGGCCAGCGTACGCTGGGGCACTGTGATCACGATTTGCTCAGGGGGGATGTCTGCTTCCAACCAGGCGAAGAGGGTTTCAACAGCAAAGGTTGTCTTGCCCGCGCCGAACGGGCCTTCCAGAAACATGGTACGTGGATTGGGTTCGCCAACGTAGTTACTCACGCCGACACGCTCGCTTGAAATTACAGGTCTGGCACAGGGTCAGATCGTCTGTCATGGGAAAGTCACGTATGGATACCGTATGATAGTCGACATCGGCCATCAGATCTACCATCTCCGCGATGCTGGTTTCAATAAAGGCGCGTGTTTCAGCGAATCCGGGTGTGCCACCGGCGGGTTCCCCGCTTGAACCTTGCGTCAGGTCGACGATCTCCACGCTGATTTCTTCTTCCTGAAGATCGTAGGTCAGCCCGGCGTACAGCTGGTATATGCCCGCTTGCCAGCGCACACTATCCGGTGTTGTGCTGCCGGTCTTCCAGTCAACAATGCGTAGGGTCCTATCGTTGAGGATAAGCACATCAGGGATGGCAAAAGTCCTGACCGTACCAAGCCGGGCAATGCCTTCCAGCTCAAACGATTGGAATGCTTCGTCGATCTCCTGAAACAGACCGCCCGGAAGGTTTGTTAGGGATTTGTAAGTGTCGCTGGCCAACAGGTTGTCGAGCAGTCCTTCGAGCAGTTCTTCTGGGCTGCCGGTACCAGAACCGCCATACGCATCCGGCCAGAGAACGAGCCACCGTCCATCCAACTTACGGCCCCGTGCTGAAGCTTCCAGTCCGGCGGCAAAGCGTTCGCGGGCCAAGACGCGGACATCCGGAACCGGCATGCCGTCACGCACGGCCCGCAGCGCGGCCGCGGCGGCCTCATGGACGACGGTACCTATCCAGGCTGACATTGGGGTGATCTGCTTGAGCCACCAGATGGCACGCACCACCCGGCTGTTGGTTTCCCTGATGCGGCGGCTGCCGTAGTAGTGCAGATAGTAGCGGCGTCTGCATGTTGCAAAAAGAGTATGGCGACTGTGGGACCACGAAAACGCTGTCCAGCGCGTAACAGGAACCTGCTCCAGGGTATGCGCATCAAGGATAGCTTCACTATCGGCGAGCGGGATTTCTGTTAGAATGTGTGTATTGTACAAGAATTGGCCCATGGTGTTTGAAAAAGATTGACTCCGCCACTTATAATAGACGATACTACCATATCCACTGATTGTTCATACAAAGATATGATAGTCACGCACCCAGTGAGACTAGCAGTTTAGGTGCTCGTACGGTAGTATCCCGGTACGTAGGATGTGGTGTAGCAACTAATAGACACCCTCGGCAGTGTAAGGGATGGAGGGGCTAGATTATGCCCGACAAGATGCAGCGCTTTACTCAGCGTGCTCGCCGGGTGTTGAGCCTGGCACAAGAGGAAGCCGAACGTTTACAGCACAGCTATATTGGAACTGAACACCTGCTGATCGGGCTGATGCGCGAGGAAGGCGGTGTGGCAGGACGTGTGCTGCGTGAACTCGGACTTGACTTGAAGCAGATCGAAGCGCTCGTGGAGCGCAAGACCAAGTCCGGTGAACGCCAGCCCTTCGCCCGGCTGGATCTTTCCCCCGGGACGAAGAAAGTGCTCGAACTCGCCGTTGACGAGGCCCGTCGCATGGGCCATCATTATATCGGCACCGAGCATCTGCTCCTGGCTCTTATCCGCTACAATGAAGGCGTGGCTATCGATGTGCTCAAAGCACTCAATATCTCCCCGGATGATATCCGCAAGCAGACTCGCCGCATCCTTCAGGATAGTCCGTCAGCACGCCCAAGCCCGCCAGCACCCCGGCGTCGTGAGACAACATCATCAAGCTCGCGCTCAAGCAGCAGCCAGAAAACGCCGCTGGTTGACCAGCTCGCAACAGACCTCACTCAGCTGGCCGAAGAAGGCAAGCTTGACCCCATCATCGGTCGTGAAGAGGAAATCGAGCGCGTTATCCAGATTCTGAGCCGCCGCACGAAGAACAACCCTGCCCTGATCGGCGAGCCGGGCGTCGGGAAAACCGCAATTGTGGAAGGCCTTGCACAGCGCATCGTCGCCGGTGAAATCCCCGGGCCGTTGCTCGGCAAACGCGTTCTGCAGCTTGACGTAGGGTCACTGGTCGCGGGCACGATGTACCGTGGTCAGTTTGAAGAACGCCTGAAGCGGGTCATTGAGGAGCTGACACAGTCCGACAGCATCCTGTTCATCGACGAGGTGCATATGCTCGTCGGCGCAGGGTCTGCGGGCAGTTCTGTGGACGCCGCCAACATTCTGAAGCCTGCCCTGGCAAGGGGCGAACTGCAGACCATTGGCGCGACCACGCTCGATGAATACCGTCGTCACATTGAAAACGATGCCGCGCTGGAACGCCGCTTCCAGCCGATTACCGTCGAAGAACCAACAATTGAAGAGACCATCGAAATCCTCAAGGGCATTCGCCGCCCCTACGAGGATCACCATGCGCTCTCCATAACCAACGAGGCCATTGAGGCCGCGGCCAATCTTTCGGCCCGGTATGTGCCTGACCGCTTCCTGCCGGACAAGGCCATCGACCTGATCGACGAGAGCGCCGCCCGGGTGCGGATGTACAAGTCGCCGGAAGCGATCAATGTACGCCGCGCTGAAGAAGAGCTGGAAGAAGTCAATATCCGGCTTGAGGAAGGCGATTTTGAAGAGGGTGAGACTGAGCAGGACCTGACGAGCCGCCGTGACTACCTGACTGACTGGCTGGGCGGTATTCGCTCCGGCTGGGGTGAGGACGAGCGTGCTCAGGTTGTTGCTGAAGATGTCGCCGAAGTCGTTGCAATGTGGACCGGTATCCCGGTAACACGCATCGCTCAGGAAGAGAGCGCGCGCTTGCTGGAGATGGAAGAGGCCCTGCACCGGCGCATCGTCGGCCAGGACGAAGCCATCGTTGCGATCAGCAAGGCGGTCCGGCGTGCACGCGCAGGTCTCAAAGACCCGCGCCGCCCGGTTGGATCGTTCATCTTCCTTGGCCCGACGGGTGTCGGCAAGACGGAGCTCACCAAAGCTCTGGCCGAGTTCCTGTTCGGCAGTGAAGACGCACTCATCCAACTGGATATGAGTGAGTTTATGGAGCGCCACAATGTGGCACGTCTGGTCGGTTCGCCGCCCGGATATGTGGGCTATGAGGATGCCGGTCAGCTGACCGAGGCCATCCGCCGCCGCCCCTACTCCATTGTCGTCTTTGATGAGATCGAGAAGGCGCACCCGGAGACATTCAACATGCTGCTGCAGATCATGGAAGAGGGCCACCTCTCCGATGCGCGCGGTCGTATGGTTGATTTCCGCAACGCGCTCATCATCATGACGAGCAACATCGGCGCCGACCTCATCCAGCGTGGCACCCAGCTTGGGTTCAATATCCCGCGCAGTGAGGAGCAGGACCAGCAGCACGAATACAGCGAGATGCGCAAGAAGCTCATGGATGCGCTCCGCCGTGCCTTCCGCCCTGAGTTCATCAACCGTGTGGATGCAACGATTGTATTCCGTGCCCTCTCCAAGGATGAGATCACCCAGATCGTGGACATCCTGCTGGAGCGGGTTCAGGAACGCCTGGAGGAGCATGGTCTGCGCATTGAGCTGACCGAGGCTGCAAAGGTTTATCTGGCCGAAGAGGGCTACGATCCCGAGTTTGGAGCACGGCCGCTGCGCCGGGTCCTCCAGAACAAGGTCGAAGATGCACTCTCTGACCGCATCCTTTCCGGTGATCTGGATGGTGTCAATACCATTCTCGTCGACTACGTTGACGATGAACTGACCTTCACCGCACAGGAAGAAATGGAACTGCCGGAGCCGACCGCATAACTCCGTACAGACTGAAAACACCGGCGGGGCTGTTACACCAACAGCCCCGTTTTCCCTTGCAGGGCTCTATTCCAATACGGTAACATACCCTGTGCTTCCATTAAGACAAGACCTTGATTCATGCGTTTTCGGGTAAAGACCGAAAACCTTATTTTGCCTGTGGAGAAGACTGTTATGAAGGTGATTCTACTTGAAGATGTGTACAAGCAGGGTGTGGCGGGCGAGATCGTGGATGTGGCCCCCGGCTATGCGCGCAACTACTTGGTGCCGCAGGGTCTGGCAGTGCGTGCAACCCCTGGCATGATCAAATCACTGGAGAACCTCAGCAAGAAGGCTGATATGCGCCGCGCCGAGCGCGAAAAGCGCTTCCAGGAGATCGCTGAGGGGATCGAGGAACTCACGCTCTACTTCCCCGTGCGGGCCAGTGAACGTGGCAAGCTATATGGTTCTGTTACCAATGCGGAGATCGCCGACGCGTTGAAAGCTGAGATCGGATTGAATATCGACCGCCGCCGCATCGGCGATGGCGCACTGCGTGAGCTGGGCTCTTTTGACGTTGTCGTCCGGTTGGATACTGGCCTGACCCCAACCGTGCGTGTGATTATCCACCGTGATGACGAGGATCCGCTTGCCGCTGCACAGGCGCTTGAAGAACTGCAGGAAGCCGAAGCTGAGTGGGAACAGTTCGCTGATGAGGACTACGATCCGGAAGACTACGGCATCGTGCAGACTGAAGAGGTGGACGAAGAAGCCATCCTTGAACCAGACGAAGAGCCCGCAGACGAAGCGTAGATCGCTGAAGCGGTCGGATATTCGACATGGCTGAGCAACCCGTTGGCGAGATGCTGCGGCGTACGCGCGAGGAACGCGCGATCACGCTGGAAGAAGCAGAGGCCCAAACGCGCATCCGCAAGAAGTTTCTGCAGGCGCTCGAAAGTGGCGATATCAGTGCGCTGCCATCTGCCGCGCACGCGCGCGGCTTCTTCGGAACTATGCTTACTATCTTGGTCTCAACCCGGATGAGGTGGTGCAGCGGTTCGGGGAACACAGTGCTGCTCCCCTGGTTGATGTTCCCCAGAGCACGGGTTCGACGGCAACGTATATCACGCCGGACCGGCGAACTGGCCCCGGGCTGCCGCGCGGTCTGACTCCGCCGGAAGAGACTGCTCCACCTCCGCTCCAGCAGCCCAGACAGCTGAGTGGCTTGAGCAGGCCACAGACTGAACAGCCGGCGGCTCCGGCTGTCAGCGCTGCCAAACCGCCTCGTCCTGAGGGAGGGATGGTGGCCAACATCATCACTGCTGTGATCCTGGCAGTCGGTCTGATCGGTGCTATTGTCCTGACGACAATGCTCAGTCGTGTTGCGCTTAATGCACCTGCTGAAGGATCCGCTGTGGCTGGCGATCTGCCTACCCGGCAGCCTTCTGCCACATTTGCGCCGACCTCAACACTCAGTGATGTGGTGATCACCAGCGCGCCGCAGATCACCGGGCGTGTGTTTGTCTCTCTGCGCGCCGAGCAAACCAGTTGGGTGCGTGTCACTGCTGACGGCGAGATCGTCTTTGAGGATGTGCTGGAACCCACGCAGGTGATCACGCAGGAGGCAGACACTCAGATCATTGTGGTGGCCAGCAATGCAGGCGGTATCAGTGTAACCTTTAACGGAGGTGAGCTCGGTCTGCTCGGCCAGCGCGGTGAGGTTGTAGAGCGTCACTTTACCGCGGAGGGTGACGTGCTTGAACCAACGGCTACGCCTACCCTCACCCCTACCTCAACCTCCGTGCCAACGCCAACCCCAAGCTCTACACCAACTGAAACCGGTCCTTAAGGGATAGGGAATGCAACACCGTTATTATCTGCTCAGCCTGGGCTGTTCTAAGAACACGGTCGACTCAGAAAGCATCGCGCAGCTGCTCCACCGGGGTGGTTATCAGGGCGTGCAGTCACCTGAGGAGGCGTCCGTCCTAATCGTCAACACATGTGGATTCATTGACGCAGCGAAGCAGGAGAGCATCAATGCTCTGCAAGACTTGGCCGACTCCAAACGCAAAGACCAACTTCTGATCGCTGCTGGGTGTCTGGCTCAGCGCTACGGGCAGACCTTGACCCAACACGTGCACGGTTTGGATGGTGTGATCGGTACACGCCGTTGGATGGACATCCTCGATCTCATCAAGCAGCTGCGCGGGCGTGCTCATCCGGAGCCGCTGTACCATCTGCCCACGGAAGCTGAAACCGTCGGCACAGACGAGCGCGGCGTGCTGCGGGCATCTCTGCAGGGGGCAAGTGCCTATCTGAAAATCGCCGATGGCTGCCGCCGTCCGTGTGCTTTTTGTGCTATTCCAGCTATTAAGGGAACTCATGTCAGCCGCCCGGTGGAGTCGATCCTCTCAGAGGCGGCCCGTCTCAACGATATGGGCGTGAGAGAGCTGATCCTGATCTCGCAGGACTCAACCGACTATGGGCATGATATCGGGCTGAAAAATGGTCTGGCGGCTCTGCTGAACCAATTGGTGGAGGTCACACCGGATATGGACTGGATCCGCGTGATGTATGCGTATCCCGGCTATGTGACCGACGAACTCATTGAGACGATGGCGTCCCATGAACACATTGTCCCCTACCTGGATATGCCCCTCCAGCACGGTCACCGTGAGGTGCTCAAGCGCATGCGTCGCCCCGCCCGTGTGGAATGGGTGTACGAAACCGTCGAAAAGATGCGGACTGCCATGCCTGACCTCGCGATCCGGACAACGTTCATTGTCGGCTATCCGGGCGAGACCGATGAAGAGTTCGAGGGCCTGGGGCAGTTTGTCAAGGATCTGCGCTTTGACCGTGTGGGAGCGTTCACCTACAGCTATGAGATCGGCACACCCAGCGCGGAACTCCCTAGCCAGGTGGATGATGCAGTTAAGCAGGAGCGTCTTGATCACCTGATGAGTATACAGCAGCAGATCGCCTTGGAGATCAATCAGGGCTTTGTTGGTAAAACGCTCGATATGTTGGTTGAGGGCTGCAACGATGGCATCAGTGTGGGGCGAAGCTACCGTGACGCACCGGAGATCGACGGCCTGATCCTGGTTGAGGGGGAACTGCCAGTCGGCGAGATGGTGCCAGTGCGCATCACCGGGGCCATGACGTACGATCTGGTTGGGCAGGTTGAAACCGGTGGCCCACAGATCATCACATTGGACAGCATCAGCGGGAGCGCATGATGGGCTGGGAGGTCCGTTCACGCACCAAGCTGCTGGACTGCTCGCCCTGGCTGCGAGTCTATGTCGATGAGGTGCTCCTCGAGGATAAAAAGACCCTTATCCCGGACTTCAATGTGATCGAAGCCGCGCCGTTCGCTATTATCTTCCCGGTGTTGGCCGATGGCCGGATCGCGCTGATACGGCATTATCGTCATGCCGTCGGTAAGATTGTCTACGATCTGCCCGGCGGCGATCTGGAGGAGGACGAAGCCCCATTGGCCTGTGCGCAGCGCGAGCTGCTAGAAGAGACTGGCCTGCAGGCACCTGACTGGCGGCACTTGGGCACGTTTCGGATGAGCGGCGTGCGCGGCATCACCGATGCGCATTGTTATATGGCAGCTGGAGCCGTGCGCGTTGCCGAGCCCAATCCCGGCGATCTGCAGTCGGTAAGCGTGCATCCGAGTTCACCACAGGAACTGCTGCGCATGTGGTCATCTGATGAGTGGGCGGTGCTTGATACGGCTGCTGTGGTCGGTTTAGGGTTGGGCCATCTGGGGTTGGTGTGATGTGGCAGACCCTCAAGCGAGTCGAGATCCTCGACCGTTCGCCGTGGTTTAAAGTCTTCCGTGAGGAAGTGCTGCTTGAGGACGGCGAGACGATCATTCCGGATTTCTATATCGTGGATGGGCCCGACTGGGCTTCCACATTTGCGCTGACACCCGAAAACGAGGTGGTCATGCTGCGCAGCTATCTGCACGGCGTTGGGCGTGAGACATTGAGTTTTCCCGGGGGCCTGCCCACCAGCCCTGACGAAGATATGCTGGCCTGTGCGCAGCGCGAATTGCTGGAGGAGACGGGCTACAGTGCTTCGGTATGGACTGGTCTTGGCAGCTTTGTTCTGGATGGTAATCGGCTATACAGCCGGGGGCACATCTACCTGGCCACAGATGCTGTGCAGTCCGCTGAGCCCGACTCGGGCGATTTAGAAGTGCAGCGGGTCGAGTGCATCCCACTGGCCGAACTGCGTACGATGTGGTTGGCGGGTCAGCTTGCGACGGTGGCCGCGACCCTGATGGCAGGCTTGGCCTTCAACGCACTGAGCACTAAAGGTGGCTAATATGGATCTCTATCGGAGAGAGAATAACATTCTGCCGCGCAGCACAATGCGGATTGCAGCCCGCTACCTGCGCAACTTCGATTATGTTCTGCTCATCACCGTGTTGATCCTCATCGTGATCGGTGTGATGCTGATCGCCAGCGCGACCAACGATGCTATCGATCCAACATTGGCTACCCGTGTGGAAAGCCAGATTCTCTTTGCTTTTGTCGGTATAGGCGTGGTTCTGTTCTTCACCCTGATTGACTACCGGCTGCTTACCAGCACCTACATCTGGATCTACGCGGTGCTGGTCGCCATTCTGGGGGTGGTCGGTCTGCTGGGTGTGGAAGGTGAAGCGGGCGCGCAAAGCTGGCTCAACTTCGGGATCGCCGGTTTCCAGCCATCTGAGCTGGCCAAGATCCTGCTGATCATCGTGCTTGCCCAACAGATGGCCAAAGCCGCCAACCAGATCGGCACGCTGAAAGGCATTCTGGTCTCGTTGGCCTGGGCGGCTATCCCAACCCTGTTCATCTTCATCCAACCGGACCTGGGTATTAGCGTACTGATCATGGTGGTGTGGTTTGCCATGGCTTGGGCTGCCGGCATGGATTGGAAGCACATTGTGCTGTTTGCTGTGGTCGGTCTGGCGTTGGCACCTTTCTTGTGGGGCATGATGGAAGAGTACCAGCGTGCCCGCATCATCGTGTTTATCTGGCCGGAGGCCGACCCGGATGCGTTCTTCAACATCGGGCAGGCGTTAACTGCCATCGGGAACGGCGGCTTGCTGGGTCAGGGATATATGCAGGGGCCGCAGAGCCAGCTGCGTTTTCTGCGCGTGCGTCATACGGACTTCATCTTTGCCGTATTGGCGGAAGAATTCGGTTTCGTTGGGTCGATAATTGTGCTGCTTCTGCTCGGTATCGTGGTGATGCGCTGCCTACGTGCGGCCTCGCTGGCATCGGATAAAGCAGGCAGCCTGATCGCAGTCGGTGTGGCAACGGTGATCTTCTTCCAAACTGTGGTATCCGTCGGCATGAACATCCGGCTAATGCCGGTCACCGGCCTGACCCTGCCGTTTGTCAGCTCTGGGGGCAGTTCGCTTGTGACCCTGCTCATGGGCATCGGGCTGGTGCAAAGCGTGCTGCTGCGCCAGAACCCGCGTGATCTGGTCTGACCGTCTTATTGATCCGTGAGTTGAGCCCGACGCCGTGAGCGGGCAAATAGAACAATCGCAGCCGCCAATCCCACGAAAACCAGCACCTCGATGACCAACAGCGCCGCCGGGCCGATCACGGTGTTTGGATCTCCTCCCGGCAGTTCGATCTCATGTGCCCCGGCCATCTCATCGGGAATGCGGAAGTAAACCTCCACACGGGCCCCCTGCCCCATAGGGATTGTGCCTATATCAAACGTGACCAGCGTATTGTCGACTGAGATCTCGGCATCAGCCCCGTAGCTGGCCGGTGCGAGATCCCGATCCACGCTGCCACCCGACGGTACGATGACGGTAACGCTGGCCGACTCAATTGGGCGTTGGTGGTCAGGCGGTATGGCATCCCACAGCAGACGGTTGGCAATACCCTCATCGAACTCCACCGCGCCGCGAATAGTATACAGGATAACAAACGTGCGAGTTTCCTCGGAGGCAGTCTCAAAGAGCCATCGGATCTGTACAAGAGGCCCTTCGACAGCCCAAGTGAAGGTCCCCGGGTCTTGGAGGGTCTCAACTTCAGTGTAGGGCATGTCACCCTCAAATACGCCAATGGCTTCGATAGACTCAAAGTTCCGGATGGAGAGCGTGCGCGTCCCCGTGGAATAGTCGCCCTGCGGGAAAGCAATACGTTGGCTTTCACGTATGGCGAGTGCAGCATCTTCCTGAATGCCGACGGTCACATTCCAGTCGAGGACGCGGACTTCATCGTCTGTTTGGGCGGCAGCTGCCTGAGCGGCGACTAATCCGATCAGCAGCGCGGCAGCGAGTCGTTTGAGCATAAGGGTCCAATCGTTTTGATGGATCGTATCACTGCCGCGCGATCTTGTTCAACAGCCGGCTGCGCCGGTGCTCTAGAGTGTTCAACGTGAGCTTCTGCCGGACACCTCGCCGCCATCCGCTGGCTAGTGCAACGGCTTTGTCGGTCCAATGCAGCGCCTGCCTGAGGTCTCGTGTGTGCCACTCGTGATACTTGGCCAGTTCTTCATGTGCGGCGCAGTCGACACAGAGGGCAGCCGCCTTCTCCCAGACCGGGGCAGCCTCCTCGCGGCGATCATGCCGTTTGAGAAGACCAGCCAGCAGGTTCAGCGCTTCGTGCACATCCTCATCTGTGTGAGCTGCATTGGCGGCATCACGATAGACGCTCTCCGCCTCATTGACCATCGCTTGCTTTTCATACCAACGGCCAAGGCTCAACAGGTCGTCGAAGGGGCGATTGCGTGGTTCGGCAAATGCATTGTGTATCTCGACGGCCAGCGTCACCATAGAAAGGATGTCTATCCGGTTGTGGTAGAGAACATCAACCATCTCACGGGAGTCCCCCGTCTGCAGATAGCGCTGGTACATCTGCGGAATGGCCCAGCCGGGTACATCCTGAGTGGTACGGCGCACGCTGAGCACGTCCTTTTCAAGCGCACTTAATGCACACGAGGGCAGCCGGCGCCGCCACAGCCGCCGTGCTGGTCCGAGCAGATCAAGATTCGGCAGGCTGCTGATCACGCCTGGCAGCCGGTTCATGATATAACGCCCCGTCAACAGGGGGACATCAAAGCTGCGCCCATTGAAGGTCACGAGAGCCTTGCCTTGAGTGAGAATCTCCGAAAGGATGTGCAGCATCGCGGCTTCTTCAGCCGGGTCTCTCAGGAAGTACTGCTTCAGCGTGAAGTCACCATTAGGCTCAAAGATGCCAATCCCCACCTGAAACGCGAACGCACCCCCACCGAGGCCGGTGGTCTCTGTATCCAGGAATACGTAATCGCTGAGGTCAGTCGTTTCCAACTGAGGGGTGTCGACTACCGAAGCCAGCACGTCAGAGCGCAGGTTCAACCAGTCACCAAGGCGATGCGGCCCGTGCTTCTGCTGCGTGGTGAGGGTCTCTTGCGTTTGAAAACAAGGCCCGAAGTCCGTATGCTGTATGGCCGCTCCCGGCAGATCTTCGAGTGACGTGTGGCGGGCCGGGGTAATCTGTTGGCGGCGCGCCTGGTGTTCTTTGCGCAGCGCTCCGAGCCGCCGGAGACGTTTCTGTAAATCACGATTGACCATAGTCAGAACCTGTTCATACCGTGCTCCAACCCATTATGGGTGCTCGGATTCATGCTGGCAACATTCGGCTTTCCGTTGTATAAGTGCACGACGGATGATAACCCACACGCAGAGGATACCCACATGCCGTTCGAACTGAGCCAGATAACGGAATTTATTCCGCGCGATCCACTGCATTGGCTGGCCATTGCCCAATACCTGCTGATCCTGATGTCATTTGTGCTGCTGTCGACATCCGGAGATGAGACGCCGATTATCGTCATTATCATGATTGGTGCGCTTGTGATGTTGACCGGCACCAACCTCTACAGCGACCAGCTTCGCATCCCCGATATTGCGCTGTTTCTGCTTCGTCTCAGCCAGTTTCTGCTGCCGCTGGGGTTGGTCGGTTTTGCCCCGACTGAGCAGGCCCGTGGTGTGGCCATCTTGCTTACGCTCATTGCACTGCCTGTGATGTTTATGGGGATCTTTGGCTGTGCGCTGGCTGGCTTCGCCGATTATCGCTCGCTGGCTTTCTGCCGCTGAGCACAAAGCCCGGTGATCGATCACCGGGCAGTTTGTCACAGGTAGGCTTAGTCGCCGACTGGTACACTCTCGTAGACAGGCTGTGTCCAGTGACGGTACTTGGGCACGCGGCCAGCCACAACATCAAAGTACAGCTTGCGCAGATCCGTGACTATCGGGCCCATCTTGCCCGTTCCGATAGGCCGGTGGTCAACGTGAGTGATGGCCACCACCTGTACCCCCGTACCGCAGAACAACGCCTCATCCGCGAGATAGACCTCTGTACGGTCGATGTCGCGCTCAACAACCGGTATGTTGAACTCCTCGCTCAGCAGAGTCATCAGGGTGCGGCGGGTAATGCCTTCCAGAATGTTTGAGGTCACCGGCGGCGTGATTGCTGCGCCGTCGCGGATGATGATCACGTTTTCCGCGCTGCCTTCGGAAAGGTGTCCATCACGGTTGAGAACCAGCGCCTCATCGAAGCCGGCCTTCTCCGCATCCGTCTTGATCAGCGCGGAGTTCACGTAGGAGCCGATCAGCTTGCCGCGTGCGGGGATGCTGTTGTCATCTACGCGGTTCCATGAAGAGAACGTCACATGAGCGCCTTCCTCATTGTCCACATAGCTGCCAAAAGGCAGTGAGAACATTGTGATGCCGTAGCTCATGCCATGCAGCCGCACACCGATGCGCGCCTGATCAACAAAGGCAATAGGACGCAGGTAGACGTTCTCGCGCCAGTTCTCTTTGCGCAGTAGCTCAACCATGATCTCCAGCAAACCTTCTGCCGTGTAGTCCAGATCAAAGGTCAGCAGCCGGGCCGAGTTCAAAAACCGGGTGAAGTGGTCAAGCGGCCGGAAGACGAACAACTGCTCTTCATCATCGTTCCAGTAGCCGCGCAGACCGCCGAAAGCACCGGTGCCGTAGTTGAACGTGTGGTTCATCACGCTGACCGTTGCCTGTTCGAAGGGAATGATCTCCCCTCTGAAGTACGCATATTTGGGACCAGACATAGACTTCCTCCATGGGATATTGATTTGAAACCTTGGTAGGCAAAATCGAGGGACTCTTATATCCATAAAATACCACAGATCAGGCCGAGTCCGCCGAGGGGAACAACAAATCCCCCATATCGTGGGGGATTTGTTGGATCTTCAGGCTAAAAGGTTAGGGGGTTGTGCCGTCATCTTCACCCGACTCAGTAGGGGTTGGTTCCGGTGTTGGCGGCGCTGGCGTTATCACGGGGTCGTCGGCTCCTGCGCCTGTTGCTGCCAGCTGCTCCAGGTCAAACAGGAAGGGTGTATCACTTGGTACGATGATCAACTGAACCTGTTCGCCCAGCTCATTGATGTACTGGTACTGGATCAGATTGGGGTTCTCTTGCAGGATCTGGTTGACGAGGTCAAGCGCTTCGGCCTCCGCCTCAGCACGGATGACGATCGCATTGGCATCACCTTGTGCCCGAATGACGACGGCATCTGCCTGGCCCTGTGCCTCTGTACGGGCCTGTTCAGCTTCCTGCTCCGCCTGCTGCACCAGGAAGACAGCACGCTGGGCGTTCTGCTCGGCGATCTGGCGCTGCTCGATGGCGTTGGCAAACTCCGTCGAGAATTCAATGTTGCGGATACGGATATCGGTCAGCAGGAACCCTTGCTCGATAAAAGCCTCACGCAGAGTCTCATCGATCTGGCTTTCAAGCGCGGTGCGCCCGCCGCTGTAGATCTCTTCAGCACCAAAGTTGTTGATGGCGTTGCGGACTTCAGAGCGCGTCACTGGCACGATGAACTGGTTCTCAAACCCGCCGGGCCACTCGCGGTGGATGCGGTTCACTTGGGCCGGGTCGATCTGGTACACAACCGTCACATCTACCCGGATGATCTGGCCATCACGTGAGATGGCCTGTACTGCGTCAAGCCCACCCGCTTCATCCGGTGAAGCGGCATCGGATCCGGCCATAGTCACCGACTGCTGGCTGACATCATAGGGGATGACAATATCCACAAACGGGATGACCCAGCGCAGTCCGGGCTGCAGGGCCGGGTCCCGCAGGACATCTTCCCCACTGCCGATCTGGCGGAAGACCACGCCGCGTTCGTTCGGCTCGATAAGTGACAGGCCTGCGTTCAGGGGCGCAATGACAAGCGCAACGATGAACCCACCGACTGCCAGCAGTGCACCAAGACGTGTGTCCCTGCCACGGGTGGAGTTCACAGCGATGTACCCCAAGCCGCCAACAGCGACCAGAATCGCGATCGTCACCACAAAGTTCAAAATAGCTTTAACAGCCATAGTATCTCCTTCTATATCGTCTCACCACAGTATAGCCCTTCATCAGATGGCATGCCTACCCAAACAATCGGGGGGCTTGCGACCCAACCCGTACGGATTGTATAGTCTGGGCGCCATGCTGCCTGAATTGGGCCGGATCGGCCCGCTCACACTGCGAACCTACACCGTTCTGCTGGATACAGCGATCATCACCGGCCTCGTGTTGATGTTTGTGCAGGCACGCCGTTTCAGTGGTGAACAGCCCGCGCATTGGGTCGATGCGGGGCTTGGTGCGCTTCTGTTGGGTATTGTGGCCGGGCGGCTCGGCCACGTCGGGATCTATTGGCATTACTTCACCGATCATCGCAGCGAGATCATACAGGTGTGGCTGGGCGGAATCGATTGGCATACCGCGGTGATCGGCGGTGTGGCAGGTCTGCTGATCGTATCGGCCTGGCGGGGTATTTCGTTTGCTCGTCTCTCTGATGCCGCTGCCCTGACCCTGCCAATCGGCGTGATCCTGACCTACTTAGGCTGCCTGTCGACAAGCTGCGGACACGGTCGGGAGGTAGGCTCACTGGCGGACTACCCACCTCTTGTTGCCGCAGAGCTTTCCGACCTGTATGGTGTGGTCGCCCCGCGTCTGAGCAGCCAGCTTTATGGTGCTGTATTGGGTGTTGTTCTGCTGCTGGTTTTCTTCTTGGTGGCTCGCTGCGTACAGCGCGAGGGCATTCGCCTGTGGGTCCTGCTCATCCTGTTAGGGTTGGGCGCGTTCGGCATCGGCTTCACCCGCGGTGATTCCATTCCAATGGTGGGCGGCCTGCGCCTTGATCAGCTCCTGGATCTTTCTATCTCAGCACTGGCATTCATCGGACTGCTGGCCGCACTGCAAACACCGGTACAGGAGACATAAGCAATGCACATTGGCCTCGCACAGATCAGCATGATTCTTGGGGCGGTTGAAACCAACCTCGAGAAGCACATGGCGTATATCGAGCAGGCGCGCAGGGACGCTGTGGACCTGTTGATCTTCCCTGAGCTCTCGCTGACAGGCTACTACTTGCAGGATCTCAACCAGCAGGTTGCCACCCATCCCACGCCGGATGATCCCGTGTTCAAACCGCTGCTGCAGGCCAGCCATGATCTGGACTTGGTTGTCGGCTTTGTGGAAGAGGACCGGCGCCACCGGTTTTACATTGCGTCGGCATACCTGAGCCGTGGTAAGGTGGCGCATGTGCATCGCAAGGTCTATCTGCCGACTTACGGTCTGTTCGACGATGCCCGCTATTTTGCTCATGGCAGTGACTTCCGCGCCTTTGACACTCGTTTTGGGCGGGTTGGGATGCTCATCTGTGAAGACTTCTGGCACGTCAGCCCCCCGTATCTGCTTTGGTTGGATGGGGCTGATATCCTCATTGCGACCTCAGCCAGCCCGGGGCGCGGCGTCAAAGGTGAACGGTTGGCCACAGCGCGCTGGGTGGAGAGCTTATTGCAGGCCTATGCCGGGGTCTTCACCAACTATGTGCTGCATGCAAGCCGCGTCGGCATCGAAGATGGCCTCGTGTATTGGGGCGGGTCCATGGCGTATGGGCCAGATGGTGAATTGATCGGCCAGCTGCCCCACTATGAAGAGGGTTTGCTGACGGCATCTATCGACCTGAACCGCCTGCGGCAGGTGCGCAGTCGTCTCCCTTTGCTGCGTGATGAACGCCCCGAACTGACACAGCGTGTGCTGCGGCGCATTCTGGAGGACCCCCATGATCGATGAACTCAACATCAACACGGATCTTGTGCGCCGCCTGCTCACCGATTTCATCCGCCATGAGCTGCATGTGGTTGGCTTTCAAAAAGCCGTGGTCGCGCTCTCCGGCGGGATCGACTCGGCGGTAACGGCCTATCTGTCTGCAGAAGCACTGGGGCCTGAGAATGTACTTGCCGTGCGCATGCCCTATCAGACTTCCTCGCCGGACAGTCTGGACCATGCCATGCTCGTCATTGAGGAGCTGGGCGTGATGCACGATACAGTAGATATTACACCGCTGGTGGAACCCTACTTCGAACGCGAGCCAGATATCGACCGAGTGCGGCGCGGCAATGTGATGGGTCGCGCCCGTATGCTTGTCGTCTACGATCTCTCGGCCAAAATCAGCGGTTTGGTAGTGGGCACGGGCAACAAAACAGAGGCGCTGCTCGGTTATACAACTATCTTTGGCGTGGACAGTGCTGCCGCGATCCAACCCATTGCGGATCTGTACAAGTATCAGGTCCGGCAGATAGCGCGCGCGCTGAGTGTGCCTGATGTGATCGTTAACAAGCCGCCGTCCGCCGATCTGTGGCCCGGCCAGACCGATGAAGGTGAACTCGGCTACAGCTACGATGATGCCGACCGCGTGCTCTACCGGCTGGTTGACCAGCGCATGAGCATCGATGAGGTTGTCAGCGAGGGCTTCCCCCAAGACTTTGTTGAGCAGCTCTGGCGGCGTGTCCGGCAAATGCAGTATAAGCGTCGGCTGCCCCTGATCCCAAAGCTCAGCGAGCGCACCCTTGGCCACGATTTCCGCTACTTGCGTGATTGGGGTGCTCGCCACGAGGATTAATAGCGGACTCATCGTTGCGAAGTTCCCAATTGCACCGTATCATGAGGAAAACAGGCAAGGCATAACCCAATCCTGTGGAAGTCTCTGAAGAACCCCCACCTATATATCACTTTCTGAAAAATCCAGGCCGGTGCGCTGTGGCCCGGCTGCTTTGCGATCCGGGAGGCAAGCGTGACACCCGTTGATGTTGTGATTCTGGCGGCCGGCAAAGGTACCCGTATGAAGTCCAAAACACCGAAGGTGCTGCACCCGCTGTCTGGCAGGCCGTTGGTACTGTACAGTGTGGAGGCAGCTGCCCAGGTGAGCAGTAGGGTTCCGGTCCTGGTGGTGGGCCATGCGGAAAATGAAGTCCGGACTGCCGTCGGCGATCGCGTGCGCTATGCCACACAGGCCGAACAACTCGGCACCGGCCACGCTGTTGCGCAGGCACGCACCCTGCTGGAGGGTCAATCCGACCATGTAATTGTCATCTATGGGGATATGCCGCTGCTGCGGGCAGAGACACTCCAGGCCCTCTATGCTGCGCAGTGCAGCAGTGCTGGGCCCTTCACCATGCTTACACAGATCACGCTAAACCCGCGCGGCTTCGGACGTATTGTCCGCGATGCAGCTGGTTCGGTTCTGGCTATCGTGGAAGAAGCAGATGCCACACCAGAACAGAAGGCGATCCAGGAAGTGAACCTCGGCATTTACTGTTTCCGGGCTGACTGGTTGTGGGGCCATCTGGACCAGATCCCGTTGAGTGCCAAAGGTGAATATTACCTCACCGATCTGGTGGCGATAGCGGTAGGCCAGGGTGAACAGATTACCGCCATTACACTTGACGATCCGCTTGAGGCCATTGGGATCAACACCCGTGTTCATCTGGCCGAAGCCGAGGCCGCACTGCGCCAGCGGATCAATCGCGAGTTGATGCGTTCTGGTGTGACGATGATGGACCCGGCAGCGACTTACATCCACCCTGGGGTGCAGATCGGGCGTGACACCCTCATCCTGCCCAACACCATTATTGAAGGCCCAACCGTCATCGGTGAGGACTGTGTGATCGGCCCCAACACCGTGATCCGTGCGTCACACATCGCCGACGGCTGTGAGGTGCGTTCATCGGTAGTTGAGGACTCCCGTCTGGACCAAGGAGTGCGCGTTGGGCCGTTCGCGCGCCTGCGTCGCGGTGCCCATCTGGAAGAAGATGTGTACATGGGCAACTTCGGCGAGGTAAAAGGCAGCCGCCTGGGCCGGGGTGTCAAGATGGGGCACTTCAGCTATGTGGGCGACGCGGATGTCGGTGAGGAGACAAATATCGGGGCTGGCGCCATTACGTGCAATTACGATGGTGTAGACAAACACCCGACAACCATTGGCAAGCGGGTGTTCGTTGGCAGTTCAACCATGCTCGTTGCACCCCTGACATTAGGCGATGGGGCGCGTACGGGTGCGGGGTCGGTTGTCACCCGGGATGTACCGGCTGACACCTTGGTCTATGGTGTGCCTGCCAAACCGAAGAAACTGCCAGAAAGCGAGGACAGCTAACTGTGCTTACCGGTCTGCTTGTATTTGCTGTACTCTTCGTTCTGCAGACGCTGCTCTCAATCATCCGTCTGGCCTTCCACCGCGTTCGCCGCCAACCACTCAAAGAAGATGCTGAAGATGGCAGTGAGAAAGCTCAGGCCGTGCTCGACCTCATCGACCACATTGAGCCGCTTGATGCCGCGCTGCGAGCCTTCGCGATTATAGTCGCATTTCTGGCATCCTCCGCCCTGTTGATCAGTCTGCTGCCTGTGCTCAGGCCTACGCCTGTTATGCTGGCTGTTTTCACCGGGAGCCTGCTCTATTATGTGCTCTCGCAGGTGTTGGCTCTGTTGGTTGTCACCGACAACAGCAATCGGTGGGCAATCAGGCTGCTGCCTCTAACCCGTGCGCTCACGCTCTTCATGCAGCCGCTGACCGCCGTAGAGATCGGCCTGTGGAACCGAATCCTCAAGCGTAGCGAGGGCAAGAATGGCGCTCACATCACGGAGGAGGATGTAATGACCCTGCTGGCCGCGGGCGAAGAGGAGGGGTCAATTGAGATCCAAGAGCGCGAGATGATATCGCGCGTCTTCCGTTTGGACGATACCCTCGCCCGTGAGATCATGATCCCGCGTATTGATGTGGTTGCGCTCGAGATCAATACGCCTATCGAAGAGGCGCGCCGCGTGATTATTGAAGCCGGGCACTCCCGTATCCCGGTGTTTGAGGGATCGCTCGATCAGGTTAAGGGGCTGCTGTATGCCAAGGACCTGCTTGAAGTCTGGGACCAGGGTGACGCCCAGATCAGCCTTGCGGCCCTGCTGCGACCGCCGGTGTTTGTGCCGGAAACGCAAATTGTCAGCGAACTGCTCGGCAATCTGCAAAATCAGGCCGTGCACATGGCGATTGTGATCGACGAATATGGCGGGACCGCCGGGTTGGTTACCATAGAAGACATCGTTGAAGAGATTGTGGGCGAGATCCTCGATGAATACGATGAGGACGAAGAAGCCATCTACCAGATGCTTACGCCGAACGATTTCATCTTCGATGCGCGGGTTGACCTTGACGATTTCAACCAGCTGCTTGAGGTCAAGATGCCTGTGGAACACGGTGAGGAAACACTGGGCGGTTTTATCTATGCGCGCCTTGGCAAAGTGCCGGATGTAGGCGAAACCGTCGTGGAGAATCGCCTGCAGATGGAGATATTGAGTGTGGTGGAGCAGCGCATTCGCAAAGTAAAAGTCACACGTTTGTCACCCGATGAAAGCGAACCGGATGAAACAAGTGAGTCCAAAGCCGGTGCACATTGACTCTGAGCAGCTGATCGCAGCTGCCCAGGCCGCACGGGAAAACGCCTACGCACCCTATTCAGATTACACAGTCGGTGCTGCGGTCCTTGGTGCCAATGGTACCGTGTATACCGGCTGCAACGTGGAGAACGCCTCTTACCCGGCATCGATCTGTGCTGAACGGGTCGCGATCACGCGGGCCGTGGCAGAAGGTGAACGCACATTCCTCGCGTTGGCCATCGTCACGGCCAACGGTGGGTCGCCCTGTGGGATCTGCCGCCAGGTCATGATCGAGTTTGCGCCGGAGATGCGCGTGTTCATTGCTGCTGGTGATAAACTCATTCGCGAAACAAAAGCCTCTGCTCTCCTCCCCGACAGCTTTGACCCTTCCACTCTGGCCTGATGCCACGCCCTGATCGTGTTTTCCGCACAGAAGGCATTGTGCTGCGCCGCATGGACTTGGGCGAAACGGATCGCATCCTGACGCTGTACACGCCCTACCATGGCAAGATACGGGTGGTTGGCAAAGGGGTCCGGCGGCCCACAAGCCGTCTGGCCGGTCACCTTGAGCTGTTCATGCGCTCTGATATGTTAATCTCTAAAGGTCGCACTCTGGATGTCATTACACAGGCTGAAATGATCGACGGCTATCTGCCGCTGCGAGAGTCACTTGGCGGGGTGACCTACGCCTCCCATATCGCGGAGCTGGTGGATGGCTTTACCCAGGACAACGATGAAAACCGGGATATCTATCTGCTGCTGGCGGCAGGCCTGGCGTGGATGTCAAGCACGGAAAACTGGCAGCGCACGGCACGCTACTTCGAGATCCGGCTGTTAGATCTGGTCGGGTATCGTCCTCAGCTGGATGCCTGTGTGCTGTGTGGTACACGGCTGGAACCGGTGAATCAGTTCTACAGCCCGTATAGGGGCGGCGTGGTTTGCCGGGACTGCGCACCGGGCCGGGATGGTTTGTCACCGCTGTCGCTGACTGCGCTCAAGGTGATGCGCTATATGCAGCGACAGCCCTTTGACCGGGTGGAGCAGGTGAGCCTCAGTGAACAGGTCCAGCGCGAGTTGGAAAGCGTGATGCTGCGCAGCCTCACTATACATCTGGAAAGGCGGCTGCGCTCCGTCGATTTCCTGCGCCGTCTTCGGCGTGAGAACTCGCCCGGCGTCTGATTAGTCCTGCTTTTCCTCCGCCTCTCTTGGGGTGGACTGTGCCTCATTGGCGGCCCTGGCCGCATCTTCCGTGCGTTTGATGAGGGCACGCAGCGCATCAGCGCCAACCCGGCGCAGCTTCAACGACATGAAGTCCAGCATCTTGGCACTGTCTCCCTCGCCGAACTTCATCTTACCGCGTTCCTGATCGGCAGTATCGTAGAAGTTGGCCACACGCTCGTTAAAGTCCTCGATCAACTTCTTTTCCAGGCGTTCAGCGGCTGCCGTGGTCGTCGCGATGAGGAAGTGGTCGTCACTGGGGTGACCGATGAATGATCGCGACGGATCAACCTGCCGCAGTAGATCGTTGATCATTTTGGCCGTGGTCCGGATGGCCTGGTTTTCCGCCACCGGGCCGTACTGTTCACCATAGGGGCCCAACCCCACGATCTGGGCGTCCAGAAAGACGGCATCAGGTGCATCCAGCAGATTGGGAAGTCGTTCCTTGATAAGGGCCGTATTGGGCAGGCTTGTCCGTGCATCGACCAATGGGGTGCCCCCGAACCGGTCGATGATATTGTGGACGCGCAGACGCAGCTCTTCCACATCAAACGGCTTGGTGACGTAGTCATCCACTCCGATTGAAAGGCCGCTGAGTTTGTCACGACGGTCGTCTTTCTGTGTCAGGAAGATGATCGGGATCTGCTTGGTGCGGTCGTCGGCGCGCAGCTTTTTGGCAACCTCAAAGCCGTCTATGTCGGGCAGCATGATATCCAGAATGATCACAACCGGCTGTTCCTCAATGGCCAGCCGGACCCCGTCACTACCGTTCAAGGCGTTGATCACCTCATAACCGACGATCTGGAAGTAGCGGCGCAGCAGTTCGGATGTGATAACTTCGTCTTCGACCACAAGCAGCTTATTCATGAAGGATCCTTGTTACAGTTGGCGTGACAGATAAATGATCGCTCTGGAAAAGAGAGAGTTCGGCTGTGACATCAGCAGGGGTGTGCCCGTTTCAATCGCCTTGTTTTGATTGGGCTCGTACACGACATCCGCTGCAATGGGGCGGTTGAGCGCTCGGAGTACTTCTTCATGAGAGGCACCCTGCGGATGTGTCCGGTTGATCACGATATGGTGTTTGCCAGGCAGCCCCATTTCCTCCAGCATGGCAAGCGTGCCGGGTGCGGTTTGCAGCGCGGAGGGCGTGTCACCGACCACAAGCACGACATGTTTGGCAACCCGCAGCGTCGCGATGGTCATCGGGTTGAGCGGGCTGGGCAGATCGACCACAATGCGCCTGAAGCCTTCGGCGAGCACATCGTAAATATAGCGCAGCACAGCACCGCTGAGATGCTCCGGGGGCTGCTGCTCCGGTGCGGCTATCACCCCAATCCCGGATTTATGCATGATCAGCGTCTGCCCGATGAAGCGCTTGTCGGCACCCTCATCAATGATGAGCAGATCCTCCCAGGTAGAGCGGGGGGGGATAAGGCCAAGCTGGTACGAGACGCGCGGGTCGGTACCGACCAGATCGATCAGGCAGGAACGCCCGAACTGCATCAGGCCAAGGGTGAGATTGATTGCCAGTGTGGTCGCGCCTGCGCCTGTGCTCAGGCCAAGCACTGCCACCACATAAGGTTCCGCTGGCACTTGTGGCACTGCATCGCGCGTTTGCAGCTCCGCCTCGATCTCTTCGTCTATGGCTGCTGTGGTAGGATCGTCTTCCTCAGCAGGCAGTGGTGCGATATTCGTCGCCCCGGTAGCCAGCAGATTCTCGACGTGATACGCTAAATCGTCCCGGGTAACGGGTTTCGTCAGGAAGGTGTCAGCGCCGGAGCGCTGTGCCTGCTCGGAGTACTCATCGCCGGAAAGGGCTGTCAGAATGAGCAGCGGCATGTTCATGGTGTCCGGATCCTGCCGCAGCATCCGGCAGACATCATACCCGCTGAGATCGGGCATCATCACATCCACGATTGCCATATCGGGCTGTTCGCTGTGTGCGAGCTCCAACCCCTGCTGACCGTCTTCGGCGAGAATGGCCTCATGGCCGGAGCGTCTGAGCATCAGGCTCATCATCTGCCGGAGGCTGTTGTCGTCGTCTATGACCAGTATGCGTGCCATCGCGCTCTCCTCATATCCCTAATTGTACGCACTTCCGGGAGGTGGGCAAGCCCTCCCGATCATTGACGAAAAAAGTCAGGAAATGCTATACTTCATGCGCATTGTGAAAGCTGTCATTTTCGACGACTCCACAATCCCACAAAGCGACGGAAGTCCCTGAGGTAGGAACTATGTCTGACATGACTGACGGACTGAACAATCCGGACTATCCCATCCCGGAAGAGCTCCGTTCGAATGTAGCTGTTACCACACTTGACCGTTTATACAACTGGAGCCGGGCGCGCTCTGTCTGGCCGATGATGTTCGGCCTAGCCTGCTGCGCCATTGAAATGATTGCCACCGCGGCCTCGCGCTATGATCAGGCCCGCTTTGGGATGGAAGTTGTACGGCCCAGCCCACGACAGAGCGACCTGATGATTGTCTCCGGCACCGTCACCAAGAAGATGGTCCCCCAGATTGTACGCCTTTATAACCAGATGCCCGAGCCACGTTATGTAATTGCGATGGGAGCGTGCGCATCAGGTGGGGGTCCTTTCAAAGAGGGCTACAACGTGGTGGATGGCATTGATAAATTCGTGCCGGTAGATGTCTACATCCCGGGCTGCCCACCCACCCCACAGGCGCTCTTGCATGGGTTTATCACCCTGCATAATAAGATCGAACAGCAGAGTCTTTCAACGGTACCCTGGTATCGTCGTGGGCAGAGTGAGCCCATTCCGATCCCGGTTTTGGGGCCCGACCTTATCGACCCGCGGCAGGCTGGCATCATGAGGATGCAGGCCCAGCAGGAATCCCCAACCGAAGCGCCCGCCGATTAACAAGGATCATACCACTATGACGGACATGACACCGGATACACCGATCAGCGACGACCCAACCGGCGACGAGATCGCGCTGCTGGAAGAGAAGTTCCCTGGCGCGATCACCATCGAAGACCGCAAGGGCTATGAGGGCATCATCATAGACCGCGACAAGCTCGTTGATGTGGCGCGCACCATCCGCGATGATCTGGGCTATGACCTGCTCAACAGCGCCACCTGCGTTGACTATATTGAGGATGAGGCCTTTGAGATGGTCTACCATGCATCCAGCACGGAGCGCGGTGGATCGCCATTTACCTTTCGGGCCCGTACCCCTCGTGATGTTGCTGCCCTCCCCTCGTTGATCGGCGTCTGGCGCTCCGCGGATTTTCAGGAGCGTGAGGCCTATGACCTGATGGGCGTGCACTTCAGCGGCCACCCAAACCTCAAGCGCATCCTGATGTGGGAGGGCTTCCATGGTCACCCGCTGCGCAAGGACTGGCGCGAGCCGTTCTACGAGCAGGACACCAAACCTTTCGACAGCCGTTGGCCGGGCGGGCACGTCATCCGGGCTGAGTACACCAACCCTTATGGCAAAAACGTGCAGTATCCGGAAGGCTTCACGCTGGAAGACTACCACGGCGACATAGAAGAGTCCGTATACGCCGGCCTGGCAACAACGGACAGCGGCATCGGTATCCAGCATTTACGCACTGATGAGCTTGTTGTGAACCTCGGCCCACAGCATCCCAGCACACACGGTGTGTTCCGGATGGCCGTGACAGTGGACGGTGAGACTGTCACCAAACTGGAGCCGGTCATGGGGTACCTGCACCGCAACCACGAGAAGATCGGTGAGCGCAACACGTGGTTGGGCAACATGCCTTTCACCGACCGTCTCGACTACCTGACCAGCATGATCAACAATGTGGGCTACGCCATGACGGTTGAGGAAATGCTCGGTGAGGAGGTACCGTTCCGGGCCGAGGTCATCCGTGTGCTCATGTCGGAGCTGACGCGTGTCGTCAGTCACTTCTGGCTGTTCGGGTTCTTCCTCAATGACCTGGGGGCGTTCCTGACCCCAGCCGTGTATGTCATCACGGAGCGCGATCTTGTGCTGGACTTCTTCGAGGCTGCAGCTGGTTCACGCATGATGTGCAACTATATGCGCTTCGGCGGCGTGGCCTATGATCTGCCCGCGTATATTGGGGGCCCTGCTATCTTTGATACGGACCGTGCGCGTCGCATTGACACCCGCCGCTTCCTGCATGATCTGGTCTATGAGCGCCTGCCGCGCGTGACCGATGAGCTGGACCGCTATCTGACTGGCAACGAGATCCTCATTTCCCGGACGAAGGGTGTAGGCGTTATCTCCGCCGAGCAGGCGATCAACTACGGCCTGACCGGCCCCCTGCTGCGTGCTGCCGGTGTACCCTATGATCTACGCCGTGCTGACCCATACGGCATCTATGATCAGCTCGATTTTGACGTTGCCGTCCGCTATAACAGTGACCTGTACGACCGCTACCTTATCCGGCTGGATGAAGTCCGCCAAAGCATCCGCATTCTGGAGCAGATTCTCCCGATGTTGGATGAGACCGAGGGTCAGGAGTACTGGGCCGGGAAACGCCCCTATAATCACCGTGTACCCGAGGGTGACAATTACGCCCGCGTGGAAAACGCCAAGGGCGAACTCGGGTTCTATGTCGTCTCCGATGGGGGTCAGAATCCCTATCGGTATCACGTTCGTTCATCGAGCTTTATCAACCTGACCGCGCTTGAGGAGATGTCCATCGGGCACAAAGTCGCTGACATTGTGGCGATACTGGGTGCCATCGATATCGTCCTCGGTGAGGTGGATCGCTAAGTGCACATAGGGGCTGCGTCCCCTGCTAAGACCGATAAGGAGCAGCCATGTACGGAGTTGGAATATTCAAAGGCCTGGGTGTAACCATCAGGCATTTTGTCAACACATACGTCGATGACCTCAAATGGGGCGTCAAGCGCTACCAAACCGACGAGGGGTTTGAGGCCCGGCAGAGCCCGGATACGACCGGCATTGTGACCATCAGCTATCCAGAAGAGCGTATGGCTGTACCGGAGCGTTTCCGCTTTGTGCCCTTTCTTGTCACCAATGAGCCTGACGATCCAGAAGAACCGAATGCCAGCTGGTGCACCTCCTGTGGTATCTGCGCGAAGGTTTGCCCGCCACAGTGCATCTGGATTGTACGCGGTGAGGACCCGGAAACTGGACGTCCCATCCCGGATCCGGCGGAGTTCTACATCGATATCGACATCTGTATGAACTGCGGCTATTGTGCGGAGTTCTGCCCGTTTGATGCCATCAAGATGGATCATAACTACGAGCTGTCCAGCTATGACCGCACAACCGCCCATATCCATGACAAGGAGCGGCTGTCCAAGCCGATCAGCTACTGGCAGAAGATCGCCCCTACGCGCGCTGAAGAAGAGCGGCTGGCACGCGAGCACAAAGAGGCGGCCAAGGCGATCAAGAAGGCGATGCGCAAACGCAAGAAGAGCGCCTGAGCACATCTGTATTCATGAACGACAAATCCAGAGACCGCGCCGCATCAGATGGAGCGGTCTCTGCGTACCGTTGAGGATGGCCATCATATGATGTACCAGGGCGATGCTGAAATACTTTTCCCGCCGCGTGTGATCGCCATGCTGCGTGAGCTGCGTGGCCCCGACTGGCAAACCCTTGTTGACTTTGTCGACCAACAGCCGCCAGACAGCATTGAGAAGCAGGCTTTCACGCTGATGATGATACGCTTGGATGGATGCCTCACCTGTACTCCGGACAGCTTCCGTGCGATGCGAGGCTGCAAACACTGTGCCCAGCAGACGATCATTCGGTTTAAGGGTGGCGATGCCGACCTTGTAGCACGTTATGAACAGGCAAAACAGGATATGCTTGCCTGGCACGAATTGGGCCTGGTACCGGAAGACGAACGCCTACCATTGGAAGAATAGGACTCGCTAATGAGCACGTCAGATGTATTGGACCAACTCAGCACTGTCATCGAGCCGGACATTCAGCGTGATATCGTCTCTCTAGGGATGGTGCGCAACTTGAATATTGACGATGCCAGTGTGACCTTCACGCTGGCAATGCCCGTTTACAACAGTCCTCACGCCGACTCATTGGTCGAGCAGGCAAAGGCCGCCGCACAACAGGTCAGCGGGATTGAGTCAGTAAGCGTTGAGTGGATTGTTGATGTACCGACCAATCCGGAAGTACACGGTCGCTCGGATGTGCCCGCCAGACATCTGATTGCGGTGAGCAGTGGCAAGGGCGGTGTTGGCAAGAGCACCGTCTCCGCCAATATCGCGACGGCTCTCGCGCAGGCAGGGGCCGCCGTCGGCCTGATGGACGCCGACATCCTGGGACCGAATCTGCCTACCATTATGGGGGTTCAGCGGCTGCCACCTCCTACCCCGCAGAAACTTGTCCCGGCAGAGACCCACGGCCTTCAGTTGATCAGCATGGGCTTTTTGGTTGATCGTGACAAGCCGCTTATCTGGCGTGGCCCAATGCTGCACCAGGCGATCCGGCAGCTCTTTGTTGATGTGGCATGGGCTGAGCTTGAGTACATGATCATAGACCTGCCGCCCGGCACCGGTGATGCTCAGCTTACCCTGGCCCAGATCGTACCCCTGACGGGAGCCGTCATTGTGACACAGCCGCAGGAAGTCGCCTTGAGTGATGCGCGCCGCGGCCTGGCCATGTTCGAAACGGTAGAGGTCAACGTGATGGGCGTGGTGGAGAACATGGCCGGAGACCTCTTCGGCACTGGCGGCGGTGAGACCTTCGCTGCGGAGAAAGGCGTGCCGTTTCTGGGGCGTGTTCCGCTGGATGCCCAGATCCGTGTGGGTGGCGACAGTGGCCAGCCGGTTGTTGTGGCTGCACCTGAGTCAGAGGCCGCTGAGGCGTTCCGGCAGATTGCTCACCGGATCGCCGTGCAGGCCAGCGCCATGGCCCTAAGTGAAGATGATGACGCCATTCCACTGACGACAATCGGTTAAACGCCGTGGGCTGTGCAGGCTGGTGCAGCCCTCGCTTGATATTTACCTAACTCTCATCTACACTTCCATCAATAGAAGATGACGTGCCCGCGTCCTCCGCAGGCACAAGGTCGGAGATACCATGGTTATGACAGCGACCCGCATCGCGGGTGTTCGTTTTCACAAAGTCGGCAAACTCTATTATTTTGACGCAGCCCCGTTCCCCGAGTTGGAGCCAGGCGATTACGTGATCGTTGAGACGCGGCGCGGGCGGCAGATGGGACAGATCATCGGGTGGGTGGATCCCGCAGACGCAAGTGAGTACAATCCGCGGCCCATCAAAGCTCCCGCCACCCCCCGCGACATGATGATGAAAATGCTCTACGAGGCCAAAGAGGTAGAGGCCCTCGTACGGGTGCGCGAGCTTGCAGTCGATATGCATGAATTTGAGGTAGTCGGGGCCAAGTTCGTTAAGGTCAGCTACAACTACGATGGCAGCGTGCTGTCCGTGCTCTACACATCCGAGGAGCAGGTGGATACCGGTCGCCTACGGCGCAAGCTCAACCGGGAGTTCACAGCCCGCATTGATATGCGGCGCATCGGTTCACGCGATGCGGCCAAACTGATCGGCGAGTACGGAGCCTGTGGGGCCCCGCGCTGCTGCTCTACCCATTTAACGGAATTCAGCCCGATCTCGATCAAAATGGCGAAAGCGCAAGGCGTGTCGCTCAATCCGTCTGAGATCACAGGGATGTGCGGCAGACTGCGCTGCTGCTTGATTTACGAGTATGAGCAGTACCTTGAGGCCCGCAAGAACCTGCCACGGACGGGCAAACGCGTGGGAACACCGCATGGCGCAGGCAAAGTCATCGCGCTGAATCCGCTGGCTGACCAAGCCACTGTCCTGATCGAGGGGCAGCGCCACGAGGTTGACCGGGAAGACATCATCCCCATGGACGAATATGAAGCCCTGCAGGCCAAAGCTGCTGCGGGCTGTTCCAAGGAGGGTGAGGGCGGCGTGTGTGACTGCGGCGCCCGCATCCGGGGTGAGGCTTCCCCGCAGGGGAAAAGCTCCAGCCGGTCTGAAGAGCGCTCTTCAAGCAAAGACGCAGGTCGCAAGAAACGGCGCAGGCGGACATCAGGCAAGCGCAAACGCAAAGATAGGAGAAACTGACACCATGGGCATCATTGACGAAGTGCGCCCGCTCAAACCGGCGATGGTTGAGCGGCGCCGTGACTTTCACCAACATCCCGAACTCGCATTTGAAGAGGTGCGCACCGCTGGCATCGTTGCTGAAACGCTGAACGGCCTCGGCCTTGAGGTGCAGACCGGCGTGGGCAAAACCGGCGTGGTCGGCATCCTTGAGGGCGCTCAGGACGGCCCCACACTGCTTATTCGTGCCGACATGGACGCACTGCCCATCCACGAGGAAACCGACGCGGACTATACCTCCAAAACGGCGGGCAAGATGCATGCCTGCGGCCACGATGGTCATACCACCATCGCCCTGACTGCGGCTCGGCTGCTCAATGATCGCCGCGCTGCAATCAAGGGCCGCGTCAAGTTTGTCTTCCAGCCTGCTGAGGAGATCGGGGAGGGTGCGGAAGCCATGATCGCCGACGGTGCGCTCGACAACCCGCGCCCTGACTTCAGTATTGGCCTGCACCTGTGGAACGATCTGCCTGTGGGGACCGTCGGGGTAACGGCAGGGCCATCGATGTCTGCGGCGGCGCTCTTCACGATCACTGTGACGGGGTCTGGTGGTCATGGCGCGCAGCCACACAAAACTGTGGATCCAATCGTGGCTGCCGCACAGATCGTCTCTGCCCTGCAAGCTATTGTCAGCCGCAACACCGATCCCCTTGAAGCAGCAGTGGTCACGGTGGGGGCGATCAACGGTGGAGAGGCGTTCAACGTGATCCCGCCGACCGTGACGCTCAAAGGGACTATCCGCACCTACCGGCCAGAGGTTGAGGCGATGGTATACCGTCGTGTACATGAGATTGCCGAAGGAGTCGGTCAGGCAATGGGCTGCACAGTGGACACCAGCATCGCCAGCATGACGAAAG
The DNA here is from genome assembly GCA_010092885.1 of Chloroflexota bacterium. GTDB lineage: Bacteria > Chloroflexota > Anaerolineae > Aggregatilineales > UBA3940 > TC-195. The sequence continues at coordinate 93,581 of JAADYX010000159.1, read as the reverse complement.
CCGTCAACAACCACCCAGAAGTATCTGAACGTGTGCGAGAGGTCGCAGAGCGCGTTGTGGGCGCTCAGAACGTCCGTACAGATGTGCGCACGATGGGCTCAGAGGATGTCTCCCTGTTTATGGATGACATTCCCGGCTGTTACTTCTTTGTCGGTTCCGCGAACGCTGAGCACGGGTTGGATGCGCCGCACCACCACCCGGCGTTTGACATCGATGAAGAGTCGTTGGTTATCGGTGCGGCGATGTTGGCCGAGGTGGCTGCCAGCTACCTGATCGACTGAGGATCTGACGTTCAACATATGAAGGGAGCAGCCTCCTATGCCAGCACACGTCATTGTGGGTGCGCAGTGGGGCGATGAAGGCAAAGGCCGCGTTGCTGACTGGTTTGCCAAAGACGCGGATATCGTGGCACGCTATGCAGGCGGAGACAATGCCGGGCACACGGTGCGCGTGGGCAATGATACGTTTAAACTGCATCTCGTCCCCTCCGGCGTGCTTTATGGCAGCACCATCAACATCATGGGCAACGGTATGGTGGTCAACCCGCTGAAGCTGGTTGATGAGCTGCGCGGCTTGGATGAACGCGGTATCGATATCGATCCGGTCCGTATCCGTCTGTCACGCCGGGCTCACCTGATCACACCGGCGCATATCGCCCTCGACGGCGCGCGGGAAGCCCAACGCGGCAGTGGGAAGATCGGCACGACCAAGCGCGGCATTGGGCCCGCTTACACGGATAAGGCTGCTCGCTCCGGTCTGCGCACGGGGCTGATGGAGCACCCGGAGCGTTTCGCACCTGCACTGCGTGAGCACTTCAACCGGAAGAATCGCCAACTTGAAGCCCTATACAACGCTGAACCCATTGCTGTTGATCAAAGTATTGACGTGTTGGTAGAGGCTGCTGACTATCTGGCTCCGTTCCTGGCCGATGTCGACTTTGAACTATACGAGGCGCTGCGTGCGGGCAAATCAGTGCTGTGCGAGGGCGCACAAGGCACTCTCCTTGATATCGATCATGGGAATTATCCCTATGTGACCAGCTCCTCAGCGACGGCAGGCGGCGCGCTCACCGGGTTGGGTATCGGGCCGCAATGGGTAGACCGCATCACAGGTGTGACGAAGGCCTACACAACGCGGGTCGGCGCGGGCCCCTTCCCCACCGAACTCGACGACGAACGCGGCGACCGGCTGCGCGGCACTGGTGCCAATCCATGGGACGAATACGGCACCACCACAGGCCGGCCGCGGCGCTGCGGTTGGTTGGATGCAGTTGTACTCCGGTATGCGGCGCGCATCAATGGGTTGACCGATTTAGTCGTCACTAAGCTCGACATACTCAGCGGCTTCGATGAGATCGAGATTGCTGACGAGTACACACACCATGGCGAACCGCTGGCCGTCTTCCCCTCTGAAGCGGATACCCTTGACCGGGTTGAGCCTATCACCCTGAGCATGCCAGGTTGGCAGGAGGATATCATGAGTGTCACGACATTGGCGGATCTACCACAGGCCGCCCGTGACTATATTGACAAGATCGCTGACCTGTCGGGGGTGCCTGTCTCGCTGGCCACAGTTGGCCCGGCTCGTCACCAGTCCATCCCTATTGCGGATTAGCCCGGCACCGGGTAGAATGGCTCCGATCGGATTTATCCGATCATCGGATAGATAAGAGGAGTCACTTGTGCGCCCATCTGCAATACCGTCGGATATCCTGCGCTACATCGTGGAGCAGGGCTACAAACCCGGGGACCAACTGCCCACCATTCAGGACATCAGCAAGAACCTCGGTGTGAGCGTCTCCAAAGTGCGTGAGTCATTGGAAGTCGCTCGTACGCTGGGCATGGTAGAGATCAAACCGGGGCGTGGTTCTCGTGTAAGCGACTATCGGTTCACCGATGCTGTAGCGGTCAGTGCGCTATACGCTGTGGCACAGGATAGCAGTGCCTTCCGAGCACTGCGTGAGATGCGCAGCGCGCTGGAGATCGCCTTCTGGCAAGAGGCGGTCAGCCAGCTTCAACCCGAGGATATGGCCCACCTCCAGGCTCTGGTCAACCGGGCGAATGCGCTTCTGTCACGCGAACCGATCCAGGTGCCAGCCCAGGAGCATCGCTCGCTGCACCTGACTATTTTCTCGCGGCTGGACAATCCGTTTGTGCTTGGTGTGTTGGAAGCCTACTGGGATGTTTATGAGGCGTTCGGTATGAACTTGCATGTCTCACTGGACTATCTAAGGACAGTATGGGACTATCACGCGCGCATCGTTGACGCTATCGAAGCGCATCAGTATGAGCAAGGCCGTCAGCTCCTTAAGGAGCATATGCATCTGCTGCGCCACCGCGAGTCCGTCGAAAACGGCATTGTGGCTACCGGCGGAACATCCGGTCAATCAACGGATTGATCGCCACCCAGTTGGGTTCCTGCACGGAGGCTCCTGTGCTGGTCATGGTGCCACGTACGTATGTCCGGTCGAGCACTTCTTGTTCAATATTGCCGCTCATCAGCACAGCTGGCCCGAGTGCGAGCGCATCAAACACGGTCAGGTTAGTGTCGACGTTTTGCGCTACAGCACTGTAGACCGCCGGAATACGCGGCCAGTTCAGCGGATTCGCCATTTTGCGGACAAAAGCCACGACAATTTGCTGCTGGCGGGCCGCCCGGTCGAAATCACTTGAACCATGCCGGGTACGCGCGTATTGCAGTGCCCGTTCGCCGTTCATGGTCTGTGGCCCAGGTTGGAACTCGATCACGGTGGTGCCGTAGTCGTTGGTTGGGTATTCGTAGTCAATGATATAGGTAGGGACATCGACTCTGATGCCCCCTGCCGCATCGATGATCGCCACAAACCCATCGAAGTTAAGGCGAACGGTCCGGTGCACGGAAATCCCAAACGCATTGGAGACAGTCTGTGCAGCGAGCACAGGGCCATTGCCCGCGCCAGTGCTCTCTCCGAACACGTGTGCCGTGTTAATGCGGTTATAACCATAGCCCGGTACATTGACATAGAGATCCCGGGGGATGGAGAGCATCCCGGTGTAAGGTTGGCGTGGGTCCACAGTGACAAGCATCATGGCATCCGTCCGGGTGACATCAGGTTCACCGGGGCGGGCATCCAACCCCAAGACGAGGATATTTGTGCGCGGCGGCGGAATCAACCGATAGAGGATGAAAACCCCGCCAATCACTAAAGCGCCCAACAGTACCGTACCAAATGCGGCACGTAGGGCACATCCCAGCCAGCGCCGCCGTTTTTTGCGTGGTGGAGGGGCTGGGCCTACAACTTGCGCGATGGGCGTTGGCGAGCCGCTGGGGACCGTTATATCGGGATTGAATGTCATGCCGATCTGCGCGCTTTCCGTCAGTGTCCTGGGGCATTTATGCACATTGATCTATCGACGTTGCACGGCTAAAATACAGTACTCGTGACAACAGTCACGAGAGGAGGAGTGCCTCATGCCGATGTTCGAAAACCTGAGCGAACGCCTGACCGATATTTTCGCCGATCTGCGTAAGCGCGGCAAGCTTTCCGAAGCCGATGTAGATGCCGCCATGCGTGAGATCAGGCTGGCACTGCTTGAGGCCGATGTCCATTATGGCGTGGCCAAGTCATTCATCAAACGGGTGAAGGAACGTGCCGTCGGTGCGGAAGTCCAGCGCAGCCTGACACCCGGCCAGCAGGTCGTGAAGATTGTCAACGAGGAACTGACGGAAACACTCGGCGAACCGGGTCGTCTCCGGTTGACTGGCAGCAAGCCTCACGTTATCATGCTGGTCGGTCTGCAGGGATCGGGTAAAACCACTACTGCGGCCAAGCTGGCGCTTCATCTACGGCGTGATGGCCATACTCCGCTGTTAATCGCAGCGGACACCTATCGCCCGGCAGCCGTCGATCAGTTGGTGGCGTTGGGCAAACAGCTGAACATTCAGGTCCATCAGGAAGGCACAGCTGTCTCACCGCCTGAAATCGCGGCCAACGGTGTGCGGCTCGCAAAGCGCGAGAACCACAGTGTTGCCATCGTGGATACAGCCGGCCGCCTGCAGATTGACCAGACTATGATGGATGAGATCGCTGCCATTGAGGCCCAGGTCACGCCCAGCGAGATCCTGCTTGTGGCGGACTCGATGCTCGGTCAGGAAGCGGTCAATGTCGCTCAGGGCTTCAGTGATGCAGTCGGTATCACGGGATTGGTGCTCACCAAGGTGGACGGCGATGCACGCGGCGGTGCCGCCATTTCCATGCGCGAGGTCACCGGCGTACCGATAAAGTTCCTTGGTACCAGTGAGAAGATGGACGGGTTGGAAGTCTTCCACCCGAAGCGTCTCTCCGACCGCATCCTGGGTATGGGCGATGTGCTCGGCTTGATCGAAGCCGCTGAGCAGATGGAGATCGATGAGGAAGAAGCGCTGGAGATGCAGCGCAAAATGCGCGAGGCCAGCTTTACCCTGGAGGATTTCCAGAAGCAGCTGCGCATGGTCAAGAAGATGGGGCCGCTCAGCCAGGTGATGGAGATGATCCCGGGAGCCGGTCAGGCCCTATCGGGGATCTCATCGGAAGATATGGATCGCGAGCTCAAGCGCGTTGAGGCAATTATCAACTCCATGACGCCGGATGAGCGCCGCAATCCGAAGCTCTTAAATGCAAGCCGCCGGAAGCGCATCGCAGCGGGCAGTGGTACCCAGGTACGCGATGTCAATGACCTGATGAAGCGCTTCCGCGAAGCCCAGAAAATGATCAAAAAGCTTTCAAAGAGCCGGCGTCTTCCCGCTGATATGGGGGGGCTGTTCCGGCAGTAAAAGAGGAGAAATCATGGTACGTATCCGCCTGCGCCGTGTCGGCGCAAGAAACCAGCCAAGCTATCGTGTGGTGGTCGCGAACAAACGCAGCCCGCGTGATGGTCGGTTTATCGAAGCCATCGGCTTCTACAATCCGCGCACCGAACCGGCAACGGTAGAGATCGACGAGGAACGCGCGCTTTACTGGCTGAGCAACGGGGCACAGCCATCCGAGGCCGTGGAGCGTATGCTGCGCAACCAAGGCACACTTGACCGGCTGGAGCGTCTGCGCGCCGGTGAGGCTCTTGAGGATCTGTTGGCCGAAGCGGAAGCGGCTTTGGCTGCGCGCACGCCTGTTGATCCCCGCACACGCCGCGATGACATCAAGCCCGCCAAGAAGGCGCCGGCTGTCGTTGCTGCACCGGTTGAAGAGCCTGTTGAAGATGATGAGGCATAGTCTCCGAAAGCACACTCTCTGCAGCGGAGCATATCGACAGCTATGAAAGAACTCGTGGAGTACATTGCAAAGTCATTGGTGGATGACCCCGAGAAGGTGGTCGTCCGTGAGATCGAAGGATCCAATTCTGTTATCCTTGAGCTTAGCGTTGCTCCGGATGACATGGGACGTGTCATCGGACGCAATGGGCGCGTAGCCAACGCAATGCGCACACTGCTAAAAGTGATGGCCGCTAAACAAGGTAAACGTGTCAATCTGGAAATTGTCTGATATGCCAAGGCGCAACCGCCCTTTTCGTTACAATAAGCAGCAGCGTGCACCGCAGACAGGCGAACCAGACTATCTGCTTGTGGGCGAAGTCCTCAGGCCGCATGGTGTGCGCGGTGAGCTTTCGATGCGGGTGGTGACTGAACATCCGGAACGGTTAATCAAGCTTGAGCAGTTATACCTTGGGTTGGACTATGCACCCTACTCGATTGACCGCATCCGACCCCACAAGGGGAAAATGATCGTTCAACTTGCCGAAGTCGAAAGCCGTGAAGAAGCCGATCATCTCCGCGGAGAGCAGGTTTACATCCGGCTTGAGGACGCCGTCCCTTTGGAAGATGGCGAGTACTATCTGTACCAGATCGAGAACATCGCTGTGATGACAGAGGATGGTCAGCGCCTTGGCCGTCTGACCGACTACATTGAAACGGGAGCGAACGATGTATACGTGATCACAACCGATGACGGGCAGGAACTGCTGCTGCCCGCCATACCGGAAGTGATCAAAAAGGTGGACTTGCACAACCGGGTCATGATCGTGCACCTGCTGCCCGGCCTCACTGACTGAACTCTCCCAAGACCAGCCCGATAGGAACACACAGCCTGCCACCTGGCAGGTTGGGCGAACTTTTATTCCCATGGAGGTAAATATGTCGGACAATCGTTATAGAATGTCACGCGAGAAGCACGAAGAGCTCAAAGCAGAGCTCGAACACAAGGAAAACGTCGAACGCCCGGCCCTTGCTAGGCGGCTCAAGGCAGCTATCGCCATGGGGGATCTCAAAGAGAATGCGGAATACATTTCCGCGAAGGAAGATCAGGGGTTTCTTGAGGGGCGCATCAAGGAGCTCGAAGACCTGATCAGCGGTGCCATTATCATGGAAGACATTAAGACGGTCACCGTCGTCGAGGAAGGCTTCGATGAGGAAGAAGTCTACCAGATTGTTGGCTCTTCTGAAGCCGATCCCGCAGAGCGCAAAATATCGGTGGACTCACCCATCGGCAAGGCTCTCAACCGCGCCAAAAAGGGCGACAAAGTCACCGTGGATGTGCCGGGAGGCTCCATCACATTTAACGTGCTTGATGTCTCCTGAGAGCCCGAGTGACTGACAGACCCCCGCCTGTTCTGACGGGGGTCTGTTGGTTTGCTATTGCATTGGCCGCTAGGAAACATCCTCACGCTTCCAGGCTGCCAGCTCAAGGGTGATACGGTCGAAGCGGCTGTTGGGCGGTACAGGCCCTGAGCCGTAGCTCATATCCACGATGCGTGCCTGGATCCGCAGTGTCGCTGTTTCCAAGATGACGTTCTTGCCCGGTTCTGCCTTGACAGGTTCGCCCTTGGCCTTCAGTTTATCACGGATGGTCGCATCATTGAATGCATGGTCGCTCATGATGACCTTGGTCACGGTCCGGATGTCGTTCTTGTCGAACAGCCATACCTCGAATGCTGTGACCTGCTTGTTGCCGTTGCCCCCGCTGATCGTCTCAGAGATACCCACACCCGTCTCACCGAGGAACTCGCCTGACGGCGTTTCGATGCTGAATGAGTCATCGTACAGATCGTCGCCGTGCAGGTAGGTCGTCATAAATTGGACTACGGGTGGTTTGAGGCCTTTTGCCTCGAAGTCCGTCTTCTCTGCCTGCTGTGAGATGGATGCACCGATCGAAGCAGCACTTTCTTTGCCAGAGGGTGCTTCAGCTGCGGCACCACGCCCACCTACACCTGGGATCGGGATGCCGGGCGCAGCGCGTGACTGTGCTCCAGTGGTGGTGCCTTGTGCGGCCGCTGCCCGCTTGGAAACAGGTTGATCGTCCAGTTTCTTTTCCGCGGCGGCTTCTTGCTCACCCATACCGATCACAAGGTAAATGCCGTACCCGGCCAGGCCGACAATAATGAGCAGCGCCAGCGCAATGGGGAGGACACGGCCCACCACCGAGCTGTTGGCCGGGCGCAAACTGCACACAGCAACCTCTGGATTCTGCTGTACCTGGTCGCTGAGAGCACGCAGTTCATTCAGGTTCTCAAGGCGCTCAGGCGCACCCTGTGCACGGCTTTCGGCTTCCGTAAAGGCAGCCTGCAGCTGGTTGGCATCCTCTGCCTGGCACAGATAGGAGAGCCGGTCAATTGCCACAGCCTCGTTGTTGTCGAATGCGTAGGCGTCTGCCACGGACTGCACATAGATCGCCTGGTAGCTCGTGCCGAGCTGCCAGAGCCCGGTGTCCACGATCTGCACCCCACCACGCCCGGCCAGCGCACCGAGAATCAGGCCGACAATAAAGATCCCGATGTGGGTTAGTATGGGGCGTACACGGGAAAGTTGGTCAAGGTCAAACATTGGCCTCTTCCTTGCTTTGAGGGAACGAACATCTTGCGCTCGGATACGCAGGACGGTGAAGGGTTAATCGCCAACTATTGTACTCGATACAGTTCTCTTGCAAAAATCGGGATGGGGAAACCCCATCCCATCTATGTTACACACCTTCTGCCTCGACGGATGGCAGCCGGCTGAGTTCAGTTTCAGACTCACAATCAAGGCACTTGGCCCAGTCTTTGTTCTTTCTGACGAGATACCCACCGCAAACCGGGCACGGATCGGGTAGGGGGCGTTTCCAGCTGGTCCACTCACACTCCGGATAGTTGGAACAGCCGTAGAAGGTGCGCCCGCGCCGGGTTTTCTTCTCGACAATCTCACCGCCTTTGTCACAGGGGCAGGACACACCGATGTATTCCAGCCAGGGTTCTGTGTACCGGCATTCAGGGAAGTTCGAGCAGCCAATGAACTTGCCATACCGTCCCCACCGGATAATCAGGGCGTTGCCGCATTCGGGGCACTCGCGGCCGACCTCCACATCCAAGTCGATATTGGGTACATTCTCGCGTGCCCACTCCACCTCTTCCTTGAATGGCACGTAGAACTCGCGGATGATGGGTACCCAATCCTGCTGGCCAGACGCGATCCGGTCGAGGTCCTCTTCCATATGGGCGGTGAAATTATAGTCCACCACTTCCTCGAAGTGCTCGACAAGCAGGTCATTGACGATGGTGCCTGTCTCAGTTGGCACCAACCGTTTACCATCGCGTTCCACATATCCGCGATGCTGGATCGTGTTGATGATGGGCGCATATGTACTTGGCCTGCCAATGCCCATCTCCTCAAGCGTTTTGACCAGGGTGGCCTCACTGTAGCGTGGTGGCGGCTGTGTGAAGTGCTGCTGCGGGAACAGCTCGATCAGGTCGAGCACGTCATCCACCGTCAGCTCTGGGAAGACACGGTCCAGATCGTCATCATCTGGATTGTCCTCGTCAGAATAGTCTGCGTATACAGCCAGGAAACCCATAAACCGGATGCTGGAACCCGTCGCCCGGAAGAGGTACGGTCGTTGTTCGAATGGTGTGCTGGGCAGCCCGGCCACGATATCCACCCGCAGGGTGTTGTATACGGCGGGTGCCATCTGGCTGGCGACAAACCGCTGCCAGATCAATGTGTACAACCGCCGCTGGTCCCGCGAGAGATACTCTTTTACGTCGTCAGGGGTGCGCCATACACTCGTCGGTCGGATGGCTTCGTGGGCCTCCTGTGCGGATTTCGCTTTTGTCGAATACGTGTTGGGCGTTTTCGGCAGGTACTCACCGCCGTACGTCTCGCGGATGAGTGCTGCGGCTTCCGCTTGGGCCTGTGCGGAGATATTCGTACTGTCGGTGCGCATGTAGGTGATCAGACCGACTGTTTCACCGTCCGCCAGCTCGATTCCCTCATACAGCTGCTGGGCAATACGCATCGTCTTGCGCGCATTGAAGTTGATCCGGCGCGACGCTTCCTGCTGCAGGGTGCTCGTCGTGAAAGGTGCGGAAGGGTTGCGCCGCCGCGTGCCATGCTTAACATCCGAGACGATGTACTCAGACTGCTCGAGGTCAGCCACGATGGGGCGTACAGTGTCCTCATCGGGCAGGTCGACGTCCTCACCTGCAATCTTATGCAGCTTGGCCCGGAACACAATGCGGTCATCAAAACCAGCCTCATCTTCACGGGCGAGGTCGGCTTCGATTGACCAGTATTCAACAGGCACAAAGTTGTCGATCTCGCGTTCGCGTTCGACAATCAGCCGTACGGCGACCGACTGCACACGGCCCGCAGAAAGTCGCGGACGGATCTTTTCCCACAGCAGCGGGCTGAGTTCATACCCCACCAGCCTATCTAAGATGCGGCGGGCCTGCTGTGCATCCACCAAATGTTGGTCGATCTCACGCGGGTTCTCGAATGCCTCCTGCACAGCGTCCTGGGTGATCTCATAAAACACAACCCGGTGGGCGCGTTCCGCTTCGATCTCAGCAGCTTCAAGCAGGTGCCAGGCAATCGCCTCGCCTTCACGGTCGGGGTCTGTAGCCAGATAGATATCTTTCGCTCTGGCGGCTGCTTTCTTGAGATCCTTGACCACATCGCGCTTCTCATTCGGGACACGGTATTGTGGCTCGAAGTCGTTGTCCACATCGACGGACAGCTTGGTCTTCAGCAGGTCTCGTATGTGCCCAACTGAGGCCTTGACGGTGTATCCCCGCCCCAAATACTTGCCGATGGTTTTGGCTTTAGCCGGTGATTCGACGATCACCAATCTGCCACGCCGTCCGGTCCCATTGCTCGATTTTTTCTTCTTTTTTCTCTTTGGGGCGACCGGTTCAGGCCGCTCCATACCTTCATGCGCGGCCGTTTCGCCCATCCGGTAGAGATTGGTGCCACACACGGAACACACGCCGCGTGTAGCGGGCGTGCCTGTTTTGGTAAAAACGGGCTGTGTTTCCGCCATGGGGCGTTTAGCCTTGCACTTTACGCAATACGCCTCTAATTGTTCGCTCATAAGTAGTCTGTCAGCTCCTGATCCCTCAGGCGTTTTACAAGGGCCTTGACATCCTGCGCGTGATCGCGATGGCAAACCAGCAGAACATCGTCTGTATCAATGATAACGATGTTGTCAAGTCCAATCGTTGCCACCAGCTTCTCACTAAAAACAACCGAACCCCGTGTGTCGAGCAGAATCGACCGCGGGCCTCGTGTGACGTTGTCTGTCTCTTCATCACTCCGGATGGTGTGTAGGGCCTTAAAATTACCGATATCGGCCCAGCCCATCTCCACGGGGATGACGCGGATGCCTTCGTCAATGTGTTCCATTAGAGCATAGTCAACGGATTTCTTCTCAACCTTTGACCACGTCTCTCTCAACACATCGTCATACGTGTCCATCTCAAGCGCATCGGCAATTGCAGCTAGGTGTGTGTGGAGCTGTGGAGCATGCCGCTCGAACTCTACGAGCACCCTTTCGGTAGGCCACACGAACATGCCGCTGTTCCAACTGTACGTTCCGGCATCAAGGAAGGACTGCGCTGTGTCCTCATCCGGCTTCTCAATGAAGCGCTTGAGTGCGTACACATCAATGCCATCGACCGTCTTGAAGTGCTCTCCCCGATCGATATAGCCGAAACCGGTCGCCGGGTAATCCGGCTTGATACCGAGGGTGACGATATCACCAGAAGCCGCGACTTCGCAAGCAGCGGCCAAAACATCGCGGAATTTTTGTTCATTTCTTATGATATGATCCGCTGTGAGAATGGCCATCACACCGTTGGGGGCGCGATGGTGCACATGGACCGCGGCCAACCCGACCGCTGGGCCCGTGTCGCGACCGGCCGGCTCCACAATGAAGTTTTCCTCCGGAATGTGCGGGGTCTGCGTGCTCAGCAGCTCGCACAGATGCGCATTCGCGATCACCAAGACGCGCTCCGGTGGAAACAGAGGGTGCAGCCGGTCCACAGCGATCTGGAACAGCGAACGATCATCTTCCAATAATTGCAGCAGCGGTTTAGGCCGGGACTTCCGGCTCAGCGGCCACAGGCGAGTCCCCGCGCCACCGGCCATAATAACAGCGTATGCGTTTTCCACGGTAGTCCTCCTCATCGTGTTTTGACGTAAACCATCGTATCGACTTCCTGGGCCAGCCCCTTCAGAACGAGCATGGTCAGCGTGCTGGTCACCTGATTGGTCGGCAGGCCCGACGCCTGGACGATCTCATCAACATGTGTTGGTTCAAACGATAGCACATCGTTGATGGTCTGCTCAATATCGCTCATCGGTGGAAGAGCCTGCTGTGCACTGATATGCTGCTCAACCCGGTCCATATCGAGCACTTCCAGCACGTCGTGCGCTTCTGTAACAGGGTGCGCGCCATCACGGATCAACCGGTTGGTGCCATCGCTGTTGCGCATGGTGATATTGCCAGGCACGGCGAAAACCTCGCGCCCCTGTTCGAGTGCATGGTTCGCGGTGATCAGCGCGCCGCTCTTATGTCCGGCTTCAATGACCAGGACGCCACGCGCCAATCCGCTGAGGGTCCGGTTGCGCGGCGGAAAGTTGCCCGCCTCCGGTTTTGTCCCCAGCGGAAACTGCGTCAGGACGGCACCCTGCTGCACGATCTGTGTGGCCAACCCGCGGTGTTCTGGCGGATAGATCGTATCCATTCCGCAGGGCAGCACTGCAATAGTGCGTGCGCCGGCTTCCAATGCGGCCTGATGGGCCTCTGCATCAATGCCTTTTGCCATACCACTGATCACGGTGACCCCGCCGCGGGCGATATCGCCGACCAGAGTCCGCGTGACCTGCCGCCCATAAGCCGAGATCCGGCGTGTGCCGACCACCGCCAGGGCCCACTGATCGCGCTGCGTGAGGGTGCCCCGCATATATATGACAGGCGGCGCGTGATCGATGGCGCGCAGTTCAGCCAGAAGCGGCGGATAATCTTCGTCTTCCCATGTCAGCACAGCGATACCAAGCTTGTCCAGCCGGGCCAGTTCACCTGCGGTGTTCAGTCGAGGGCGTGTTTCGAGCAGGCTTTTCAGTGCGCGTTTGTCCAGCCCAGCTTCCTGCAGGGCGTCCCGCCCAGCGTGCCAGGCTTCTTCCAACGAACCGAAATAAGCCAGGAGCTGCCGGACACGTGTTGGACCGATCCCCTTTACATAGCTGAAGCCTACCCAATACTGGCGTTCCATCGGTCACGGGCGGATAAAAGGCTCGAACAGGCGCTGGATTTCCTCCTGCGCGTAGCGATCTGTCATGCCCGCGATGTAGTCGCAGATCACGCGTTCCAAGGGGAGTTCCTCGGTGCGCAGCCGCGCCTGCGTTTTTGTCGGGAGCTGTTTGGGTGCGCTCCGGTAAGCATCAAACAGCTGCTTGATGAACCGGTCGGCCTTTTGGGCCATACGCACCACCCGGTAGTGATAGTACATATTCTCATACAGGAAGGTTTTTGTCTGTGCAACCATGCTCGCCATCTCGCTGGAGTGCGCCGTGACGTTGTGGTCGAGCTTCTGGATAGCCAGCGCGGATTCCGGTTGTGCGGCCCGAATACGTGTGTGGGTTGCTTCGATCATATCCCGTACCAGGATGCCGATCAGCCGCCGCACAAACACATGCCGGTCCATCTCAGTGAGGGTGGTTGTATCCATGCCGGTTGATTCTTCGACCAGCTGCCACAGGGCGAGGTCACGGCACTGCGCGGGTGTAATTAGCCCGGAGTACAGACCATCGTCCAGATCGTGAGCAGTATAGGCCAACTCATCGGATGCGTTCGCGATCTGTGCTTCCAGGCTGCCGCGCAGATCCGGATTGTACTCAGGGTGGTTGCCACGCACATCGTACTCGGTTTCGTGCTTCACGATGCCGTCGCGCAGTTCGTAGGTAAGGTTCAATCCGTTGAATTCAGGGTATCGTTGTTCGAGCCAGGTGACAATGCGCAGGGCCTGCTCATTGTGATCAAAGCCGCCGTGGTCGGCCATCAGCTGGTTGAGTGTCGCCTCACCGGAGTGCCCGAAGGGTGGATGGCCGATATCGTGTACCAGACAGATCGCTTCCACCAGATCCTCATTAGCACCGAGCGCCCGAGCGATAGTTCGCCCGATTTGCTGCACTTCCAGTGTGTGGGTCAGCCGGGTGCGAAAATAGTCCCCCTCGTGATTGACAAAAACCTGGGTCTTGTATTCCAGGCGGCGGAACGCGGTTGTATGCAAAATGCGATCCCGGTCGCGCTGAAAGTGTGTCCGGTGGCGTGGTGCCTCTTCTTGGTGTTTGCGTCCCTGTGAGTCGCCGCTTTTCAATGCGTAGGGTGCCAGGACCTGCCGCTCCCGGTCTTCGATAATATCTCGGGTATTGATCATGTGTGTCCCTCCGGGTGCCAGTCTATCCCTGTCGAACTTGGTTGACAACCCACCCTTGCTGAGAGTAATAGGGTGCGCTATAGTTCGCTAAATCTACTTTAGCCACTCACCCCACGACCTTCCACCTTATTGACTGAAGGAGAATCACCCTATGGACCCCCGTGTGCGTAAGCTGGCTGACGTGCTGGTTAACTATTCTGTAGCCGTTCAGCCGGGCGATCTGGTCTGGCTGCGCTATGAAAGCCTTGCTGAGGAGGCTGGTCTTGCTGTCTACGAGCAGATCCTGCAGGCAGGCGGCAACCCGGTAGTGACCATGTCTTCCAGCAGCGGTCGCTTTGGCGATGCCTTTATGCGGCTGGCAAACGATGACCAGCTGAACTTTATGGATCCGGTTACTCATTGGCTGACGACGAACGCTGATGTACGGATCTCACTGGGTGGACCGGGCAATACCAAAGCCCTTTCCAACGCGGATCCGGCCCGCCTTGCAACGAACCGCAAAGCCAACGAACCGATCATCGAGACCTTCATGGACCGTCAGGGGCGCGGCGACCTGCGCTGGGTTGGCACACGCGTTCCCACTCAGGCGGCTGCTCAAGACGCAGAGATGAGCCTTGATGCCTACATCGATTTCGTGTACAGTGCCGGTATGCTCCACCTCGATGATCCGGCAGAATGGTGGCGGCAGTTCTCCGTGGACCAGCAGCGTCTGGTTGATTGGCTTGAAGGCAAAAAGCAGGTTGAGGTCAAGGGCGACAACATCGACCTGACCCTTTCCATTGACGGGCGCACGTTTATCAATGCCGACGGCAAAAAGAACTTCCCGGACGGCGAGATCTTCACTGGACCGGTTGAGGACTCAGTCAACGGCTGGGTGCGGTTCACGTATCCGGCAGTATACAGCGGCCGCGAGGTCAACGGCGTGCAGATCAAGTTCGAAGAGGGCCGTGTTGTTGAAGCAACTGCCGACAAAGGCGAGGACTTCCTGCTTTCCGTGCTGGATACAGATGAGGGATCACGAACACTCGGTGAGTTCGCTATTGGCACCAACCGGCAGATCCAGGACTTCACACGAAGCATACTCTTTGACGAGAAAATCGGTGGTACTGTGCACATGGCAGTCGGTGCGGGCTATCCGGATACAGGCTCTGTGAACAAGTCTGCGGTGCACTGGGATATGATCTGTGATATGCGCGACGGTGGCGAGATCATCGTTGACGGCGAGCTGTTCTACAAGGATGGCGAGTTCCAGATCTAACCAGAAACCGGTAGTGGGAGCCGCTCTGCCCAGAACGGCTCCCGTCTGTTTACCGGTACAGATCTGTTTCAGCCAGTCGTGCGGCGAGCGGCTTGAGTTTGGCCCACTGACGATTGCGGGCATAGGCGACAGCCAACGTTTCAAGCGTCAGCAGATCGACACCGGGTTCGCTTGATTGGGCTTCCAGAAAGCGGACCACGCGCTCCGGGACCGGCTTGTCATCGTAGAACATGGTTTCGTAGGCGCGGCGCAGCCTGTTCATGAAGGATGACATCCTGGCATAGTCGCGTCGTTCGCGCACCAACCACCGGATCGTCTCGACCACTTCGCCCTGCTTTACCGGCTTGAAGAGATAGTCTCGCGCACCAGCCCGCATCGCGCTGCGGATCTGAGTGACATCCTGCGACTCAGACATCACGACCGTCTGCGCGCGCTCATTTTCCTGAGCAATACCGCGCAGGGTCGCGATCCCGTCCAGATAGGGGATGTCATAGTCAATGACCACGTAGTCCGGCTGGAGTCTCGCGGTATGGGTCATCGCTGCGCTCTGATCATTGACCGCCCCGACCAGCACGACATCGCCGGCCTGCTCAAGCTCTGCTTGTAAACCGGCCGTCTGCTGCATGACCAGCAGCACGCTCACTGGCTCCATAGGTCTGCTCCATTGTTATTCTTCGGCCACGGGCATCATGCGGTCCTGCTCCCAGATTGGAATATCCTTGCGCCCGGTCTGTTTGGCGAGCAGCACATCACGCAGTTCGTAGACTTGGTCGCGCAGCAGGGCAGCCTGCTCAAACTCAAGATTCGCCGCGGACTCGCGCATCTGCTCTTCCAACTGGCCGATCAGACGTTCCAGCTCGTGCTCAGGCATATTCCGCGGCTTGAGCATCCCTTGAGCGTCTTCCTCATCAATGCCGGCGGCCTGCGCCGCTTCCACGCGGACACGCTCCGTCAGGTCACTGATGCGCTTCATGATGCCTTTTGGTTCGATGCCGTGTTCCTCATTGTAGGCGATCTGAATGGCGCGGCGGCGTTCAGTCTCGTCGATAGCTTCCTGCATTGCATCGGATACTTTGTCCGCGTACATGAGCACACGCCCGTTGACATGGCGGGCCGCGCGTCCAATCGTCTGGATAAGGGATGTGGCTGACCGCAGGAACCCCTGCTTATCGGCATCCAGAATGGCCACCAGCGAGACTTCCGGCAGGTCAAGTCCCTCACGCAGCAGGTTGATGCCGACCATCACATCGTAGACACCCAAACGCAGATCGCGCAGGATCTCGATGCGTTCTAACGTATCGATCTGGCTGTGCAGATAGTGTACCTTCAGGCCGTTTTCCAGCAGATAGTCGGCGAGCTTTTCGGCCATCCGGATCGTCAGTGTGGTAACGAGTGTGCGCTCCCCGCGTTCGATGCGTTGGCGCACCTCTTCCAGCAGATCGTCAATCTGTCCCTCAACCGGACGTACCTCCACGATCGGGTCTACAAGGCCCGTCGGGCGGATGATCTGCTCAACGATCTGTGCGCTGTGTTCCAATTCATACGGTCCGGGCGTGGCTGAAGTATAGATCACAGCTGGTAGCCGTTGCTCGAACTCGTCAAAGTTCAAGGGTCGGTTGTCCAAGGCACTCGGCAGCCGGAAGCCGTGGTCAATGAGGATCTCTTTACGGCTGCGGTCACCAGCATACATGCCTCGGACCTGCGGCACCGTCATATGGGACTCGTCGATGATCATCAGCCAGTCGTCGGGGAAGTAGTCCAACAGTGTGTAGGGGGGCTCACCCGGCAGACGGCGGTCCATATGGCGGGAGTAGTTCTCAATGCCGGAGCAGTACCCCGCCTCGCGCAGCATATCCAGATCGTAGCGGGTGCGCTGCTTGATCCGCTGTGCCTCCAACAGACGCTCCTGCGATTCGAGGAACTTAACCCGCTCCTCCAATTCCTCCTCGATGTCCTGGATGGAGACCTGAAGGGTGTTTCTCTCCGCAATGTAGTGGCGTGAGGGGAAGATGGTCACCGAGTGGTGGTCTGCGATCAGTTCGCCGGTCACCGGGTCAAACTCCGTGATCCGTTCGATGTCGTCGCCCCACAGCTCAACCCGGAATGCAGTCGAGCCATATGCGGGCATGATCTCCAACGTGTCGCCACGGACCCTGAACGCGCCGTGCTTCAGGTCAAGATCGTTGCGGCTGTATTGGATACGCACCAGTTTGCGCAGCAAATTGTCACGGCGTACGGTAGAACCTGCCTCGATCACGATCTTCGCTTTGTTCCACGTGAGCGGGCTGCCCAGACCATAGATGCATGATACGGATGCCACAATCAGTACGTCGCGCCGGGTCAGGAGTGCGGCCGTTGCCGCGATGCGCAGCCGGTCGATCTGGTCATTGATCTGTGTTTCCTTTGCGATATACAGATCGTGCCGTGGTACATACGCTTCTGGCTGATAATAGTCATAATACGATACAAAGTACTCGACTGCATTGTGCGGAAAGAACGAACGAAACTCAGAGTAGAGTTGTGCGGCCAAGGTCTTGTTATGCGCCAGTACCAGCGTGGGCCGGTTAATCTGCTGGACAATGTTCGCCATCACAAAGGTCTTGCCGGTGCCGGTGGCTCCCAACAGCGTCTGATGTTTGTGGCCCGCCTGAATGCCTTCCACAAGCTGTACAATCGCTTTGGGCTGGTCGCCAGTGGGCCGGAACTCGGATACCAATTCAAACTGCTGCATACCTGCTCCTAATTTGAATAGCGTACACCATACTATACCGCAAAGGTGTGATCGGAAGCGCCTCATGAAACTGCCACCTTTTATAGCCCGGCTGCTGCCAAGTGGTGACTCATTTCTGCAGTGGGCAGCCTATGCTGTGACCTTTGGTGTGCTGCTCACATACATCATTGACGGGCGCAGCAGTTCGACCGATCCTGTTTACTATACGTCCATCACCCTGTTCAGCCTGATGGTGATCATCAACATCGCATGGATGGATCTGGAGCAAACACCGCAGCACGATTGGGCATTCCTGATAGTGTCGGCTGCGCTCATCGTTGCCACATTTCTGGTCAGCCAAACAGGCTTGGTCATCTACCTGGTTTTCATGCTGACATCACAGGCATATTCCGTCAAAAGCCCGCCTCAAGCGAGCGTGTTCACCGCGCTTCTGGTGATGGCTTTCCTCGTGAGCCTGGCCATTCTGGGGTTCTCCGCCGAGGACTACTTCTCATTGGTGGGGTCGTTTGCGATTGGTCTGGTATTTGTCATCACTCTGACGATATCGCTGCGTGCCAGCCAGAAGAAACAGCATCGCGTGGAACAGCTTCTCAATGAGCTGCAGCAGGCCCAGGAGCGTGAAAAGGAATTGGCTGCCGCCGCCGAAAGGGTGCATCTGGCGCGTGAGATCCACGATGGGTTGGGGCATCACCTCACCGCTTTGAACATTCAACTGCAGGCGGCAGCTAAACTCATTGAGCGCGATCCATCCCGTGCCCGCAGTGTGATCGATGTGTGTTTGGCGGAAGCCCAGGCCGCCATGCAGGAGGTCCGGCGCAGCGTTGCCGTCATGCGGCGTACTCCCTTGGATGGCCGATCACTCGATGAAGCTGTGGCTCGTCTTGTTGCTGATTTCAACGCACATTCCCAGCTGGAAAGCACGTTGAGGGTTCATGGCTCTGTGCTGCCGCTCGATACACGGGCTGCTCTGACCCTATATCGTGCCGCGCAGGAGGGCCTGACCAATGCTCAGAAATACGGGCATGGGGCTGCGTCAGTGACTGTGGACTTGTTCTATCATCCTGGTCGGGTTCACCTACAGGTTGCCAATGACGGCGATCCGGTCGAAGAGAGCGGCAGACCATCGTCCAACGGCAGCGGGTTCGGCCTGGCTGGTCTACGTGAACGGGCCACTCACCTGGGCGGGACCCTTTCGGCTGGCCCACGCGAAGGCGGTGGATTTATACTGGAAATGTCTTTGCCTACCCTCCAGGAGACTGTTTCATGATCCGGGTGATGCTTGTCGACGACCAGACTCTGGTTCGCCAGGGCATACAGATTCTGCTTGAGACAGAGCCTGACATCGAAGTGGTGGCCCAGGCGAGCGATGGTCAGCATGCGCTCGACCTGATCGATAGCAGCCAGCCAGATGTCGTTCTGATGGATATTCGCATGCCAGTTATGGATGGGGTGGCTGCCACGCGCGCTATCACAGAACGGCATCCGGAGGTGGGCGTTATTATCCTGACGACCTTCGATGACGATGAATACATCTTTGAGGGGCTCAAAGCTGGTGCCCGCGGCTACCTGCTCAAGGATATCAACAGCGAGGAGATGGCGGAAGCCGTGCGCACAGTCGCGGATGGGGGGGCGCTCATTCAGCCGAGCATTACCCGCAAGGTTGTTGCAGAGTTCTCCCGGTTGGCCAGTGCTACCGATCCCAACCAGACTCTGCCCGAACCCCTCACCGAGCGCGAGTTGGACGTCCTGCGCGCCATCGCTGATGGTCTTTCCAACAAAGAGATCGCGGAGCGGCTTTTCATCACGGAAGGCACCGTGAAGAACCATGTCTCTAACCTGCTGGGCAAGTTGGAGGTCCGCGATCGCACGCAGGCTGTGCTGCGCGCGCAGGAACTGCGCATACTATGACCGTGGGGATAGGTGAGATGTGACCTCCTGCACTCACTGAACAGCTGGATGCAGCGTATGCTTTATGTAACAACGAAGCATCGCCTTAAGAAGGAGAGCATTTCATGGAAAACATACCCGCAGACCAACAGAATCCCTCAGAGGAAAACAACGCGATTTGGATCGGTGTGGGACTTATTGCCCTTGGGCTCTTGTTCTTCCTCGGTCAGTTTATCGAGATGGGTGTGCTGTTTGTGGCGCTGCCCGGCCTCGTGATGATGGTCCTGGGCATTGTTCGTCGCAGCTCCGGTTGGATGATTCCCGGTGGCATTCTGCTCGGCGTCGCGCTGGGCATCATTGCGATGGAAAACCAGGCTGCACTCCCCCTCCTCGCAGAAGCGAATGAGGGAGGTATCTTCCTGCTCGCATTTGCACTGGGCTGGGGCAGCATTACGGTCGCTACCCTGTTTTTCGGTGAGGAGACGCATTGGTGGCCCCTCATCCCCGGTGGGATTATGGCACTCATTGGCGGGGCACTGCTTGCCGGTGAGGCAGGTGAACAATTCCTGCAGGTCGTCGGAAATCTCTGGCCGGTGGTTCTCATCATCATCGGAGCGGGCATTCTCTTCGGTGCGTGGCGCGGTTCACAACAGCAGAATGTGTAGACTGTCATACAATAGGGTAAGGTGCCGGGTGAACACACCCGGCATTTTGATTCAGGTGACCCTCTATGTATGTTGATGCGATAACCAGTATGGCGCTGGCCGATGAGTTCAACGCCCGCCTGCGCGGTGGACGTGTACAGCTTGTCGTTGAGATCGACGAGGAAACCATCGGGATGGAGATCTACGCCAACCGTGAACGGCAGTATCTGGTGATGGCTGCCGAGTCAGACCACCCGCGCTGCCTGATCGTTCCGGATAAAGTGCGCCGTGGTGTGGAGACACCCTCGCCCATAGGTCTTCTCCTGAGGAAGTACATTGACGGTGCCCGCCTGAATGCCATCACTATACCACCTTGGGAACGTATCCTGCATTTCGAGTTCAGCAACAACGAGGGCGATGTCACGCTGATCGCGGAGATGGTCAACCGGCGCGCCAACGTTATCATGACGGTCGGGGATGAGATCCTCGACTCCATACGGCGCGTTGGCCCGCGTGAGAACAGCAGACGCCTTATTCTGCCCAGCCACACCTATGTGCCGCCGCCCCCACAGGACAAGGCACTCCCTGAAGCCGTCACCCCATCTCTGCTGGCCGCCTGGCTGGAGATGGAAGGCGAAGAACAGGCCTGGCGGGTGTTGGTCGGTCATATCGCAGGGGTCAGTCCACTGTTCGCGCGTGAAGTGATCCATCGGGCTACCGAAGATGCGCGTGCCCGCGCTTTCGATATGGCCGCTGAGGTGGTACATGGTGCATTCAGTGATTTGATTGAGCAGGCCAAAGCCGGAGAATGGACCCCCTGTCTGGTGCCGGACGGCGAAGGGTTCAAGGCATTTGCCGCCTACCCTCTGACCCATCTGGGTGAGACGGTGCCCGCGGCCAGCATCAGTGAGGCGATGGCGCGTTACTTTGGCGCGCCTGTAGGCACAGAAGCCTATGAGGCGGCGAAGTCAACCGTCCGGGCACAGATCGACGATGCGCTTGATCGAGCCCGCCGCAAGTACCGCGCGCTCGAGCGCCAATCTGCCTCGCCGGAGAAGATGGAGGAGATGCGCAAAAAGGGCGAACTGGTCTATGCGTATATGCCCACGCTTTCCCCAGGCGCGACCGAGTTCGAAGCGCAGTACGATCCGGACGGGCCGCCGCTGAAGGTCAGCATCGATCCTGAGCTTTCTATCGCTGAGAATGCGCAGAAATACTTCGACAAATACGAGAAGGCAAAGCGTGCTGCCGATGAGATCCCACGCCGTCAGGCCTATGCCAAGATCGACTTGGCCTACCTTGAACAGCTCAGCACCGATCTGGATATGGCTGAGAACTGGCCGGAGATTGAGGCGGTCCGTGAAGCACTTCAGGAAAGCGGCCACTGGAAAGGGTCGCGCACGCGGGGTCCGCGCGGCGGCAAACCCGGTATCCGGCGGCTGACCACGCCCGACGGGTTTGTGATCTTCATCGGACGCAACGCGCGCCAGAATCATAAGCTCGTCACTGAGCGCGCCGATAGTGATGATCTGTGGCTGCATGCCCGCAGCCTGCCCGGCAGCCATGTGCTGATCAAGTTTGATGGCCGCCCCATCCCTGACGAGGTCATCCAGCAGGCAGCCGAACTGGCGGCGTATTACTCAGCGGCCCGGCAGGATACATCTGTGGAGGTGGATGTCACCGAGCGGCGCTATGTGCGCCCGATCAAGGGAGCTCCGCCCGGACTGGTGACCTATCGCAACGAGCACACGCTGACCGTTCAGCCCCGCAAAGCGCTGTAGGCATCCTCCACAATGGGAATGACCGCCTCCCAATCATAGCGGCTGCGCACCAATTCCCGTGCATTTGCGGTCAACTGCTGCCGCTCCTGTGGGCTGCGCAGCAGATCGACCACTGCGCTGGCAAAGTCATCCTCTGCATCAGCCAGTCGCATGTGCACGCCATCCGCAACGGCGAGGCCCTCTGCACCCAATGTCGTTGAGACGACCGGTCGTTCTACTGCCATCGTTTCCAGCAGCTTGAACCGCGTCCCACTGCCCATACGCAGTGGTGCCACATAGACTGCCGCCGCCCGGATGTACGGTTGGATCGTCGGGACACGGCCGGTTACCGTGATATGAGGATGCTCGGCCAGGTGCTGTACGCTGGGGGCCGGTCGCTGCCCAACGATCACGAAATGGACCTCGGGCATTCGCTCATGGATGCGCGGCAGGATCGCATCGGCAAACCACCGGGCTGCATCAATATTCGGGCGGAAATCCATCTTGCCGGTGAACACAATCGCCGGTTGGGGCAGATCGGCCGTGGGGCCGTCTGGTGTGTATTCGGCAGTGTGGATGGCATTGGGCACAACAGCCACGGATCGGTTTGGAGCCAACTCCTTCAGCAGGGCAGCATCCGCCGTCGAACAAGCGAACGTCAGTGCGGCGGCCCGCATCATGGAACGTTCGGCCTGGACCAACCGTCTTGCCTGTATGCTGGAATAGATCCGCCGGACCGGTCCGCCTTCCGCTGCGATGCGCCGTTGAAGGGCATGTTCCGCATTATGCGCATCGTAGATCACGACATCCGTCCCGATCACGTTCATGACAGCGGCTATCTCCAACCCCTCGATCTGGATGAAGTCGAAGGTTTCCCGGTTGAGGAGATCGCTGAGTGTCCGGTTCATCACATCGGATGCAAGCCGGTCAATCAGATCGGCTTTGCCCCGCAGCAGAGCCGCGACTCGCTGGATGAAGCGCCGGTGTGGAGCCGGGACGGTGAGCACCTGCTCGCACAGATCGACGAGCGGGGTATCCGCAGGGGATGGCTGTCCCTCTTCGCGAAAACTAAGCAGTGTGATGGCGTGCCCTCGCTGTGTGAGGCCTGCAATCAGGCCGAAGTTACGCAGGGTAGTGCCCTGATGGGGTGGATAGGGCAGCTGCGGTGTCAAGAACAGAATGCGCATTATGTTGAGAGCACCTGTTCATAGATAGCATGTACCCGCCGGGTGGTCTCCCGCCAGTCGAACAGTTGGGCGCGTTTCCGCCCTCGCTCGCGTAGGGCAGCGGAGAATGTCTCATCGGACAAGACGCTCATGATCCCCTCCGCGATGGACTCGGGAGAGTCAGGAGCGACCAATACAGCAGCATCACCAACAATCTCCGGCAGGGAAGCACGGTTCGCCACGACAACAGGTGTGCCACAGGCCATGGCTTCCAATGGCGGGAAGCCAAACCCTTCATAGAAAGACGGCAGACACAAAACGGATGCGCCACTGTAAAGGGCGGGTAGGTCCGCATAAGGCACATCTTCCAGCCAGACGACGCGCTGCCCTACCCGAAGCTCAGCAGCCAATGCGTGGATCTCATCTGTGAGCCAGCCCTGCCGCCCCGCAATGACCAGTTGTGGTGCATCCGCAGACAGGGAAGCATACGCTCTCAGCAAGCCCGGTAGATTTTTGCGTGGCTCAAAAGTACCCACGAATAGAATGTACCCTTTGTGCAGAGCGTACCGGTCGCACAGCGCGCTGATTGCATCTGCCGTGGCAGGCGCGAAGTGTGGATCCAAGCCCAACCAGACGGTTGTGACCTTATCCGGTGCAGCCCCTAGCAGCGACAGCACATCCTGCCGGGTGGCCTCTGAGTCCGTAATGATGTGATCGGCCCGGGCCACGGCCGCGTCGATCTGGCCGTTGTAGTAGCGGCGGCTTTCTTTCGTGAGAAAATCCGGATAATGCAGGAAAGTCAGGTCGTGAATGGTGATCACCGACTTCGGACCGAGATCAATAGGCGGGATGAAATCCGGGCTGTGCAGCAGGTCGAGCCGCAGGGGCAGTGTCTCGACGGCCAACGCGATGCGTTCCAAGCGATGGTGGGCCGGCGTCCAGCAGATGGCCCGCCGCTGGTTGGGGCCTGTTGTCAGATCACGCGTATCCTTGCGGCTGTGCAGAATCACGTAGTCATGTGCCGGATCGATATGCGGCAGCTCTTTGATCAGGTGGTAGATCATCTGTGAAATGCCCCCCTGCCGATAGTACGTCAGACGAGCATCAATACCTATGCGTTCCATAGGAGGTGAGTATACTCACGTGTTGTCCTGTGTCAACGTCGCTATAGTCAGAGCATCAGTATACGTATGGAGGTTAGAGATGCTAAAAGGACTCATCCGGCAAATCGCGGTTGTCGTTACAACAGTGTCAGTGCTCATCATGAACGCACTGGCAAACTCCCTTCCCCTCAATGGGCTGACCACGGGTGAGATATCCGCGCGCTTCCCCGTGTTGTTCACGCCAGCGGGCTATGTCTTTTCGATCTGGAGCGTCATCTACATTGGTCTGATTGCCTACACGGTCTATCAGGCACTGCCTGCCCAACGCGACAGCGACCTGTTAGACACGGTCGGCTGGTTGTATGTGGCGAGTGGGGTGTTGAATATCATCTGGCTGCTGCTGTGGCATTATCTACAGATCGCGCTGACATTCCCTGTTATGGCGCTGCTGTTGGTGACATTGATTGCTATCTATGCCCGGTTGGGAGTTGGTATTCGCGATGTGCCCGCTGCCGAAAAGTGGGCTGTTCATATTCC
The DNA here is from genome assembly GCA_010092885.1 of Chloroflexota bacterium. Lineage (GTDB taxonomy): Bacteria > Chloroflexota > Anaerolineae > Aggregatilineales > UBA3940 > TC-195. The sequence continues at coordinate 68,801 of JAADYX010000159.1, read as the reverse complement.
GTTTAGCGTATACCTCGGCTGGATCACTGTCGCAACCGTAACCAATGCCGCCGTAGTTCTCTACAATGCCGGTTGGAATGGTTTAGGCATTTCCGCCGAGATCTGGACGGCAGTGCTGATCGTTGCCGCGACTCTCATCGCCTTGGGGATTGCCTTCACCCGGGGTGACGCGGCCTACGTGCTGGTTCCGGTTTGGGCGTTTATCGGCATTGCGGCCGCGCGTTCAGGCTCGCCGTTGATCGTCACGACTGCCTACAGCGCTGCGGCTGTGCTCGGTGTCATTGCTTTGATCGCCTTGGTGCCGCGCGGCCCTCTGCCCCTTATCCGTCAGCGCTCCGCGACTGGCGGATAGCGCCTACCATGGCCAATGCTCTGATGGGTGTATCCCCTACATAGTTGGACGCATCCATCAGAGCGCGGACGTTCTGCGCAGAAAGATGCGCGGTGATGGATGCATCAGTGGCCAGCAGATCCGGCAGTGGGTTGTCCTGGCCGCGGCGGACAGCATCCCAGGCTGTCATACTGTGCTCGCGGATAACTTCATGCAGGTGCTGCCGGTCCGCCCCCGCTTTGACCGCAGCCATCAACACGCGTTCTGAGGCGGCAAACACCCCATAGCGGGCCATGTTGTGGGCAACAGCCTGCTCATCTATGGTGAGATCCTCTACAATAGCGATGGCAACGCGCAGCATCTCATCGGCAGCCAGAAAGGCCTCCGGTATGATTGTCCGCCGGTTGGCCGAGTCATCGAGTGTCCGTTCGAGCAGTGAGTGCGCGGCATTGTCCCAGGCAACGCGCGGCAGTGTGGCCACATAGCGCCCCAGACTGTTCAGCTTTTCGGCGCGAATCGGGTTGCGCTTGAAGGGCATCGCCGACGATCCAACCTGTTTGCTGCCGAACGGTTCCGACCATTCACCGAAAGGTGGGCTCTGCAGCAGGCGCAGATCAAAGGCAAAGCGATAGATAGTGCCTGCGAGCCCAGCCAACGCAGTGATCAGCTCCCAATCTTGACGGCGCGGGTAAGTCTGTGTCGCGATGGGAAACGCAGTCAGACCGAGTGCTTCCATGATCTGTGCTTCAAGATCGGCGGCAGTCACGCCGGTGCCTTCAAGAAGCTGCTGGTAGCTTGCGGCCGACCCAACCGCACCCTTGATCCCCTTGCCTCTCAAGTTCCGCCGCAGACGTTGGAGATTGGCCTCATCAGCCAATAGATCCTGGGCGTAAGTGGCCAGCCGGTAACCGATCGTCGTTGGTTCGGCGGGCTGAATGTGCGTCCACCCGATGGTCGGTGTGTCGCCCCACCGCTGTATCTGATCTGCAAACGCCAGCAGCAATCGGTCCACTTTGGCCAGAATGATATCGAGCGCATCGCGCTGCCGGGTGACTTCGGCATTGTCGCTGATGTCCATGCTGGTTGCGCCGAGATGGATGATCCCGCCACCGACTGTGGCCTGCTCGGCAAACGTGCGGACTTCAGCCATCAGATCATGGCGGATCTCGGCTTCGATCTCATGAGCGCGCTCAATATCGATCGCATCCATGTGGGTGCGCAGATCGGCAGCCTGTTCTGGCGTGACCAGCCCCGCCCGCACCTGCGCTTCAGCCAGTGCAACCCATACCCGCCGCAGGCGGCGGCGCTTTTCAACCTCGGACCACAGTTGGCGCATCTGCGGCGTACCGTAGCGCCACGTAAATGGCGATTGGAACATCTCATGCATTGAGCGGCCCTTTCCCGTGAAACTGGTGGGATACCTATGCTATACTATCCTCATGATTAAAGCGATGATGATGTGCCCCGATCGATACGTCCGCAGCGGAACCAGCGTATAGCTGGTTGATCGGGTTGTTTGGTTCCGCCGCAAAGGCGGTTTTTCTTTTTATGGGAGGAGCAATGGCAGACTATATTCATGTTTCGGTCGCGTGGCCTTATGCCAATGGTGATCTACACATCGGGCACCTGGCAGGCAACTTGCTGCCCGGTGATATATTTGCCCGCTACCATCGGCTGAAGGGCAGCCATGTGCTGATGGTATCCGGGTCGGACTCGCATGGTACGCCCGTCATCCTGACCGCGCAGGAAGAGGGCGCTACGCCACGCGAGACCTTTGAAAAATACCACAGACGTTTCCTTGAGACACAGCGGGCGATCGGTATCACCTTTGATCTGTACACACATACCGATACAGAGAATCACCATCGCATCTCGCAGGATTTCTTTTTGCAGCTGCACGAACGCGGTTACCTCTATCAGGAGACTCAGGAGCTGTTCTTCGATGAAGTGGCTGAGCGCTTCCTGCCGGATCGCTTTGTGGAAGGAACCTGCTACATCTGCGGGTTTGAGGACGCGCGCGGCGATCAGTGTGACAACTGTGGCAACCTGATGGAGACTGTGCGGCTCATCAATCCGCGCAGCAAGCTGACAGGGGCCACGCCCGTCATCCGCGAAACGACCCATTACTTCCTGGATCTCCCCAAGTTGCAGGAGGAACTGCTTGCCTATCTAGGCGATGACAAAGATCATTGGCGGGCCAACGTGCTCAACTTCTCGCGTGAACTCGCTGCTGATCTGAAAGGGCGTCCTATCACACGTGACATTGACTGGGGTATCTCGGTACCGCTTGACGGCTGGCGCGAGAAGAAGCTGTATGTCTGGTTTGAGGCGGTCATTGGCTACTTCTCTGCTTCGCTTGAATGGGCGCAGAGCACAAGCAACCCCGAAGCGTGGCGGCAGTGGTGGTACAATCCGGAGGCGCGTATCTACAACTTCCTGGGTAAGGACAACATCCCTTTCCACACGATCATCTGGCCCGCTGAGCTGATCGGGGTCAGTGGTATATACACTGACGATGATACGGCGCTCAACCTGCCTTATGATGTGCCCGCCAACGAGTTCCTCCGGCTGGACAATGACCAATTCTCCAAGAGCCGTCGGCATGCGGTCTGGCTGCATGAGGCGTTGGAGGCGTACGATCCCGACGCGATCCGGTACTATATCACCGCCAACATGCCCGAGGTCCGCGATAGCAACTTCACCTGGGAGGACTTCGTCACACGCAACAACAGCGAACTTGTCGGCTGGTGGGGTAACCTGGCCAACCGTGTGTTGAAGTTCGCCAACAAGTATTGGGATGGTCACGTGCCGGATGCCGGCGAACTCGGTGAGGAAGATCGCGCCTTGCTGGCCACGATAGAGGCGGGTTTTGAGACGGTCGGTGCGCACTTGGATGCTGTGAAGCTGCGCCGCGGCCTGGATGAAGCCATGGCTCTGGTCCGTGAGGTGAATGTCTATCTGGACAAAGCGCCATGGTTTGGTGTGGTCAAGGAGGACAAGCAGGCTGCTGCGCGCACCGTGTACACAGCCCTGCAGGCGATCACCCATCTCGCTGTGATGCTGGCGCCTTATCTGCCATTCAGCTCACAGAAGCTGCTGGCCATGCTCGGGTTTGACGATGCGCAGCTGTTTGGTGAACAGCAGATTGTGACATATGATGAGGAAACGCGCTCACATGATGCGCTCATCTATGACGGTTCAGCAGCGAATGTTGCGTGGGGGCCGCTCCACCTGCCGCCGGGGCAGCGCATGCAGCCGCCAGCCGCACTGTACGATAAGTTAGATCGGGAATCTGTACTCGAACGCGAGCTTGTATAGGAGGTTAAACGATGAAGATCGAAGCATTTACCGACCGCGAAGCGACGGCCTTCCCTGGTGTGGAAGGTGTCACCATTCGGTGGATGATCGGCAAGCGGGACGATGCGCCTAACTTTGCCATGCGCGTCATTGAGGTGGAGCCCGGTTGCCAGACACCGTTCCATAGCCATGACTACGAACACGAGGTCTTCATCCTGCAAGGTGAAGGCGTCATCAAGGATGCGGACGCCCAGGAGCATCACATTGAAACAGGTTCGACTGTCTTCATCCGCGCCAATGAAGAACATGGCTTCTACAATCGCGGCGAGGGCGTGCTGCGATTCATCTGCATGGTTCCCCATGTGGAAGGACTGGAACCCGTGGGCGTTGGAGAGACTGGCGACGTTTGCTGAATCAAGAAGGCCCGGTGCTGTTGGCCGGGCCTCACACCTTAGCTCTCTTCAAGTAGGGGGAGCACCGCTTCATCGATCTGCTCTCGGGTGATCAATCCGGTGTGGGAAAAGACGATCTCGCCGGAACGGTCCAGCACAAACGTGGAGGGCTGTCCGCGCACGCCAAAGTAGTCATATAGAGTGCCGTTGGGATCAAGCACGATGGGGAATGTAAAACCACCCTCATCTACAAAACCCTGGGCGGTTTCGGGTGTCTCCCCAATGTTGACCGCCAACAGTTCGAAATCGCCGCTGCCGTGTTCTTCATAAAAGGCCTGGAGCGTAGGCATTTCTACGCGGCAGGGTCCGCACCAGGTGGCCCAAAAGTTGACGACCACCACCTGCCCCTCATAGTCAGCGAGTGTGGTTGTGTCACCATCGAGCATCGGAAATTCGGGCCCGGCGGCTGCTGTTGAGCAGGCCGCAAGCACGCTGCTCACTATCATCAGAAGACCAGTCCAAAAAATGCGCTTGAGCATATCTGTCCTCATTCCATAGACGTTCACTCTTTGGATGGAAAGCACCCGCCACATCTTACGGCTTGCCGTCAGGCAGGTGGGCGCGTATCATGGGCGGGTAACTACCCAAAAGGAGAACACAATGGCAGACGAAGAGAACACCCCTGAGGGGGAGCAGGAAGCTCCTGACGAGCCCTTTTCCACGGAGATCGTGCCGCCCGCTGGTGCCTCCGATAAGGAAGAAGAAGAGAAAAAGGACGAAGGGGAAGGCGCGTTTTCGACTGAAGTGATGCCGAAAGCTGGTGAAAACAAGCCGGATGACCAAGACGCATGGGTCACCGCTCCGATGAAGCAGGCTCCGGCCAGCAAACCATCGGTTCAGGCTGCTGAGGTCGAGGGGGTATCACCCCCGCCGGCAACCCCTGAACACCCCAAAGCAGTACCCGCAGAGACATCCTCTGCCCAGAAGACCACACCCTCTGACTCGTTCGAAGTGCCACCAAGCGTATCTGCTGCGAGTGCAGAAAGCGGCGGGCCAAAGAGCATTGACTTCATGGCCAACCTTGGTGTTGACAATCCGCAGACGCAGCGGATCATCCTGTTTGGTGGGGGCGGTGTCATCCTATTGTGCTGTTTGTGCTCGTGCGTGGCGCTGGGCCTTGCTCTTATCAGCGGCGGTCTGTAACAGCAAAAAGGCCTCCACTGCGGAGGCCTTCACTCATTGCTGGGTTGCTCAAACTCAGGGGATAGGTGGGCAGTTCGCGCCGAAAAGCTGGCTGGCAAAAGGCAGATCGCAGTAGAGGTTGAGCTGGTCGACTGCGATGGCCCCGCCCACCAACAGACAGCAGAAGATCAGTGTCAGGGCGCCGCACCCAATGACGATGAGCCGGTTAACATCCGGACCTTCGCTTTCCTCCTCACGCGCTACAGGCCCCGGAGCCGGCGGAGGTGCGGGTTGGTAGCTTGCGCCTCCTGGTGCTGCACCGGCGGGCGCAGCGGGCGGCTGGGGAGCGCTGGGGGGCGCTGACGAGCCGCTGCCGGGCAGCGTAGCCCCGACGTTAGCACCCATCGAACTTTCGAAAACGAGGGTGACCGTCTCGCCCAAGCCGATCAGATCGCCATGTGAAAGCTGTGTGGGGCTGGTAATCCGCTGCCGGTTCACGAAGGTCCCGTTTGTGCTGCGCAGATCTTCAATTGCGTAGCCGGTGGCTGTACGCACCAGACGGGAGTGATGGCGGGACACCTCTGGATCGTTGATCACAATGTCATTTGTGATGTCGCGCCCGATTGTAATTGTGTCACGCGTGAGGTCGTACTGCTGGTTGGGCTGCGGGCCCCGTCGGACGATCAAGCGATAAGTCGCGCCCGGCTGCATATCCGGTCTCCTGAATCGTGAATCAAGGCAACGCCGATATGATAGGCGCTTTGGGAAATTGTGTCAACTTACTGGCGGCGCGATACATCTAATCGAGCAGCCTAACTGTACCACCATTCCGGCCTTGACAGCACGCCGCCGAAACTGGCATAATCTCTATGCGATATGCATCGGCTGTGACGGAGAGAGCCTGCCGCACAAGCACTCATCAGGGAGACCGGGCCATCGACTGAAAGCTTGGTTTGTGTGCTGTGGTTGGCGTTCACTCCTGAGCTGACAGGGGAACGACCACGTCGAGGTCTAGTAGTCTGTTCCGGCCTGCCCACCGTTATCGGGGCATCTGAGTGAGAGGCTGGTCGACCGGCCTTTAACCGGGGTGGTACCGCGTGAGCTGCGCTCGCGTCCCTGCAAGGGATGCGAGTTTTTTGTTTGTCAATTGAAGGGGGATGTCATGTTGAAACGATTGGAAGACCTGCAAGCAGATACACTCGCTGAACTTGAGGCGCTCACCACTATGGACGAGCTGCGCACACTGCGCAGCCGTGTGCTCAAAGGTGAGATCACCGAGATCCTGCGCTCGATTGGTTCACTGCCGCCGGAGGAACGCCCCGCGGTGGGACAACTTGGCAATGAGGTCCGGCAGACTTTGGAAGCAGCTTTCGCCGAGCGTGAGGAACAGATCAAGGCGGAGGAGCTGGCACGCGAACTGGAAGAGGGTGCCATCGATGTCACGCTGCCCGGCCGCCCCGTACAGACCGGACGGCTTCACCCGGCGACTCGCACGCTGCGTGAAGTGATTAACATCTGGCGGGAGATGGGCTTTCAGGTCTACCTGAGCCGGGATGTTGAGGATGATGACACCAACTTTACGCTGCTGAATATTCCGCAGCACCATCCGGCCCGTGACATGTGGGATACGTTCTATACTACGCGGGATGGTGTCATCCTGCGTACGCATACCTCCCCGGGTCAGATCCATGCGATGCGTGAGTATGCGCCTGAACCGATCCGCGTGATCTTACCCGGCATGGTCTATCGCTATGAGCAGGTCGACGCCACCCACGAAATGCAGTTCAACCAGGTGGAAGGGCTGGTTGTGGGGCGCAATATCCGCATGAGCGATCTCAAGGGAACGATGATCGCTTTTGCCCACCGGATGTACGGCCCTGAACGCCGGGTGCGCTTCCGCTGTTCACACTTCCCGTTCACAGAGCCGAGCGTGGAAATCGATATAGAGGGGGACAACGGTTGGCTTGAGATTGCCGGGGCGGGCATGGTGCACCCCGTTGTACTCAAGAATGGCGGCTACGATCCGCGCGAGTACTCGGGTTTTGCATTCGGTATGGGGCCGGAGCGAGTCACTCTACTTAAGCACAGCATCGAGGATATCCGGTATTTCTGGCAGAACGACCTGCGCTTTCTGGAGCAGTTCTAGTGGAACACTCAACACAGGGATTGATCATCGGGCTGATCATCGGCCTGGTGCTTGCTGCCCTGCTGCTTGGCATGGTGCTGCTGGAGCCGCCCATCAGCTACGTGTTGGTCGTGATCAGTGGGTTGGTGACTGCTACTGCGCTGCGCGTAGCACGCATTTTGGATGCGGTGTATGCAGGGCTCCGGCGCACCCTGTCGATCAGTTTCAATATCACGGTCGTGGGTGTGGTGGTGCTGGGATTCGCGGCTGAAAGTGTCACGATCACTCTGCTGGAAGCCAGCATCTGGTTCGCTATCGTGGCAATCCTCTATGTTGTGTTTGAAGATGATGTCTTCGTTCGCATGCTTGAACGCGTTCTGCCCAATGTTGACATACCCGAGCCGGAAGACGACCGGCTGATCAAGTGAGAAGGGAGTCTCGACTATGAAAGTGCCTGTATCCTGGTTGAAAGACTATGTTGACCTCACCGTATCCGTGGAAGAACTCGCCTACCGGCTGACCCTTGCCGGTCTGGAAGTGGATCGCATTCGCTATATCGGCATCCCGCCCGGCGACATCGAGCCGGACAAAGCCGTCGACATGGTTGTTGACACAATCGTCTGGGATCGTGACTCATTGGTTCTGGGCTACATTCATGAAGTGAAGCCCCATCCGGATGCGGACCGTCTTGTGCTCGCCATGGTGGACTACGGCGGTGACGCACTTGAGCAGGCGGTCACGGGTGCACCGAACCTGTTCCAATATGTGGGTGCACCCCTTGATGAGCCGTTGGCGGTTGTCTTCGCATTGGAAGGGGCCGAACTGCTTGACCCATACAGCGATGAATGGCCCAACGCGACCATGACGCTCAAACCGCGTGAACTGCGCGGCATCGAGAACCGCTCCATGGTCTGCTCCGAAAAGGAGATTGGTCTGTCTGAGTTCCACGATGGCATCCTGATCCTTGATACTGACTTACCGGCTGGCACACCCATTCAGGATGTGTTGGGCGATGCGGTCATTGAATTCGAGCTGACACCGAACTTCGCCCGCGCCTTCAGCATGATGGGTATTGCCCGGGAGGTCGCTGCGGTAACCGGTGCCGAACTGCGGCACCCGCCAACGCAAGTCAAGGCTGAGGGAGAACCGATAGAGGGGCAGGTTGGTCTGGACATCCGTGAACCTGAGCTCAACCCACGGTTTACCTTAGCCCTGCTCAAGGGCGTGACGGTTGAACCCTCCCCCAAGTGGATGCAGCGGCGCTTGCTGTTGGCCGGCATGCGCCCCGTGAACAACATTGTGGACATCACCAACTATGTCATGCTGGAGACAGGCCAACCTCTGCATGCTTTCGACTACGATATTTTGGTCGAACGGGCAGATGGCCAGACGCCGACCATCATCACCCGGCTGCCCGAGCCCGGCGAGAGCCTGGTCACACTGGACGATGTTGAGCGCACTTTAGATGAGTTCACCATTCTCGTTGCTGATGAAGCCGGAGTACTCAGTCTGGGAGGCATCATGGGCGGCGATGAATCCGAGATCCACGCGGGCACGCAGACCGTACTGTTGGAAGCGGCGGGCTGGAACTACATCAACATCCGCAAGACGTTGAGCGCGCAGCGCGAGCGTGGCAAACCTGTCTCATCGGAGGCAGGCGCACGCTTCAGCCGGGGTGTGCACCCTGCTCAAGCGAAGATCGGCCTGCTGCGTGCCATTGAGATAATGCGCCAGATCGCGGGCGGCACCATCGCACAGGGCATCCTGGATGACTATCCGGCACCGCCCGAGCCGATCGTCGTTGATTTACCCATGAGCGAGGTCGAACGCATCCTCGGAATCGCTGTGCCTGTTGAGGATGTAAGACGCATCCTTGAGTCACTTGAGTTTGGCGTTGAGAAGCTTGATGACAGCACTCTGCGGGTAACCGTGCCCGAACACCGGATGGATATTCAGCAGATCCATGTACCGGGGAACGAGGACATCGGTGATGTGGTGGCGCAGGCGGATCTGATTGAGGAGATCGCCCGCATCTATGGATACGACGCCATACCCAATACGATGCTTATTGATGAGCTGCCGCCGCAGCGCAACAATCCGACACTTCAGGCGCATGAAACGGTTCGCGATGTGCTCGTTGAAGCGGGTCTGGTCGAGATCATCACCTACCGGTTCACGACACCGGAGCGCGAGGCACTGCTGACTCCGCTTGGCAGCCCCTCCGATCTGCCAAACGGGGACTATGTGCGGCTGGCCAATCCGCTGAGCGCAGACAAGGCAGTGCTGCGCCACTCACTGATCGGCCCTATGCTTGAGACGTTGGCCCTCAACAATCGCTGGCGGGTTCAGCAGCGCCTCTTTGAACTGGGCAAAGTGTACCTACCTGCTAAGGACTCAGCCCTACCCCAGGAGCCATGGCGGCTGTGTCTCGGTCTGATGGGCAGCCGCAGCAGTTCATCGTGGTTGGGTGCAGAGGATGGCCTGATGGACTTCTACGACATGAAGGGTGTGGTCGAGGCGCTGATGCGAGGACTGCACATCAACGCGGTGCATTATGAGCCAGCCGAGCATGCCACATTCTTCCCCGGACGTGTGGCACGGGTGATGGCTGCAGAAGAGGCGATCGGCGTCTTCGGGCAGGTTCATCCAATGGTTGTGCAGGCCCACGAGCTCCCGGATATCCCGGTGCTTGTAGCCGATCTGGATATGGATGCGCTCATGTACGCGATGCGCCCTGACTTCCCGGTGGAGCCACTGTCGGCTTTCCCCGCAGTGTATGAGGACATCGCTGTCATTGTGGACAAGGAGGTGGCGGCGGCCCGCGTTGAGATGGTCATCCGGTCGGCGGGGGGCTTCCTGCTGAAGGATGTTCAACTGTTTGACGTTTACGAAGGGGATCCGGTACCCGAAGGTAAAAAGAGTCTGGCCTATGCGCTAAGCTATCAGGCTCCGGATAAGACCCTGCGTGACAAAGATATAACAAAACTGCGCAAGCGGATCGTGTCCACCCTGAAGGATGAATTGGATGCCGTTCTGCGCGAATAGGCGTGGCATACCGCAGCCTGTGTGCTGATAATGTTTAAACGCGGGAAGTCAAGCAGAAACTTGCTTCCCGCCCCCCTTTTTGATTACTTTCTACATGCCGGTTGACCCTTGCCAAGCGATCATGCTATAATGCGTCTGCGCGTTAACAATTAGCGTTTCCCAATCCCGGCTGACGACGACTCTTCTGGTCGTCTTTTACCTTTAGAAGCTCTTTAGCATATAAGAGATGGATTGTCATGACACCCCCACTTCGATCTGGTAAACGAGCACTGCGGATCAATGTCGGCCATATCCTCCGACAGGACAATGGCTACAGTCGGGAAGTCATCATCGATATCCCGCAGCCCTTCCACATCGAGGATGTGCTCTTTACCAACCTGGACGGCACTATCCGGCTGTCGAGAACGCCCCCGGGTGTGCTTGTTCAGGGAACAATGATAGCGGGCATCAACACGCAATGTGTCCGGTGTTTGACGAGTTTTGAGTATCCGTTCGAAATCACGATCAACGAGTTGTTCGTCCCACACAACAGTGAAAACGCACATACTGTGAACAGCATGTTCCACATTTCAGAAGGCAGTGAGATCGACCTGGCTCCTATCGTGCGGGAGGAAGGCATCCTTGCTCTGCCCATTCAAACACTCTGTTCACCCGACTGCAGCGGTCTATGTTCACAATGCGGCCAAAACCTGAATGAAGGCACTTGTGACTGTGAACAAGAGAGCATTGATCCGCGCCTTGAAGTACTGCGTTCACTGCTTGAAGACAAATGACACACAACAACCGGCACCAGCTCACAGGCTGGTGCCGGCTGCTTTAGTTCTCGTGTTAGCCTCAAAAGAACGGGAGACCTGCGACAATGACATATGAAGATGACCGGGACAGCGACCTGATCGCCGAACTTGCCGAAAAAGCAGAGTTGCAGGGGTATCTATCCTATGCGGAGGTGGTGGATGCTGCCCGGGAGGCCAATTTGACGCTGGCACGCATCGAGGATCTCGTCGAAGCTCTGGCCGAGGCCGGAGTTGAGGTCGAAGGCGAGCCGGTGGATGACGACAAGTCACCTGATGCTGGCTCACTCGCTGATGCCGCCAATTTCGATCTGGCCGGTATTTCATCAGACGATACCGTCGGGCTGTATCTCAAGGAGATGGCCCGCGTTCCCCTGCTGACCACACAAGAAGAGGTGTCGCTCGCTCAACAGTTTGAGTTGGGCATGCAGGCCGCTGAGGAACTCAATGCCAGTGACAACCTGTCGTTTGAGCAGCGGATGGAGTTGGCCCGGCTGGTACAGGATGGGGAAGACGCACGCGACCATCTGATCAAAGCGAACACCCGGCTTGTGGTCAGCATCGCCAAAAAGTACGTTGGGCGCGGTGTCCCCTTCCTCGATCTTATCCAGGAGGGCAATCTCGGTCTGATGAAGGCTGTCGAGAAATTCGACTATCGGCGGGGATTCCGCTTCAGTACGTATGCCACCTGGTGGATCCGCCAGACGATTACACGCGCCATTGCCGACCAAGGCCGGACCATCCGTGTGCCTGTGCACATGTCAGACCGCATCCGGCGGCTGTACAAAGCAGCTCGGAAGCTGGAGCAGGAAAAAGGGCGCAAACCTACCCCTGAGGAGATCGCCGAAGAACTTGATATGGAGCCGCGCAAAGTCCAATGGATGCTGCGTGTGAGCTGGCAGCCCCTCTCACTCGAGCACCCTGTTGGTGAGGAAGAGGACAGCGAACTGGGTTCCTTCATCGAAGACGACTCCACCCCCACCCCCACCCACTCTGTGCCCGACAGCCTGCTGCGTGAAAAGGTCGAAGAGATGCTGGCCACTCTTACCCCGCGTGAGGCGCGCATCCTGCGGCTGCGCTTCGGTTTGCAGAATGGCCGTACCTATACTCTGGAAGAGGTTGGAGAGAAGTTCGGCCTGACGCGCGAGCGCATCCGCCAGATTGAGGGCAAGGCCCTGCGCCGTCTGCGCCACCCGAAACGCTCGCGCCAACTGCGCGATTATCTGTCGCAGTGAACCAGAGGGAGCGTCTATGCTCCCTCCGTTGATTTTTCAGCCTCTACCATTCGCACAAACAGTTCGTGCAGCCTGCAGTCAGCGGTGAGTTCGGGATGGAAAGCTGTGCCCAACAGGTGCCCCTGTCGCACCGCAACGATCCCTTTTTCCGGCAGCTCGGCGAGCACCTCAACCCCTTTATCCTCATCGGCGTGGGTGATCACCGGTGCACGGATGAATACCGCTCGGAACGGTTCATCGCCGATCCCTTCAATCAGGATGTCAACCTCAAAACTGTCGACCTGACGGCCAAACGCATTGCGCTCAACCGTGATATCCATTGCCCCAACAAGAGGCTGATCACGTCCGATGCGCTTGGCGAGAAAGATCAGTCCCGCGCAGGTTCCCCAGGTCGGTTTCTGCTGTGTGAAGCTGCGCAGGGGATCGAGCAGGCCATATGTCCGCGCCAGCTTGCCGATTGTGGTGCTCTCCCCGCCGGGAATGATCAGGGCGTCGAGATCGTCCAGATGCTCCGGTTTGCGCACTTCAACCGCATCCACACCGAGTTCTGCCAGCATTTTGATATGTTCGATAAACGCACCTTGAAGGGCCAATACGCCGATCGTCATGTTCATGTTTGCCTCCGTGAAGAGAAAGCCGCGAGGGTCAGATCCCTCGCGGCGGTTGTTGTTCCGGGTGAGATTACCAGCCGCGTCCAGCGAGCTTTTCATTGTCCGGCAGCGTGCTGATGCCGATACCTACCATCGGCTCACCGAGGTTGCGGCTCACCTGAGCGAGGATCTTGGCATCCTGGTAGTGAGTCACAGCCTCTACAATGGCCTTGGCGCGCTTCTCCGGGTTGCCGCTCTTGAAGATGCCGCTGCCTACAAAAACACCGTCCAGGCCCAACTGCATCATCAGAGCCGCGTCCGCTGGCGTGGCGACACCGCCTGCGGCAAAGTTCACGACGGGCAGGCGCCCCAGTTCGGCAGTCCTGACGACCAGGTCATAGGGTGCACCAATGCTCTTGGCGTAGCTCATAAGTTCCTCGGTGGGCATGTGCTGTACCCGACGGATCTCGCCGAGCACGGCGCGTGCGTGGCGTACAGCCTCGACCACATCACCGGTGCCTGCTTCACCCTTGGTCCGGATCATGGCTGCGCCCTCGCCGATGCGACGCAGGGCCTCACCTAGATTGCGTGCACCGCACACAAAAGGCACTGTGAAATCGTGCTTGTTGATGTGGTGCTCTTCGTCGGCTGGGGTGAGCACCTCGCTCTCATCGATGTAGTCCACACCCAGCGCTTCGAGGATCTGGGCTTCCACAAAGTGCCCGATGCGCGCTTTGGCCATCACGGGGATGCTGGTGGACTCCATGATCTCGACTATCTTTTCCGGGTCGGACATGCGGGCCACGCCGCCCTGATCGCGGATATCCGCCGGGACGCGCTCTAGCGCCATCACAGCGACAGCGCCCGCTTCCTCAGCGATGCGAGCCTGCTCCGCGTTGACGACATCCATAATGACGCCGCCCTTGAGCATCTGTGCCAGCCCGGCTTTTACCGTCCAGGTTCCCTTGCTGCCATTGGTCTGTTCACTCATGTTTCACTCCTTGAAAATATCAGGATCGCCGTAGCGGAACGCACCCGGAAAGTCCTCCGGAACCTTTTTCTGCTTGGCGGTCCAATGGTCGATAACAACTTCAAAAACAGATGTGCGCTTCAATTCGTCCGTGGTGATGGGCCGGTAGTCGGTGCTTGGTTGCAGGTGCGGGGCATACTTGTCCAGCATTAGCTGCAAAGTCTGCCGTTTGCGCTCAACGTCCTCAACTAGGTGAGCCTGCCCGAAGATCATCACACTGGCATACTCCACGCTGAATTCCAACGCTTCGGCAGCGGGGAGTAAGCGGCCCATCTCAGCGACGGTGAAGCATACCGCAGTTCCCGCTCCAATCTCGGCCCGTGTCCGCCCGACACGCGCTGTGTGTAGGTAGATGGCGTGTGCGTCCTCATCATAAACATAGAGGTTGCTGTTTAGATGGGGTTCACCGTTTGCGGCGGTAGCCAGAAAACCAAACGGCTGCCGGTGCAGGAACTCCACGATCCATCTCTCCTCAGTGACCTCGCGGTCCTTGCGGCGCATGTGTATACCTCCTACAGAAGGGGTGAAGTGGGTCGGGAAGCAGGCTGGTAGTGCTCGGCCTGCTGCGCCCAAACGAAACCCAACCGCCGCACACCCTCTTCGATCACGTCCGGTGGATGCGCTGCCAGGTTGAGCCGCAGCGCGTGTACGCCTGCTCCATCCAGATGGAACAGCGGCCCGGGCGCGAAAGCGGTGCCCTGCCCGATGGCATGCACCAGCAGCTCAGCAGCAGAAGGCCCGTCCTCCGGCAGCAGGACCCAAACGTACAGACCGCCCTTCGGTTCGTGCCAGGCTGCCTCAGGCAGGTGTCGTTCGAGTGCATCCAGCAGGGCGGACCGGCGCGTCAGCAGGGCGGACCGTACCGCCTCCAAATGTGTGTTCAGCTGACCGCCTGTCAGCACATGGTGCATCGCGCGTTGGTTGAGCGCAGGCGTGCACACATCCGCCGCCTGCTTGACGCGCACAAGCCTTCTGCGCAGCCGCTCACCGACAATCAGATAGCCGATGCGCATACCGGGCATCATGATCTTGCTGAAGCTGCTAGCATGCATCACCAGATCGGTATCATCCATCGCTTTGAGGGGTGGCGGTGGTGCCGTCGTGAAGGTGAGATCCTGGTATACCCCATCCTCCAATACAGGCAGACGGTACTGTGCTGCTACCGCTAACAGTTCCTCGCGCCGGTAGGCAGGCATCACCGTGCCCGTCGGATTGTGATATGTCGGTGCGACATACAGCAGCCGGGGACGGTTCTCCGCAATGAGCGCCTCTAGCATATCCGTGCGCATTCCGTACCGATCAACGGGTACCCCTACCGGCGTGATGCCGCGTGCCTGCGCGATATCCAAGAAGCCCGCATAGGTGGGGCTGCTGGTCAGCACCACATCGCCCGGATTGAGCAGAGCCTGCACCGCGAGGTCCAATGCCTGTTGGCAGCCTCCTGTGATGAGCACATCATCCGCACGGACCTCGATCCCGGATTCGCCAACCATTTGCGCGATAGCCTCACGCAGCGGTGAAAAGCCTTCAGGAGCCTCATAGGCAAGGGCGGACGCGCCATCCCGAGCCAATACAGCATCGATGGCCTGTTGGATGATCCCAACCGGCAGGAATTCGTCCGGCGGAGTGCCCATAGCAAAACTAATGACCCCCGGACGGGCTGCCATCCGGACCAACTCGCGGATGGATGCATCTTGGAAAAACGCCGAGCCGGTCAGCGCAGCAGTGTTTTCCTCCGGAGGGTGGTCGGCGACAAATGTGCCGCGCCCCACGTGAGCTTCCAGGTAACCGGCCTGCTTGAGATCCTCATAGGCGCTGACCACACTGATGCGCCCGATATCCAACTGGTCAGCCAGATCGCGCGTAGCAGGCAGCCGTGCACCCGGAGGCAGCACACCTGAGCGGATCTGTTCGATCAGGTGCTGCTTGAGCTGTTCATACAGCGGCGTCTTCGCGCCGCGTTCCAAACGAATCGATAGCTCTTTCATCTTACCCTGATCATACCGCGGCCATAGGTCCATACATAGAACCAATGCATACCAATTTGCCCCAAGCGGCTATCAATCGCTATCTTTTGGGAGGATCCTGCCTGAAAGGATGGATATGGATAGGCCCGAACGCATTGTCATCCTCGATATAGATGGGCTGCGCCGCGATGTCTATGAGCACATGCTGGGGAAGCTTCCCAACCTCTCCCGCCTTTTTTCCAATGGTGTACACCTCCCTGTGTTAAGCACTGCACCGAGCATCACTTTTGCAGCACAGGCTGCCCTGTTCACCGGTGAGCATCCTTCCGCCACGCTGATCCCAGGCAACGACTGCTTCGACCGGATCGGGAACCCACTGATCGATGACGGCCATCCCCGCCACTACGGCTTCACTGTGGGCGATACCAAGGCCTATGATGATGCGGTTCAGGTCTTTGCCGGAGGGCTGGTGGATCGCGTGTTGAGCAGCGATATCGAGACTCTGTATGAGACTGCGAGCGCGCAAGGCAAGACGAGCATTGCTGCCCACCACATGATCACACGCGGCGCCACCAAAGCCTTGATGCCCAATCTGGTTGACATTGCGCGTTTCACCAAGGGCAAAGGCATCTTCGGCATGGGCGACGGGGCCTATGATGATAAGATGCTCGACCGGCTGGCGGGTGCCTTCGACGAGTTCGGTGGTCTGCCGGATATTACAACAGCCTATTTTATGGGGGTGGACCACCATTCACATGCTCACGGCCCCGATGCGCAGGCCGGCTATCTGCGCGACTATATCGATCCGCAGGTGGGCCGTCTGCTTGAGATGCTCGAACAGCACGGTTCGCTGGGGAGCACCCTATTTGTGATGGTCTCCGACCACGGGCATCTTGCAACGCCCGGCGATGATGCTCATTCGATCCGGCTTGGCTTTCCCTTCGATATGGAACTGAGTCCGCTGTTCCATGCGCTTGGGCTGGATCTGCATGACCTGCCCGGCGAGGATCCAGCGGTTGATGCGGTCATGGGCCTTAACGGCGGGCTGGCACTAGCTTATCTGCGTCACCGTGAGGAAGACTGGCCGGTCCCTCCTCGCTACGAAGATGATGTGCTGCGTGTGGCCGATGCCTTCCATGCGATGAACACAACGGGCAAATACCGGGAGGAGCTCAAAGATACGCTTGAGCTTATCCTTGTGCGTGACTGCGAGCGCGATGGCTGGCGTGCGCCCTTCCGCGTCTATCTGAGTGATGGGGAGACACAGTCGCTGGACGAATGGTTGGCTGACCATCCCGACCTCCCATACGTGGATGCCATGAACAGGCTCATGTGGGCTGCATCCCACATGACCGGAGACATGATTCTGTGTGCACGGGCTGCAGAAGGTGTGTACTTCGGTGCGGACGGTTTGCGTGGAGTGCATGGCAGTCTGCATAAAGGCGACTCGGAAGCGGTGATGGGCTTTGCCCTGCCCGGGTCGGATCACGTCGAACTCGGTGAACAGGTTCGAGCGCTGGTCAAGGCGCGCTGTGCGGACGAGGGTGATCGTCAGCCCAGTATCGCGGACATGGCATATATTATCCGGGAAGTGTTCCTCTCAGCTGAGCAGTGACTCCACCCATTGCAGAGAATAGGCACCGGCCAGCGCTACCAACAGCGCCTGGATTGTTTTGCCGAGCCAGGCGGTCAGCAGGAACTGCCACCAGGTGATCCGCATTGCCCCGGCGATGACGCCGGCTGCGTCAAAAAAGGGGTTCGGGATGATGGCCAGCACGATCACCAGCGCGAGACCAAAACGAGCCATCCACTCATAAAGGGGCGACTCCTTGTCTATCATGGGGCTGCCACCGAATCCGGCTGCGTAGCCGGTCATCTCACCGAGGGCTGCTCCTGCCCCCCCCGCCAGCCCTACCCACACCGGCTGGAGCGTCCCACCCAAGGCGAAGATCACAATCAGGCCGGGGACGGGCAGCAGAATAGTCGCATTGCCGACTATCATGGCAAGGAAGGCACCCGCATAAGCTAACTCGCTGAACCGGGTTAGGCTGTCGCGCAGCAAGTAAATCGCCACCGTGATGCCCACAGCCAACAGGATCGCAGCACCATGCTGCCAGCTAAACGCCGGACGTTCTCTCACTCGGTGGCCTGCATGCTCTCCACGCGGGCGATGACCATGTCCATTGCAACCTCATTCAGGCCCCCTTCTGGAATGATGACATGTGCATACCGGCGGCTTGGCTCCACAAATTCCTGATGCATGGGGCGCACGGTTTCCAGCCACTGATTGATGACCGACTCGTAGCTGCGCCCGCGCTCGCGGACATCGCGCCGCAGCCGCCGTATCAGGCGGACATCATCAGGTGTGTCAACAAAAATGCGGATATCAAACAGAGGACGCAGTGTCTCCTCGGCAAAGATGAGAATGCCTTCCACCAGAATGACACGCTTTGACTGCACGATCTGTACACTGTCAGTACGGGTATGGGTCGCAAAGTCATAGACGGGCATCTCTATTGGGTGCCCGGCCTGCAGCCTGCGAATGTGTTTGGTGAGTAGAGCCGTATCGAGCGAGTCAGGATGATCGAAGTTGATACGGGCCCGTTGGTCGCGGGGAAGGCTGCCTAAATCGTGATAATAGGAGTCATGTGGTAGGTAGGCAATGCTGTCGTGCCCGAGGCGCTCCAACAGAACCATCGCGACGGTTGTCTTGCCGGAGCCACTGCCTCCCGCCACCCCGATTGTGATCGGGTTTGTTTGATGCACGGTTACCCTCCCTACCAATGCAAATGCCCCGCTGCTCGGTCACGCGGGGCACCACTGAGCCACCCATGGGATTTGAACCCATAACCTAGCGCTTACGAAGCGCTTGCTCTGCCGATTGAGCTAGGGTGGCTGGATAACGAAAAGAATTGAACCAAAACGACTCAGCACAGGGCAACATTTGCGCTATACTCGTGGCCGGAGGTGAGACAGGCTTATGAAGGCAAAGACATACATTCTGTACTATGAGGACCCCACTACGGCCAAGCATGCCATGCACGCCCTCTTTGATGCAGGCATCCAACGCGACAATATATCCTTCATCGAAGGCCAGATCCCCGATGAAATTCTGCGCCAACCGGCGATCACCCTGCCTGACGAACAGCGCAGCCGGTTTCAATCACTGTTAGACCAGGGTGGTGCGATGCTCGCCGCATGGGTTATGGGTGCCTGGCGCAAACGGGCCCAGGAGGTGTTCTACGACTATCCACCCTCCAAACTGGAAGAACTGCAAGGGCGTCGTTTCATCGGGCTGCGCACACGCACCTAAGCACCATGGCGCCGTGCCTTTGTGATAAGGGCACGGCGCGTGAACTGCTGCGTAGAAGGCTCAGGTCAGGTTGTCGGGATTATTGTCGCGCAGCAGCACAAATGCGCCCAGG
The DNA here is from genome assembly GCA_010092885.1 of Chloroflexota bacterium. Classification (GTDB taxonomy): domain Bacteria; phylum Chloroflexota; class Anaerolineae; order Aggregatilineales; family UBA3940; genus TC-195. The sequence goes on along the minus strand of JAADYX010000159.1, from coordinate 49,391 downwards.
CTGAGCGCACTGGCCGTCAGCAGCGTGGAAACCACCGTCAGTGCACCGGCACGCCTCTCGCTGCGAGCTTCTTCAGCTTCTACAAATGGATCATCCCAGGCAAGCGAGGAGCCATATCCGTACGGCGGTTCGCCATTGTCTGAGCCATCATCGCCACCGTCATCGTCGGTTCCGCCCTGATCGGTACCATCGTCGTCTGGTCCGCTGCCATCGTCAATGCCGCCACCACCTGTGGTAGGGCTGCCATCGTCATCGGTCGATGAGCCATCGTCCGAACCGTCTGTTGTGTCTCCGTCGTCGCCAGAGCCGGTGTCGTCAGTACCGCCGCCGGAGGTGCCGTCATCATCCCCAGTTGAGCCGTCATCTGTCGAGCCATCATCCGTTGAGCCGTCCTGCTCGCTGCCATCATCTCCCGGCGGTGGGTTTTCCGACGGCGGCAGCAGCGGAGCGCCATCGTCACCAGGTGCCTGCGGATCGCTGCTGTCCACACAGAGCTCTTCACTGTCACAGATACCGGCTTCTGTACACGTCAGGCCGGGTGGACAATCCCCCGTTGGGCAGGCAACACCACATGCTGAGGCCGGGCTCTCATCAGCGGTGACACAGTCCGCGCATGATGCGCCTTCGCCAGGTTCACATATACCATTCGGAAAGCAAGGGCAGTCTTGCGCACAGGTATCGGTGTTTTCGATGTTTACATTGCAGCATTGGTCCCCACAGATCGCCTCTGTTTCCGAAAGGCAGTAGTTGATGCTTGCATCTGCATCCTCCGGTGCGACAAACCCTTCAGGGGTTGGCGCATCAGCGATCTGCTCACCTGGCGGATTACCAACAAACAGCATGACAAGGTAGGCGATCAGTACAATATCCACCACCACAAACACGCCCAACGCGATCGCCTGTACAGGCCGAAGCCGCTTTTTACCAGATTCTTGACTCATATTTCAACTCCTTTACAGCGTTCATTTGCAAGGTAGCGCGGCTGCACCGGTTTCAGCAAATTAAGGAGGAGGGTACAATAGTCCCTATGCAATGGGACATGATAGGTCACGAATGGGCTGTCTATCTGATGCGCGGGCGGCTTGCCACCGGGCGTTTCGGGCATGCTTACCTGATCACGGGCACACCGGGCATCGGGCGCGCTACGCTGGCCATCCGCGCTGCACAGGCGCTTAACTGCCTGGATACAACTTCACCGGACCCGTGTTTCTCCTGCCGGGCCTGCGTCATGATCGAGCGGGGTATTCATCCCGATATAACGACAATCGCTGCGGAGGGACGTACGATCAAAACGGAGACAATCCGCGAAATGCAGCACGATCTCGCGCTCCAACCTTTGGAGGGGCGATACAAGATCGTGCTCATTGAGGACTTCCAAAAAGCGACCGACAACGCCGCCGATGCGCTGCTCAAGACTTTGGAAGAGCCACCCTCCCGGGCACGGCTGCTGCTTACCGCCGATGCGGCCAGAAACGTGCGTCCAACGATTGTCTCCCGCAGCCAGGTGATCACGCTGCGCCCGGTGCCTGCCCGAGTGATCGAAGAGGCGTTGGTAGAGCGAGACTATGCCTCCCCCCAGGAGGCCCCTCTCTTGGCGCATCTGGCTGCTGGGCGTCCCGGCTGGGCCATTAGCGCCGCTACCGACCCCACAGTCCTCGAAAACCGCATCGCTGTGCAGCAGCAGATTATTGATGTCCTGCGGGCTAACCGCGTTTATCGTTTCTCTTATGCGGAAAGCATCTATCGCAGCGAAGGGCTGGGGGAAATGCTCGACATCTGGCAGGCGTGGTGGCGTGATATCATGCTGCGCGTTGAGGGTGCGGATGTGGCCCCCGTCAATGCGGATCGCACAGACGACATTGACCGGTTGGGGGCCATGCTCGGTGTGGAAGAGGTGCGCAAAGCACTGCGTGCCGTACGGGCAACCATCCACCTGTTGAATCACACCAACGCCAACAAGCGGTTAGCGTTGGAGGTCATGCTCTTGCAGATGCCTTACATTCGTTAGGCGCTCAGGAGAGATAGTCGCGAAGCTGCCGGCTGCGGGTTGGATGGCGCAGTTTACGAAGCGCCTTGGCCTCAATCTGCCGGATGCGCTCGCGTGTCACACCGAAGTGCTTGCCAACCTCCTCCAACGTGTGGTCTTTGCCGTCTTTTAGCCCGAAGCGCAGTTCGAGCACCTCACGCTCGCGATCGCTAAGGACACTCAGCACCAGGCGAACCTGCTCGCGCAGCAGCTGTTTGTCCGCCTTTTCGACCGGACCGGGCATCTTGTCGTCTTCGATGAAGTCCCCCAACAGGCTGGAGTCCTCCTCGCCGATAGGCGTATCGAGTGACATGGGGTCTTGTGATACCCGCTTGATCCGGCGCACCTTGGCCACAGCCCTGCGCAGCTTGCGCTGTAGATTGGGATCGAGCCGGGTGCCTGCTTCAACCGCTTCCCGGATCGTGTCGGAATCTTTCTCATCGATCATGTCCATCTCGAGCGCGATTTCCTCAATAGAGGGGTCTCGCCCGAGTTCCTGGGTCAGCCGCCGCTGGATCCGCATCATGCGGTTGATCGTCTCAACCATGTGCACCGGTATGCGGATCGTCCGGGACTGGTCGGCAATGGCCCGGCTGATCGCCTGCCGGATCCACCAGGTAGCATATGTGCTGAACTTATAACCCTTGGTGTGGTCGAACTTCTCCACTGCACGCAGCAGCCCGATGTTACCTTCCTGGATCAGGTCCAGGAAGGAGATGCCGCGGCCCATGTATTTCTTTGCCACACTGACCACCAGGCGCAGATTGGCGCGTGTGAGAGCATTGGCCGCTTCTTCCGCCCGATAGAACGTATCGGCCAGCTCATCTTCCAGAGTGCGTTGGTCGGTTGTGTTGATCCACTCCGTAAACGTATCAAGGGTGGGCAGAGTGTGATATTCGTGCAAATAGCTTTCCAGGGTCTGTTGCAGCGGACGCGGCATAATATAGAGGATCTCGAATACAGTGAAGATCTGCTGCGCAACCTGCTCCCAGGTTTCGTTGCGCCCCCAGTTCTCCTGGTTGAGATACTGCCGTGTGTATGATGGATCCTGTTCCCACCACGCTACGCGCAGTCCACGTACTTCATCACACAGCGCTGTGAGATCGGGCGAATCGACTTCAAAGCTGGCCAGCAGCGACAGGCACTCATCCCATGCGCCCAATGATTGAGCATACAGTTCAGCGAATAGGGTGCTCAGGTCAGCTGTTTCCACCTCGTCGCTTTGGCGCAGCTGCTTAAGACGGTCCACGGCGGAAAGCTGTGCAGCCAACCAGATCTCATGGTCAGCACTGAGCAGCCGAACCTGACCGATCTCTTTAAGGTACATGCGGACCGGGTCGTTGGAAAGATCGGTGTCCGATACCCCGATCTGCCGCGAGGACCACGTGTCCTCAGAGCCGTTGCTATCGTCATTGTCAGTGTCATCGTCGTCAACTGAGGTGGTGTCTTCCTCATCCTCGAAGTCGACCTCAACCTGAAGATCGCTCAACCGGCTCAGAAAGAACTGAGCGGCCTCGCTCTCCAGATCGTCGAACATCTCCAGGATCTCCGATTCGGCAATGCGCCCTTCGGATTGAGCCTGGTCCAATAAGGCTTGTGCTTCTTTGGAAAGGGGTGGTGTTGATTCAGCCATACCATCACTCGCTCAAACGCGCGGCAGGTCTGTACAGGTGATTCGCCTCCAGCAGCCTCTGGCGTGCCGTACGTATCGCTTTAATGGTAACCAGATGGTCGAGGAGTGCCGCACTGTTTCCTCCATTATCCATATCCTCCAAGATCGCTACAAGTTCCTGATAATAGGTGTTCAACCGTCTATCCCGCAGTTCAAGCGCGCCTTGCACCACTTCCTCAAAAACCCGCTCGGGGTTGAGTCTTGTATCCAAGGGGCGAATACCCTCACGCAGAGCATACAGCGGCTGCGCCAGCCATGCATCCACCTGCTGGCGCAGCGTGTGATCCAGCTGCTCTTTGAGGGCTTCGATGTGGTCGATCTCGTCCTGGCCCAACGCGATTTCCCAGGCGAGGAAGACAGCCTGATGGTCGAGGTGGTTGAAGTCAGCAGGCACCAGATACTCAGCCAGACTGTCGCCCAAAGTCTGCACGGCAGCTTGATAGTCCTCGCCGAAGAGTACATCGTCGAAGTTCATCGTTTCCGCCATAATGCGGTTCACGCGGTAGATGGCAGCGGGCTCTTTGATCAGTGCAGCGATAAGAAAGGCCTCACGCGATGCGGTCGGGGTAAGAAGGGCCTCAACCGCTGTGTCGTTCGCCTCTATGGGGAGTACGTCTGAAGGTTCGCCTTGCTTCTGCTGTTGGCGGGACCGTTTTTTCTTTTGCTGCGATTGTTCCGACGGTTTGCTAAGCAGTGCCGACTCGGGTACTTTGAGCAGCCGCGCTAACTGCTGCCGGTAGTGCGCACGCTCAACCGTATTGCCCACGTTGTTGATCAAGGGCATCAGGCGGGCGACAATGGCACTCTTGACCTTTGGATCCTTAAGATCCTGGCCTTCCACAGCCTTGTTCATGACGTAGGTCACGATGGGCAGCGCGCCGTTGATCAGCTGGTCCCACCAGTCGGGGTCCGAACGGATAATGTCATCCGGGTCCTTGCCTTCCGGCATGACCACCACCCGGATATCAAACCCGAGATCGTTCTCATAGCGCACCATGCCGGAGGGATCGAATTCCAGGCTGCGCCTGATATGCTGCTCGTGTTCGGCGCTGTCGAAGCCCCAGCCGCCGCGTTCTGCTACTTCTTCGGCGGCCTGCTGTGATGCTTTTTCAATGGTCTCAAGGCCGCGATCGGTTGCCATCTGACCGGCGGCGTCTGCATCAAGGGCCAGGATCAGGCGGGTGGCATAGCGCGACAGCAGCCGGAACTGATCGCTTGTGAGTGCAGTACCCATCTGTGCGACCACATTGCGGAAGCCCGCCTGGTGTGCCTGTATCACGTCCATGTAACCCTCAACGATAACGGCAGTCTCCGTCTCGCGGATCGCACGCCGGGCCAGCGAAAAGCCGTAGAGCAGGCTGCTCTTGTCAAACAGGCGGTTCTGCGGCGAGTTGAGGTACTTGGGTTTGGCGTCCTTTTCGAGTGCTCGTGCTCCGAACCCCACGACCTCGCCTTTGGGGTTTCGGATGGGAATCATCACCCGGTTGCGGAAGCGATCATAGCTGTGCCCCCGGTCGTTGACGACCAACAGCCCCGCCTCGATTAGGTCGTCGCGGTTATAGCCTAGGCCAAGCAGATAGTCAGAGGTGATCTGCCACCCATCCGGCGCATAACCGATCTGGAAGTCCATCACAGCATCGTAAGACAGGCCCCGCTGCTGCAAGAGATAATCGCGGATGTGGGCGGTGTGGTCTTCATAGAGCATGAGCCGGTTGTAGTATTCGGCGGCCTCGCGCAGCAGAGCGAGCAAATGTTCGTCGATCTGCTGCTGTTCTTCCTGCTGGGGTGTAAGCGGTGCCAGTTCAACACCCGCATAATCGGCCAGTGCGCTCAACGCCGCACGGAAGTCCCACCCCTCATACTCCATGGCAAAGTTGAACACGTCTCCCCCACGGCCGCATCCAAAACAGCGCCAGGTACCGGTATGCGGAAAGACCACAAAGGACGGCGTTTTCTCCCCGTGGAAGGGGCACAGACCCTTGTAGTTTTTCCCGGTCTTTTGGAGCTTAACAAGGCCCCCAATATAGTCGACGATGTCGATACGGGCCTTAATCTCGTCGGTTGGACTCACGTAATCCTCAGTGGCTAAAAGAGCGGGCTGGCAAGCCCGCGGAGATGATAAGTTATACCTGTGGGAACAGCTGTGCCCCCCAGTTGGTAGTCTAACTATACTTGCGAATCCATCATGGTCGCAAGATGAATGGCTAGAAAATCGTTAGCCCTCGAGCAGGGTCAGGTTGGCGTAGCGCACCATCAACCGTTTAGGGCCCACATCCTCGAACACGATGGTTAACTCTGTGTCCGTCCCACGGTCGATAGTCTGCATCACAATGCCCTCGCCAAATTGGGGATGGCTGACACGCTGACCGGCACGAAACTGTAGTGTGACCTCATCCGTGCGCGGTGGCGCGCTGCTCCATGTGGTGGCTCGCCGGTAGCCAGAACGCCGATATCCGCTGCGCGGCGTGACCAGCAAGTCATCGGGGATTGCTTCCAGGAAGCGAGAAGGCGTGTTCAACAATCTCTCACCGAAGACCATGCGTTTGAACGTGTACAGTAGATACAGGCGTTTGCGCGCCCGTGTCATACCAACATAAAGCAGACGACGCTCCTCTTGCAGAGCTTCCGGCTCATCCTCAGACCGTTTGTGTGGCAGTACACCCTCCTCCAGCCCGGTGATAAACACCACGTCGAACTCCAGACCTTTGGCGGCGTGCAGGGTCATCAAGGTGGGCGCGTTTGGGCTGGTTGGTAGATCGTCCACATCTGCGACCAATGCCACTTCCGTAAGGAAGTCCTGTAAGGGTACAGTCTGGAATTCAGTGACCAGCTCCAACAGCTCTTCCACGTTATCCCAGCGGTCGTCGCCCTGCTCAGTGCCGTCAACGATGTAGTCATAGTAGCCCACTTCATCGATGATCAGCCGTAGAAGTTGATGCAGTGGTGTCTCTTCGGCAACGCTCCGCCAGCCATCTAGCAGTTCCATAAATCCGCCGAGTGCGTTCAGCGCACGCCCCCCAAACGGCGTGTGATCGGGATCATCGGCGATGCGGCGCAGCGCACCGTAAAGCGTCAGGTTGGATCGTTCGGCCCACTGTTCGAGGCCTTCGAGCGTCTTCGCCCCGATGCCGCGGGTGGGCGTGTTGATCGCGCGCAGCAGGCTGACCTGATCGTCCGGATTGTGGATGATACGCAGATAGGCGAGCAGATCTTTAATCTCCCGGCGGCTGTAGAATCGCGTGCCGCCCACCAAGCGGTAAGGCAGCCCTGCGCGGACAAATGTTTCTTCCAGCACGCGGGACTGAGCATTGGTACGGTACATGATCGCACACTCGCCGGGTTCGACTTCGCTAGCCTTAACGAGTTGGGCAATCGTATCAACAATGAACTGCGCTTCGTCGCTCTCCTCCTGTGCTTCATAGATCAGGATCTGCTCGCCTTGGCCTGCCTCGGTGAACAAGCCCTTTTGAGTGCGATGCGGGTTCCCATCGATCACGGCCACAGAGGCGTCAAGTATCGTTTGCGTGGAGCGGTAGTTCTGCTCCAATAGAATGGTCTGGATGGTCGGGTAATCCTCACGCAGTCGCCGCACATTGCGATAATCCGCGCCGCGCCACCGGTAAATCGACTGATCTTCGTCCCCCACACAGAACAGGTTATTCTGCGGTGCAGCCAGCAGCTTCACCAGCTCGTACTGTGTCATGTTGGTATCTTGGAACTCGTCTACCAGAATGTGGGTGAAGCGTCGTTGGTACTTATGGCGAACGGCATCATTGTCCCGCAGCAGAAGAGCCATATGCATTAGCAGATCATCGAAATCGACCGCGTTGTTGCGTGTCAGGTGCTCCTGATAGCGCTCGTAGGCACGCCCAGCCAGTTCCTCAAGGTAGCTCTCGGCCCGATACTCCGCAGGCGTGATCAGGTTGTTCTTGGCCCGCGAGACAGAATTGAGCATGCGACGTGGTGGATACTTCTTGGGGTCGAGGTTCATATCCTCCGTCAACACGGTCTTCATCAGCGCGATCTGATCCGAGGCATCGAAGATCACATAGTCTGACGACAGCGGCAGGTGTTGGTCAGCTTCGATACGCAGCAGCCGGGCACAAATCGCGTGGAAGGTGCCGATCATTGCCTCACCAAGGCTCTCTCCGGTTGCAGTGTCAACCCGATGGCGGATCTCACGGGCGGCTTTATTGGTAAATGTCACCGCAACGATCTGCCAAGGGGGTACACCCTGCTCTTCTATGAGGTAGGCCAAACGACGGGTTAGAACCCGTGTTTTGCCGCTGCCCGGCCCCGCGAGGATGAGCACCGGTCCGTCTGGGGCTGTCACAGCCACACGTTGCGCGTCGTTCAATCCATCCAATAGCGCAGAAGACAAAATAAAACTCCTATCAGGCATTGCCGCCTCATTGTACCAGATGTTAAGATCTCGATGGGAAAGAAGCGAGGAGAAACATCGTGATCGAGATCACCGATACCGCCCGTCAAAAGTTAACGCAAGCCCTTGGAGATCGGCCTGACAAGGTCGTGCATCTATCCGTGGATGGCCGTGGTCAGGACGGATTCAACTATGTCTTCCGTGTGCTTGACCGTGGTGATGTAGACAGCAGCGACATTGAACTTGAGCATGAGGGGTTCACCCTGTTCCTCGACCATACTCAAGTCGAAAAGCTGCGCGGGGCCACGCTGGACTATTACGGTCTGGGCAGCCGTGGCAGCTTCCGCGTGGACAATCCAAACGCGGCCTGGGATGATCCGCTGGCACGCAGCGTGCATGCGATCATCGTCAAACAGATTAATCCGGGCATCGCAGCGCACGGCGGCTACGTCACTTTGGTTGACGTCAAAGGCAGCGATGTCTACATTGAGTTTGGTGGGGGCTGTATGGGCTGCGGTGCCTCTCAAGTGACTCTGAAGTACGGCATTGAACGCATGATCCGCGATGCCGTTCCCAATGTGGGCGAAATCATTGATGTGACGAATCACGCTGAGGGCGAGAATCCCTACTACGCACCGGACGTTACGGGCGACTCACCGCTTACGTCTGGCTGAGGATCGCTTCGTAAACCGGGCAGGCATACGCCAGATGATGCTGGCAGGCTGAAGGCACATCCGCTGGGGGCTGGATGCCAATGCGACGCAGCATGCGCAGCAGATGGCACAGCGGCAGCCCCATCACGTTGGCATAGCAGTGGTTGAAGCCTTTCACTGGATGGAAGTCAGCGTTTTGAATCGCATATGCGCCCGCTTTATCGAACGGATCCCCGCTGGCGATGTAAGCGTCTATCTCACCATCCGTGTAGGGGCGCATCGTTACAGGGCTGATTGCCAGATCGGTTAGCATTGTATTGCCATATATCACCGTCACAGCCGTGATCACACGATGTTCGCGGGTGCGCAGCCTTTCAAGCGAGCGGCGTGCCTCCTCGGCGGTTTTGGGCTTGTCGAGCACATCGTTGTTGATGGCAACAACCGTATCCGCCGCGATGATGATGCCTGCTCGGTCTACGGCTGCGGCCTTCTCCCGGCTCATCCTTGTCGCATAGGCTTCTGGTGTTTCACCCGCTCGACGCGCCTCGTCGATATGGGCCGCCTGTATTCGGAACGGCAGGCCGAATAGAGCCAGCAGCTCATGCCGTCTTGGCGAGGCAGAAGCCAGCGTTAGTGACGGACTAGCTGTGTCTGTGTTATCTTTGGGCCTCATAATCCGTGTCCAGGAACCACCTTGATGATTTACGTTGTTCTGCCGGCTTATAATGAGGAAGAAGCCCTTCCCCCGCTGCTTGAGAAGTTAGCGCATGTCCGTGCTGCGGACATCCCTGATATGCATGTGATCATCGTCAACGATGGCAGTGCCGATGCTACTGCCGATGTCGTATCGGACTTCAGCAGCATGCATCCGTGGGTTGAGCTGGCCAATCATCCGCAGAACAGAGGGCTCAGCCAGGCCATTCAGACGGGATTGCGGCGAGCACTCGACCACGCGCAATCGGGTGATATCATCGTTACGATGGATGCAGACAATACCCAACCCCCCCAACATATGCTCGCCATGCGCCATCTCATTGAAGCACAGGGTCATGATGTGGTTGTGGCATCACGATTCCAACCCGGGGCGGAAGTCCACGGTGTGCCGTTCATGCGCCGTTTGTACAGCCGAGTGATGAGCGTCCTCTTCCAGACCATTCTGCCCATTCAAGGGATTCGCGATTATTCGTGTGGTTATCGCGCCTACCGGATGGAAACACTACAAGAGGCATATGACAGCTTTGGCGATGACTTCATCACAGAAGAGGGGTTCGCCTGCATGGTCGAGATCCTTCTTCAGGTGAGCCGCCTACCCGAAACGCGCTTTGGCGAAGTTCCGCTGGTTCTTCGCTATGATCTGAAACCGACGGAGACCAAGATGCGTGTCACCCGTACCATTGCCGATACACTGCGTCTCGCAGTCAAGCATCGGGCTCGGTCGCGATGATCAGCAAAGTCACCAATCAGGTCTACATCGGTGATGTGAATGCCGCAAAAGCGCGCCTGTCTGAGTTTGGCATCACACGGATCCTCTATCTGCATGAGGAACCCCTCAGCGGTGTACAGGACATCCCTGTGGTGGACCGCCCCATCCCGGATGGAAGGCCCATATCCGCTGAGACCTTCGATGATTTTTTGGCCATTATGCAGGGTGAAATCGACAATGAGGGCCGGGTATTGGTCATGTGTTGGGCTGGTATGAGCCGCTCAGCAACTGTGGTCCTTGCCTATCTGGTCTCTCAGGGCATGGGGCTGCGTGAAGCCTACGAGCACCTGCGCCAACAGCATCCGCTCACCGAACCGCACACGACCCTGTGGCAGTCGTTGCTGGACTACACCGGGCTGCCCCACTCGATGTTGGATATCATGCAGTGGCGGATCGAAGGGCAGGCGTAGGTTCAGTATATTGCAGTGCCCCCACGTACACGATAGAATGCACTGCGGTTATTTCGGCGGCAAGTGCATACACACAGCCGCCGTTTTGATGTAGTGAGGAGACGCCATGAGCGACGATCGTGACAACGACATCGCTGAGGACATCTTGGACTCAGTCCCCGAACAGCAGGAAACCCCCATCATTGAACCAGCAGATGTGCCTGAGCTGGAGCAGTCTGAAGTACCCGCCTCTGAAATGCCCGCCAATGACGACGCGCGTGGTATGCCCAAATGGCTTCTGCCAGTTGCTGGTGTGGGCGGATTGGCTGTTGTGGTCGGTGTAGTGGTGGCTGCTGTCGCTCTGCTCGGTGGTGGACGCGCGACGGCACTCAATGCAGCCTCGCCGGAGATAACCCATCCGGATGGTCTGCTGCTGCGCATTGAGGAGGGCAGTGCCCGAGTCCGCGTGGAGACGGTTCCCCGTGAACTGTTCGTGAGTGAGCAGGCTGGCCGTCAGTGGACAGCCGCATACAGCGTGCTGCCTGCCCGGCTCGAACCATTGAGCCCCATCTATGAGGTGACCACGCGCGGCGACGGCTCCCTCACCGGGCTGATGGCGATCCCAAATGGCGCTGAGCCGCTGGCCCTTGTTGATCTGTATGCCTGGCAGGACGGTGAGTGGCAGTTCGTGCCCAGCACTGTTGATGCAGCGACGGGCAGCATCGTGTTTGATGCCAGTCAGAACCTCGCGGTGATGGCCGTGCGCACGCAGCCAGAGGCGGCTGAGGCCGCAGAGGTCATCCCCGCAAATGGTGGTCAGACCGATGCGGATTATGGATTGGCCATGCCGCGCGGCGTGACAGTCGATGGCAGTGGCCAGCTGAACGGCACACCTGTCGAAGCATCTGGTACACGCATCACGCCTGTCGTAACCAACCGTGCCCTTGTCAGCTACGAGGGCGTAGACAATCTCCATGACGCACTGGTTGCATTGGCTGCCGGCTACAACGGTCTTGTCCTGGATTTCTCACCAGGATCCGGCTATGCGGCGTTTGTCGCGGCGCTGGCGGAGGATTTGGCCGCTGAGTCCAAGACGCTGGGCGTGATCGTCTACGCGGACTCGATGAACTCCTATGATCTGGCTGCACTGGGGCGCACCACGGATCGGGTGTGGCTGGCGCCCGGGGCCGATCCAGCAGTGTATGCCAGTGGTGAGGCACTCGATACGTTGGTGGCCCATGTAGAGCGCAGCCGCACCGGGTTGTTGGTCAGTGCGTACACTGTTGATCTGTCCGACACAGGAGCCCAGCCGCTAACCTTTGAGGAAGCTTCTGCTTTATTCGGTGAGGTGACCGCCATTGAAGGCTACCTCACGCCTGGAGCGCCGGTGCCGGTCAACGCGGATTTCGCTGTGCGTCTGCAGGGCGAGGTTGAGTCGATGGGATTTGATCCTGCACTCGGCATGAACTACCTCACTTATTCGGACAATGAAGGCAGCCACATCGTCTACTTCAGCTCCGCGCAGGCGCTTCAGCAGCGGCTGGAGTGGGCCCGGGCCTACGGTCTGGGTGCGGTCGCGGTAGAGGGCGCGGGTGAACCATATGCTGCGCCAACTGTGATCAACGGGCTCAACGCGTTCCTCACCGGGGGTGAAGTTGAAGGCCCCACCCCGATCAGCTTGGTATGGAATGTCTCAACGGGTGATGGTACCGTTGTGGCGGAACAAAGCGGGGATCTCACGCTGATGCAGGTGCTCTGGCAAGTGTTCAGCGATACGGGTACATACGAGATCGCGGCGCGGGTGCAAACCGGCGATCAGCAAACCGCCATCGGGTCACTTACCCTGGATGTAGCCGGTTCGGTGCCTGAACCGGCTGAGCCGGAAGAGGAGGACGAAGCCGGTGATGAGCAGGCTGAACTCCCACCCGAGGAAGTAGAAGAGCCCACCGAACAGCCCACTCCGGCACCGCCGACGGGCACCATCGCGGCAGGCGAATTTGAGCTGGGTGGCCAAACACACAGCTTCGCTAACCCGGATCTCATGGCCGCCACCGGGATGACCTGGGTCAAGTTCCAGCACAAGTGGTCTCCGGCTGACCCGCCAAGTGCAGTTGCCGGTCGGATCAACGACGCGCGTGCGCGCGGCTTCAAGGTGCTGTTGAGCATCCCCGGTCCACTGTATCCGGACAGCATCGACTATGCCGCTTACACGCAGTTCCTGGCGGGGGTGGCCGCCCTCGGCCCCGATGCCATCGAAGTGTGGAATGAGATGAACTTCGACCGCGAGTGGCCAGCCGATCAGATCAGTGGTGAAAGCTATGTGACCAACATGCTCGCGCCAGCTTATGAAGCGATCAAAGCAGCGAACCCCAACGTCCTGGTGATTGCGGGTGCGCCCACCCCGACCGGTGCTTTCCCGGGCGGATGTTCGACCATTACTGTGGGGGACAGTACCATCACAGGCTGCAATGATGATGTGTACGTCGATCAGATGGCTGCTGCCGGTGCTGCCAACTACATGGACTGCATGGGGGTGCACTACAACGAGGGCATCATTCCGCCGAGCCAGCGCACGGGAGACCCGCGTGACGAGTACCCGACGCGCTATTTCTATGGCATGATCAGCCGCTACGATAAGTTCGGTAAGCCGCTGTGCTTCACCGAACTGGGCTATCTGAGCGGCGAAGGGTTTGACTCTCTGCCCTCTGCCTTCGGATGGGCCTCAAACACGACGGTTCAGCAGCAGGCCGCCTGGCTTGCTGAAGCAGCCGTCCTGTCGTCACAAAGTGGGCGTGTCCGGATGATGATCATTTTCAATGTAGATTTTCAGGTCTATGGCGCGGATCCGCAGGCCGGTTACGCCATGATCCGCCCGGATGGCTCCTGCCCGGCCTGTGATGCCCTGGCTGCTGTAGCCCCCTGACTATGCTTCGATCCGTACTGCCGGGGGGATTCGCCTCCCCCCGGCTAACGCTGGGCCACCTGATTGTGATGGTCATTGTGGTCTATATGGTTGGCTTTGGCATTGCTGCTGCGCTGGGGACCCGCCCCCCGCGCCTGACCCCACAGACACCGCTTCTGCGTTTGGAGGACGGTCTGAGCGTGCTGCTGGTTGGTGACGCACCGGCGCGCGTCCGAGCTGAAACCCATACGGATTTGCTAACACCGGAAGCCACTCGCGCTCTCCCGGCACATCTGACCCCAGCCAGTATAGGCGTATCGGTGCGTACCGCTGGCACGGTGGAGGTCGTTTTCCCCATGCCCGATCCAAATGGCATCTATGATGTCTACCGCTGGGATCAGCGCCGTGCGACCTGGGTGTTTGTACCGTCGACCTCACAGCCCCAAATCGCGCAGGTGCGTGCCCGTGCGCACAACGATCCAATTGCCCTCTTTGAGGTTGGGGAGTTTCCGCAGATGTTGGGCGCATCCACCATATCGGACGAACTGCCCGGTGCCGGTACGCTTGTGGCTCTTAACCTCCTGCTGATCGAAGATTTCGAGCTCGGTGCGAGTGCACTACCCTCTGTACAGTCAAGCACCCGAATAATGCCAGTCCTTTCCAGCCAGACAACCGCCGGCCTCTTAGAGCAGCGTACTCAGGCGGCCGTCAGTGCAATAGAGGAAGCCGATCTTCCCGCAGTCGTATTCGATGTCCACGGCGATGCTGAAGGGCTCCACGATGTAGTGGCTGCGTTGGATATACCGACCGGCATTCGCATCCACAGTGAGCACGTCGATGACAGCCTTGCACGGGCCGTTGATTATGTTTTCGTCGATCTGCCTGCTTCTGAGACCGGCGCGCTGCTGATGCTTCAGCAGATGACCGGGCAAGTGGAACGCACTAAGGTAATCCCGGTGGTCAGCGCGATGAGCTCGCTGACCTGGCATCGAAGCAGCTACGCGCTCGGTTATGAGGAGGCCCTGTCGCTGCTGGGTGATGTGACCTTGCTCCCAGAAACTCAGCCGGTGCTGCGTAATCCGGAGCCAGGTGAACCGGTCGGATTTACCCTGGGAGGTAGCGCTGTTGACCTTATCCATGATACAAGCACGGGCGAGCTGTCTTTCACTATCTATGCGGAAAACGGCGAGCAGCAGGTCCATGTAATGACCGCCGGGGCACTTGTGGAGCGCCTCGGCACGATGTCCGAATGGCCTACCGCCGGGATCGTTGTGGCGGGTGCTTTCGGGGAGGATGCTGCTCCCCAAGCCGCTGAGGCTGTTACCGCGTTCAAAGCCGGACAGCCGATCAGCGCTCCGCCTGACTATCAGGTGAGCTGGTCAGTCAGCAGCGGCGGCTCAACTGTGGTTGAAACAACCGCTGCCGTCGGCGAGCCGCTGATCTGGCAGCCGGAGGCCGATGGTGCCTATGCTGTTTCCGCTGAACTCATTGCCGGTTCACTGGTGTTGGACAAGGGGCAGCAGATGGTGGAAGTCGGTGGTAACGTGGTTGTGCAAGTCCCTGATTTCGAAGGTGTGGTGGCTGGTGCACCCGATCTGGAGGGAGGCGACCAACCGACACCCGCAGCCGTCAACCCGAATCTGCCCCCCCCGGTCGTGCCGCCAAGTGCCCCCGGTCGCTTCGAACTGGGCGGCCAGGTCAACCATGTTATCTACCATCCCGCACAGATGAAGCAGGCCGGGATGCGTTGGGTCAAGTTCCAGGTTGCCTGGGAAGACGGCATGTCCCCGGATGTGGTGCTCCCGCTGCTGGCCCAAGGTGAAGAGCAGAACATGAAGGTGCTGCTCAGCATTGCCGGGCAGGTCAAATACCCGGATAGCATCAACTTCGACAGCTACCTCGACTTTGTGGAAGGGGTTGCCTACTACAGTCCGGATGCCATTGAGGTGTGGAACGAGGGCAATCTGGCTTTTGAGTGGCCCCGCGGCCAGATCAATGGTGTGACTTATGTAGAAGAGATGCTTGCCCCAGCCTACAATCGCATCAAAAGGGTGAATCCCAACATTATGGTGATCTCGGGGGCGCTGGCCCCGACAGGTGCATTTTTTGCAGAGGGCGGCTGTGCCAAGGATGGCAGCGGCTGCGACGACTGGATCTACCTGCAGCAGATGGCCCAGGCCGGTGCTGCCAACTACATGGACTGTGTTGGCGTGCACTTCAATGCGGGTGCAACATCGCCCTATGCAACTGAAGGCCATCCCGCGGATCCGGGCTATCAGCACTACAGCTGGTATTTCGGTAGCATGGTGGAGCTGTATGGTGGTACATTTGGCCGCCCTGTCTGCTTTACGGAGTTGGGTTACCTCAGCGGGGACGGCTACGGTGCGGTGCCAGCACGCTTCAATTGGGCAGGGAACACGCGCGTTAGCGATCAGGCCCAGTGGTTGGCCGAGGCCGCGCGCTATTCACGGGAGCTTGGTACTGTACGCATGCTGATTGTATGGAACGTGGACTTCGTTTATTGGGGCGATGACCCTATGGCAGGGTACGCTATTGTTCGTCCGGACGGTTCGTGCCCGGCGTGTTCGACGTTGGGCCGTGTGATGAGTGGAGAGGCGTATGAGTGACTTCTTCGATGATGGATGGGAAGAGACCGATGCAGCAGATCTTTCCGCTGCATACGGCGAACCAACGGTGCCCAGTGCAAAGGTGCCTGATGACGAGGACGATCTGCTGAGCCAAGTTGGTCCGGCTGAACCAACTGTACAGCATTCAGAGGCCGTACCCGAGGATCCGGAGCCGGTACCCGCTGTTGAAGACACACCATCGCAAGACAGCGATACGGGTTTGCCCACACCTTTGCTTATTGGTGGGGCTGCTGCGATTGGCTTTGTTGTGCTGGTTGGGCTTGTATTGGGCGGCGTCTTCCTGGTGCCCAACCTGTTGGGCGGCGGCCTGGCCTGCCGGAGCGTAGTGCCGGGCAGTGAGGCTGTCAGTACGGAGTCCGGTTTGAGGATCTTTAGCACGGGGACACAAGCACGTGTCTGCACGGATGTGGTGGATCGCGAGACCTTCTTGCAAGGTGAGATCCGCCGCGGCTTTGAGGGTGCCCGGTCCTCGATCCCAAGTCTGCTGGAGATGAAAGGACCGGCCTATATCGTGGACACGGACACACCAGTCGGTGTGGAGTTGCCACTGCCAGCCGGTGCCAATCCCCGCCTTGTCGATCTCTATGCGTGGGACTCCAACATAAATGAATGGGTATTTGTCCCGTCGCAGAAGGATCCGGGGCAGGGCATCATCACAGCTGATGCGGTCATTGGCAATGTCGTCGTCTTCGAGACACGCCGCTTCACCCCGCTGATCGCCACCTCCCTTGAGGCGGGTGAGTCGCTCGATGAAGACACAGCAGCGGCGTTGAATATGCTGCTTCTTCCGGGGTTAACCCTGCGCGCCGATGGTGCCATCGAGGGTGAGCTAACCGCCGGATGGGAGTTAGACGCGGGCTACGCCGTACTGCCGGTAGTTGAAGCCGATGGTGCGGCGACAGGCGCTATCATCAACGATCCCGATGCGGCCCGGCTGCACATCGGTGATCTGATCGGTATCATGCGCGATGGAGGCTACAACGGCATCGCTCTGAATTACCAGGGCGTGACCGCAGCCGACCGTGAAGCGTTTAGTGCATTCGTTGAGCAGCTGGGCACAGCCTTTGAAGCCGAGAACCGTCTGCTTGTTATGATGCTGCCTCCCACCTCGGAAGGCGACGGGTATGATTGGGCAACCGTGGGCCGGTCGGCAGGCGCTGTTGCCGTCGATATAGGCCTCGATCCCAGCCTGTACAGCATTGACGGCCCAGCCTATCAGGCTCTGGCTTACGCGGTGGACCATGTGCCCCGCCAGAAAGTCTTCTTTGTGACCAATGCCTCCAGTGCTGTGGTTGACGGCAGCACCGTTGAACCCATGTCCTTTGATACAGCGGTTGAGCCGCTTGGCGAGGTTGAGGTCAGCGGCAGCCTGCCGGAGACAGTGCTGCCTGGCACGGAGCTCGCCTTTTATCTGGCTGGTGAAGCTGAAGACCTGGCTCCCGATCAGACGACGGGTGCCTACACGTATTCCTCCGGCGACGCGGAAACCTGGATCGTTACCGCCAACACCGTGCGTGCACGTCTCGATATGGCATTGAGCTATCATATTGGCGGTGTGATGGTGGATGATCTCCTGGCAGAAGGCCGCGATGAAGGGCTTGTCACAGCTATCAACGAGTTCAAGTCAAGCAGTGTATCCAGCCTGCCAAGCCAACTGCTTTTCCAGTGGACTGTGACGAGTGAGGATGGTTCAGCAGTCGTCAGCGAGACGACGGGGGTGGGCTCGCCGTTCTTCTGGCAGGCTGATGACCCCGGTAACTACACCATCATCGGTGAGCTGATCGGTGGCCGCACCATTGACCGCGGATCGGTGACGGTGAGCATTGCCGCCGATGAAGAGGAAACAGAAGACGAGGAAGAAGCACCGGTTGTCACCGACAATCAACAGCCGGCCCAGGAGACACCGACAGCCACACCGCCACCGGAAAGCGCTGCCCCACCACCTGCCGGAGGGGGCGGCGGCGATGGCGGCGGCTTTGAGTTGGGTGGTCAGGTGCCCAATGCCCTGGTCCATATCGACAGGATGCAGCAGGCCGGCATGAACTGGATGAAGTTCCAGATCAAGTGGTCACCTGGCCTTGATCCGGGCATTGCCGCGATATACACCAATGCGGGCCGCAGTGCAGGCTTCAAGGTTCTGTTGAGCATCCCTGGGCCTCTTTACCCGGACAGCATCGACTACGCGTCGTACACAGAGTTTCTGGGAGCTGTGGCTGCCTATCAGCCGGACGCTATCGAAGTTTGGAACGAGATGAACATCGACCGTGAATGGCCTGCCGGTCAGATCAGCCCGACGGACTATG
This sequence comes from Chloroflexota bacterium, assembly GCA_010092885.1. Lineage (GTDB taxonomy): Bacteria > Chloroflexota > Anaerolineae > Aggregatilineales > UBA3940 > TC-195. Next base: position 30,934 of record JAADYX010000159.1, on the reverse strand, counting down.
TGAACAATATGCTGGCACCGGGCTTTAACGCGATCAAGTCTGTCAGCCCGAACACCATGGTCATCATCGGCGCGTTGGCGCCCACCGGTTTTGACAACGATGTGAACGCCTGGAGCGACCAGCGGTATGTGCAGGGGTTGGCCGCCGCAGGGGCTGCCAACTACGCGAACTGCATTGGTGTGCACCACAACTCCGGTACGACGTCGCCGTATGTGCGTTCGGGCCGCCCGGAAGGCGATCACTACAGCTGGTACTTCGAACCCACGTTGGAGATCTACTACTTTGGCCTGGGTGGTGTACTCCCTGTGTGCATCACGGAACTGGGCTACCTCTCACCGCAGGGCTACGGGACGCTGCCCGCCAATTTCGCCTGGGCTGCCGACAATACGGTTGCTGAACACGCCCAGTGGCTGGGTGAGGCGAAAACCCTTTCACGCAACTTGGGATGGGTGCGGATGATGATCGTGTTCAACGTGGGCTTCACCACGTGGACCGGTGACGATCCACAGGCAGGCTACTCGATCGTCCGTCCCGATGGAACCTGCCCGGCCTGCGCAGCATTGGCAGACGGCTGAGTCAGGGAATAGGATTATGGCAAATCGTCAGAAGCTCTCTAAACGCACAACACAACTGCTGATCTTCGGATGGGCCGGCATGATGCTGGTCGTTGGGGCCTGCGTATTCCTGGGGGTGTGGTTTGCCCTCAACCGCGGCTTTGAGCGTGCCGTCGTCGAACCAACGGAAACGGCCGCCGCACAGGGTGCGGATATCGAGGTTCCAACCGCGACCCCATTGGTCCAGGAGGAACCGGCTGAACCCGTCGAAACGGAAATCGAGCCAACCATTCCACCCCGCGAGGATGACAGCTTCGGCTATGGCATTCAGGCCCGCCTTGAACTGGTCACCGAGGATACCCTCAACCGTGTGGAAGAGCTGGGTATGAACTGGGTCAAACAGCAGCTGCGTTGGGCTGATCTGGAGCCTGTACAGGGTGAGGCCAACTGGGATGTGCTGGCCGATATCTTCGGCGCTGCCAGCCAACGCGGTGTGCGCGTAATGGTGAATGTGGTTGCTGCACCGGAATGGGCCAGCAGCCCCGCCTCAGGGGAAGGGGATCGCCCTCCGGCTGACCCCGCCACATATGCCGCCTACGTCGGTGAACTGGCCAGCCGCCACAGCGGGCAGATCCACGCCATCGAGATCTGGAATGAGCCCAATCTACGCCGCGAGTGGGTGACGGACCGGCCGTTGAGCTCGCAGGAGTATATGGAACTGCTCATCCCGGCTGTGGAAGCCATCCGTGAAGCCGACCCCAATATCATTATCATCAGTGCAGCCCTCGCGCCGACGGGCGTCAACGATGGCAACAACGCCATCAATGATGTGCAGTATCTGCAGGAACTCATCGATGCGGGCCTGCTGGATTACGTGGACTGCGTGGGTGCCCATCACAACGGGTACAACATTCCACCGGATGTTGCCTATGATGCGGGCTTCACAGATGCCTCTGCTGTGTTCCAAGGGCCGTTCGCCAACCCGCACCCCAGCTGGTCGTTTTATTCCACGCTGCGCGGCTATCGCGACGTGATCGTCGCTTCAGGCTATGATACGCCTCTGTGCGTTACGGAGTTCGGCTGGCCGTCTGTTGAGGGTATGGAAGGCGAACCGCGCGAGAGCTTTGAGTTTGCCTACGACAACTCGCTTGAGGAGCAGGCCGAGCATATTGTCGCTGCCTACCAGCAGATGTACGATTGGGGCTTTGTCTGGCTGGCGTTCCTGTTCAATCTGGACTATTCGCCAAAAGCCGGAGGCAATACACAGGACGATACCACCCTGTACAGCATCCTGAACCCGGCGGGCGAACCTCGCCCAGCCTACGATGCCGTGCGGGATATGCCCAAACCGCCGTGATTGCCGCAAAAGGCTTCCTCCGAACAGGACTCGTCGCAGTCGTCACTTGGATGGCTGCGGCGTGTGCTCAAATACCTGCATCGTCCCCAACCCTTGATCCAGCTGAGTTTGCCCCAGATGAGGTTGAGGTGGTGCTGCCTTCCCCCTCGCCAGCGATACATGCATCGCTGTGGTGGGACGAGGGCATTGCGCAGCGTGATATGGATCTGATCGCTGATTTGCCGGCGTTCGATTGGGTCAAGCAGAAGTTCGCCTGGCGTGATATTGAAACACTCGAGAAAAATGCCTACGATTGGTGGCGCTCTGATCGCATTGTGGCGGACGCAGAAGCCCGCGGGTTGAATCTGCTTGTCCGGTTGGATCGACAACCTTTCTGGTCACAGGCCAACGGCGGATGGCCACCGCTTGAAAACGCGCCACCTGCTGACTACCGTGACTTTGAGGATTTCTGCTTTGCTGTGGCTGATCGCTACACAGGGCGCATCCAGGCATACCAGGTGTGGAACGAGCCCAATCTTGCCCGTGAGTGGGGTGAGCAACCCCCTAACCCGGAAGAATATGTCCGGCTGCTGGCGCACTGCGCGAGAGGCATTCGCAATGCTGACCCTGATGCGATCATTATCTCAGCCGGTTTGGCCCCAACTGGGACAGGCCTGCCGGAAGCCATGCCTGATGAGGAATTCCTGCGTGGCATGTATGAGGCAGGTGCCGACCGGCACTTTGATATGCTCGGTGTGAACGCGCCCGGATATGCCGCGCCGCCTGAAATCGCCCCGGAAGTTGTGGCAAACACACCCGAATATGGCGGGCAGCATTGGGCCTCATTCCGGCATGTGGAAAACATCCGGCGCATCATGGTTGAGTACGATGATGCAGGCAAGCAGATGGCCATCCTGGAAATGGGGTGGACGACCGATCCGATCAATCCGGAGTATGCTTGGTTTGCCGTCACCCCAGAACAGCAGGCTGACTATCTCAGGCGAGCGTACCTATATGCATACGAGCACTGGCGCCCGTGGATCAGCCTTATGACGACGATCTTTCTACCTGATCCCTATTGGACCGAACAAGACGAGCAGTATTGGTGGGGTCTGGCCTTCCCGGGAACTCCGGAGCCAACGCTGCGGCCGGCCTATGATGCACTCCGCGATCTGCCGGATTGGCACGATTAACAATGGGGTATCATTATGCTGATCGGGGGCGTGTCTATGGTTATAATGAAAACAGAACTCTTCCGCTGCTCATCCGCAGACTGATTTCATGAGGCGCTTATGTCCTACGTGTTGATTGTTGACGACGACAAGTACATGGCCAAAGCTCTGACCGACATGGTCTCCCTGTTTGACCGCAAAGTACAGGCGGTTCACGGTCCGCGACAGGCGATTCAGGCTCTTAACGCGGACCGTCCACAGCTGATTCTCCTCGACCTGAATATGGCAGGTGTAGATGGGTTGGAGGTTTGTCGCTATATCAAACGCGATCCGATCAACGGCGATGTGCCCGTTGTCTTTATTACTGCCGAGGATGATCCAACCGTCATGCAAAAGGCCCGCGATGCGGGTGCGGTGGACTATCTGGTAAAGCCCGTTGATATCGACCGGCTTGAGAAAGTGCTCAACACGGTCAGTTGAAGAGCTATGGAACAACAACAGGGCGTGGCCAACACCGGTCACGCCCTGTTTGTTCTAGTGTTTAACCCTACGTGCAAGCAAAGAGCCGAATCTGGGGCTTGACCACTGTCTCCCCTGAGAGACGTTGCCTTTGTGGCCAAGCACAGCCAATCAGATCCTAAACCGCCGGGACAGCTGGAGTACCGCCAACCTTTTGGGCCAGTTGACCAAAGATGTGCGCGCTGAAGTACGCGAGGAACGGCTGCAGCAGCAGCGAACCAAGACCAGCTGTAAGGCTGGCGACGATGCTGCCCAGTATACCGCCACCGATCAGGAAGAGAATGGCCTGGCCAAAATCACCGATGTTCTCGCGGAACAGGGCAATATTGTCACCGAACTGCAGGAAGGTGCTCAGTTCGGGCTGGTCAATGAAACGCACCCAACCAGCAATATAAACCAGCTGTGCAGCAATCGCATAGATCACAATCAGGCAGCTGCAGCAGATTGCGATCAAGGATGCGGTTCCGGCCAATGCTGCCGCAGCGTCTTCGCTGCCAGCGAAGGCAGGGAGCACAAACACAAAACTGATGCCGCATGCGAACAAGATCGTCGGGATCTGGTAGATAAACGAGGCAATGAACAGGATGAACCCGCGCCCAAGCAGTTCGCCGAACTGCCAGTTCACCATTGGGGTGGGCTCATTGTTGCGGACGTTCTTGGATGTCTCAAAGGTCCACCCTTGGATGACCATCTGGCCGATGATCGGGATGAACTGGATCAGAACAGCCAGACCGACTTTTTTCAGCCAATCATCGTCTTCAAAAGGGTAAGTTAATGCTTTCGCAAAGTCCATGGGCGCATACTCTCCTGTGGTGGGATGTCACATAAACGACATCATTATAAGCGAGAGCAATCCAATGTCAAACAACCCGTCTTGTGATCTGCCTAACCGGCGGTTTGTCGACGCTCTCGCGGGCATGAAACTCTCATACATGGTAACGTACAGTCCATGCAAAAGTTGCACACACAGTCACGCGTCCCGGTATAATGCGGCGCGTTCGTCAGGGGCACATGATCACGGGGGTCTATGCAAAAGCCTATTACCGAACCGAATCCCAGACCTGACCTTTCAACCGGCAGACGGCGCACGCTTGGCTCCCTCCTAATCGTTGTTGGCACGCTGCTGTGTGTACTGATCACATCGCTCGGTATCTCCGCCGGGGGGGGCTACATCGCCGGGCGGCGTGAGCGCAGCAGCTATATGACCCAGACGGTATCGGCAGACCTGGAAGCGCAGTATGAAGCTGCTCAGGAAGATATCGCAAATGGCCAGTACAGCCTGGCGGTGCAGCGTATCCAGTTCATCCTCCAGATCGACCCTGACTATCCCGGCGCGGCTGATCGCCTGGCGGAGATCGCGCGGCTGCGCAATGAGGCCAACGCGCCGCCTCCGCCGCCCACGCCCATCCCACCGAGCACCGCTGAGGATGTTGACGAGCTCTATGCTGAGGCAGCAGCACTCTACGAGACCCAGGAATGGGCCGGTGCGATTGACCGGCTGGAGGAGCTCCAAGCACTCGCCCCGGACTATCAGGCTGACGATATTCAGGAACGTCTGTATGAAGCACGACGCCTGCTGGGCTTGCAGTATGTCCGCAGTGATCGTCTGCAAGAAGGAGTGGTGCTGCTCCAGGCTGCTGACCGGATCAGGCCGCTTGATGATCAGAGTGCCGGTGAACTCTTTCTCGCAGAACTCTACCTGACAGGCTTGAGCTACTGGGAGCTGGGCTGGAATACAGTTATCCGCAACCTGGTGATCATCTACGAGATCGCGCCGGACTACCGCGATGTGGAAGAGCGCCTGCTGACTGCGTACACAAGCTATGGCGATCAACTGGTTGTGAGCGGATCTTACTGTCAGGCTGTTGAGCAGTATGAATCCGCGCTTGCCATTGAAGAAGACGATGACCTGGCCGGTGCCGCAGAGGATGCTGCTGATCTGTGTGCCAATCCGCCAACGGCTGGAGCCTCCCCATCAGAGCCCGGCAGCACCCCTGTCGGGACTGTTACCCTCACCCCCGGGCCGACACCCCCCCCCACTCTGCGCGCAGGTGATATCCCTTGATTTTCAATAGGCCGGGGGGTATACTGGGTGCAGTTCGGGGTGTGGCGCAGTTGGCTAGCGCGCTGCGTTTGGGACGCAGAGGTCGCCGGTTCGAGTCCGGCCACCCCGACTGGGCACCCATTGCGGGTGCTTTTTTGTTCAGGATTGAAGCTCCGCCACAATGATGTACCGCTTGTTGTTGATCAGATACGGATAGCACGAGATCAGCGTTACGACGGGTTCGGCGGTTGGTGCCATCACGCTGACTTCGGTTGGTTCCACCACGCGGGCGTACTGCACAACGTAGCGGTACTCACGTACCTGCGTGGAAACAATGATCTCATCACCCGGTGAGAGTTGGTCAAGGTGGCGGAAGATCTGACCGTAGACGTCATTATGCGCAGAAAGCACCATATTGCCCCGCTCACCGGGATTCGCTGTGCCGATGTGCTGGCCAATCCCCCGCTTGAGCTGCTCTGCTCCATCGCCTTGGACAACCGGCGCGTCTACCCGAATGGCCGGAATGCGTACCCGCAGCGCGTGTGCTGGACTGGGTGTAGGCACAATGGCTGGTCCGGCGAACTGCTGTTCAACGAGGGGGCGCAGCGCCGCTGGAACCTCATCGTAGTTTGGTTCGGCTCTGCGTTCGCCGTCTTCCATCACCACTCTGTGACCACCTGGCAGCACCACGGCGGAGATGATCGGGGTGGCGGTGGGTGTGGGCAGGTCGATAGTTTCCACAATTTCCCCCTGCTCGTCTGCCGCCTCATCATTGAGTGATCGCAGTTCAAGCGCGGCAAAAACCAGGATGACCACGATGCCGACCACCGCAATGATCTCGATGCCAAGCAGCAGCATATCTTGCCCGGAGCGTTCTTCCTTGGGTTCAGATGGTGCCTCGTCCTCTGCCAAAAAGGACTCATAGCCGACCTCTTCAGCATCAGGGCTTGGGCGGCGTGTGGCAGGCGCGTCTCCGGGTTGGCGGCGCCCTACTTCTTCCAGATGGCGCAGACGTTCCAGGCGGGCTTCGCGCTTGCGTATACGTAGGACCTGTTCCAGCTCTTCGATGGTCAGTTCATCAACGGTGCGCTTGTCAGGCATGGGCAGCTCAGGGGATTAACAACGTACGCAGGCTCTCGCGCGCGTCAAGCATCTCTGCTCGCAGCTGGGTCAGCGAAATGGAAAGCTGCCAGCCAGCCGACAGAGTCAGCGCGCCGTGGATGTGTACTGAATACAGGAGCAGACTCAGCCGCAGATCATCTTCCTCAAAAACCTCTTCCTGAAACTGCATAAACTCACGAGCAGGACGTGTAGCCCCTTCGCGCCAGTGGCGGTCTGCCGTTTGTGCGATGTGCGCCGCAATGCTGGGCGGGATCGCTCCGGCAAAGACCGCCGGGCTGCCGTCCTGAGCGAGCACCACGGGCATGGACTCCAATGACACGCTCAGTGAGGTCAGCAGTCGTTTGGCAGCAGCTGCCTGTTCGCTGGTCAGTTCTACGCGCTGCTGCAAGGGAGGCGGTGTGTCTTCCATGGGGCGATTCTACAGGAAATAGCCCGCTTTTGCCCAACGGGCTATACTTCTGTCGCTATGGAAGGAATCCTTGAGGTCCTGCGGGAGCGTCTCGGCCTGATCGTTCTCGGGCTGGTGATATTTGGGCTGTTTGCTCTCACGTTCCTGCGCAGCGGCAGCGGCGTCGATCCGGCAACGCTTGCGATAACCCAGCAGGCGGTAGCCATCCAACAGGATGCTCCAGCCTCAACAGCCGCCTTTATCCTCACATTGACTCCCGCTGAACAGCGGCTAACAGGGGTCGCCCCTACCCTCCAGATCCTGGGGCGTGAGGAAGTCCGGCAGTATGCGGCGGCTGCCACCGCATCATCCCAACTCAGCGAGTTGGAGTGGGGCGCAGTGCAGGCGGTTGGCCCACCCAATGTTGAAGGCTGCCAGAGCAGCAGTAATGCGTGGGCTGGCTCCGCTGTGCAGACTTCAATTACCCTCAACTTCGCTCAGATCGTTCGCCCTACCGGCATTATCGTCCACCAGAGTTACAATCCCAACTTCATCGACCGTATCGTCATCACCGATCTGTATGGGGAACAGCATGAGGTCTACAACAACCAGCCGGGACCGATTACACTCTGCCCCTTTACGCTGGCCATTCCCATTGATGGTGCTGACTATCCGGCAACCACCGTCACCATTTTCATGAATATGTCAACCAGCACCCAGGGCATCAACCAGATCGATGCGGTGGAACTGGTTGGGGTCCGCTACTGACAATAGGAGTGAGCCGATGGACCGTCTTATCGCAGCGATGAACACACACAACGTGGATGCACTCGCGCTTATCCCGGGGCCCAATCTGCGCTACCTCACCGGTCTGGATTATCATTTGATGGAACGGCCCATCATCGGACTGTATCATAAGCAGGTGGATCCGGTGTTCGTCATTCCCACCCTTGAACAGGATCGTGTTCCAGAGGGGGCAGCCGTATTCACCTATGCCGATGGTACTGATCCAGCGCATGCCGTTCGCGAGGCAGTTGCCAGCCTGCCGGAGGTACAGCGTTTGGGGGTGGAGTACCGCCGTATGCGTGTCCTGGAGCTGAAGCTGCTGCAACAAAGGCTGCCTGTCTCATTTGTTGTCGATGCTGAACCCGTCATGGCGGAACTGCGCCGTGTGAAAACCGCTGAGGAGATCGACCATACACGGTCCGCCGTCAGCATCTCCGAGGCAGCCCTTGAAGCTGTCATCACTGAGCTAAAGCCCGGCATGACCGAACGCGATGTCGCATTCCAGTTGATGGCTGCACAGGTTGAACGCAGCGGCGGCGGCATGCCCTTTTCCCCGATTGTGCTGTTCGGGGAGCGCACCCCGCTGCCGCACGGTATGCCCTCCAACCGCACTCTGCAGCACAGCGACCCCATCCTGATCGACTTTGGTACATCAGTCAATGGCTACATGTCGGATATTACGCGCTGCTTCTTCTTCGGGGAGCCGGATGCCAAAGCACGCGAGGTCTACGAGGTTGTATTGGCTGCCAACACAGCCGGGCGAGAGGCCGCCGGGCCGGGTGTTCCCGCTCAGGATGTGGACAGAGCAGCCCGCCAAGTGATCGAGGAAGCCGGGTATGGGGAGTACTTCATCCATCGTACCGGTCACGGTCTCGGTATTGATGCTCATGAGGAGCCTTACATCGTGGAGGGCAACTCCCAGCACCTCGAACCAGGTATGTGCTTCACCGTGGAACCCGGCATTTACATCCCGGGTGAGATCGGCATCCGCATTGAGGATGATCTGATCATCACTGGTGAGGGAGCCGAGAGCCTGTCAACCTTTCCGCGCGAGATACGTGTGCTCAACGGAGCGTGACGCTATCCGCCACCGCTGCCAAGCAGAGCATCTTCGCACAGTGGATCGGGATCGCAGGTGACCACATTGGGTGCACACGCATAATTGACGGGCATGCCTAAATAGCGCGATGGATCGACCGTATTGTTGAACTCAAGCTCGTTGAGAAACTGGCCGTTGCCGTCATCCAGCACGATTGAGAAATGCAGATGCGGCGCGATCCGCCAGGCAGCACCGCCGTTGAAATCCCCAATACGTCCCAGATATGTGCCCTGTTCCACGAAGCGATCGCTTGTTCCCGGCGGGAATGCCTCGTCGATATAGCTCTCTTCCCCGGATGTGTCAGCCATATGTGTGTAATACAGCCAGATCTGCCGCCCAGGCACAAGCGGATCGTTGGGGACCCGCATAATGACCGAGCTGCGCCAACCCGGCAGACGGGTCAGGTAGCCATCGTAGGCCGCGTAGACGGACACACTGCCGATCTGGGGCACAAAGATATCCATGCCTTGATGCGGGGCCGTGCGCGAGTAGGGAGGGCGGGGATCGCCATAATACAGGCCGATATATCCGGCAGCCGGCAGCAGGAAGGGTGCGTCGGGGCAGGGTTCCTCCATTGCCGTGGTCAATGCCAGGCGCGTGGCTTCCCCACCCTGATAATAATCGGTGAAGGTCTGCGTGCGTGGGTGGCTCTGCCATCGGGTCAGCGGCACGAGGGTCCGCAGCACAAGGAAGAGCACCATCAGCGCAGCGGCCCCTAAAAGCACGATGAGCACAGGTCGTTTTCGCTCGCGAATCCAGTCGATCATGGCGTGCTGATTATGGGTCTGCTGCTGGCCATACGCAACCCTTTTGCGGTACTTTTCTTGCAACACAGGTCGTGAGGATACCATATGGATGATCTGCTCAGAAAGATAGTCGGAACTCTGTGGCGGGGTTTCTGGCTGCTGACTGCTGTTGTGGTGCTGCTTTTGGCCGTGCCAGCGGCCCGCCCGGATACCACCGAGACCGGTTTTCAAATAGCCGGGATCGCACGTGATTATCTATTTGATTTTGCCGCATGGGAGCTTGAAGCGCTCTCGGACAAGACGGCAAATGCGCTTGTCGCACCCCACCACACAATGACCGACGAAGAACGTACTGCCTTCGTCCGAGACTACCTGCTGCGCATCACCCGCATTCAGGAGCTTGAAGGCCAGATCCTCACCATCTACGCTGATCCTGCGGTTGTCGATCCCGAAGCCGCTTCGATGCTGCTGCGCCAGGAACGCGACCAGCTGCGTGCCGAACAACAGGCTGAACAGGCCCTTGCCGAAGCCATCATCCAATCGCAGGTCTCTGAGGTCATTGCCAGCTACGGGTTCGCTGTGGGTGGGCAGTTGGTGCCGCCTGTTGCCTCTCGCTTCACACAGCCGCCTACCGTGCTCATTGTTTCCTCGCGTGAGCGCATTGAGCGCATCGGTGCCTATGCACTGGATCATGGGATCACCGTAGACGAGCGTGCCGTGGTTGAAACTGAGGTTGATACGGCCTTGGGTGTATCATCATTGGTCGTGCCCATCGGTGGCCTGGCTGTCTACCCCGCCATGATCATCGAAACCGGCAGCCTGCCATTCGTTTACGAAGTGACAGCGCATGAGTGGCTGCATCACTATCTGGCCATGTACCCGCTTGGCTTCAACTATGGTGCTACACCGGAGTTGTTCACGCTCAATGAGACAACAGCCAGCATCTTCGGCAAGGAGATCGGTTGGGCTGTTCTCGACCGCTACTACCCCGATCTTGCCCCTGCCCCACCGGATTACACACCGCAGCCGCCCCTTGAACAACAGCCATCAACACCCATCCAACCGGTTGAACCGCCCGCTTTCGACTTCCGTGCTGAAATGCGTGAAACGCGAATCCGTGTGGATGAACTGCTCGCTGAGGGGCGCGTCGCCGAGGCCGAAGCCTACATGGAACAGCGGCGTCAGATCTTTGTTGAGAACGGTTTCAATATCCGCAAGCTGAACCAGGCCTATTTCGCCTTCTACGGATCGTATGCTGATACACCCGGCGCAACGGGCGCGGACCCCATCGGGCCGATGATCAGGGAACTACGCTATTATAGTCCCTCGCTGGCTGAGTTCATCGTCACCATGCGGTCGATCACCCATGTCCACCAGCTTGAGGCCGCCCTTGAACAGGCCCGCCAACAGGCCCAGCAGCAATGATTGAAGTCCCAGAAAACATTGGTGAGGTGATGGTGGTTGCTACGAAAGGGTTGGGGGTCAGTACGGCCACCGCACATGCGATCATTGGGCATGCGGTAGGCAAATCCCGATCTTGGATCCTCGCACACCCGGAAGAACCTCTCTCCACCGAGCAGGTACGTCTCATCTGCAACAACCTGACATGGGTGAGGATGGGACGACCCCTTGCCCAGGTGATCGGCGAGCGGGAATTCTGCGGATTGTCGTTCCACATTACCAAAGACGTGCTCGTTCCCCGCCCGGAAACCGAGGAATTTGTCCATGCCATATTGGATTGGCTTGACGCTCAGGCGCTTGATGCGCCACGCCTGGTCGATGTCGGCACAGGCAGCGGTGCCATTGGGGTTGCGGTGGCCGTCAACAGGCCGGATATATCGGTTGTCGCGGTTGATATCTCACCAGAGGCTTTAGCGGTGGCCCGGCGCAACGTAGAGCGCCACGCGGTTAGCCATCGGGTGGTATGCCAGCAGGGCGATCTGCTGGCCGGGCTTTCTTCTGATTTTCATGTGATCGCCGCCAACCTGCCCTATATCGCTGCGGATGTGCTTGCTGAACTGCCGGTCCGCCGTTGGGAGCCACGCATTGCCCTAGACGGTGGCCCGGACGGCCTCACTCTGCTCGAACAGCTTATCGCACAGGCACCTGCATACCTGGCCTCACCCGGCCTGCTGGCTTTGGAAATTGGTTACGATCAGGGTCAGGCGGTGCGCTCACTGTGCCAGCACGCCTTTCCTGAAGCCGATGTGACGATCAAGAAGGACTTTGCCGGCCAGGATCGTATTGTTCTGGTTGAACATCCTTGAGCCAAAAAGCGTCCAGCCCCCTGTCTTCGCAGATGGGGGGCTGGTCTAACTCAGTGGGAACGTACCCAGAGACACTCACCAGGGCAGGTTTTTGTTGTACGTCTCCCACCGAAGTTTGTTTAGTATTCCCATCATAGATCCGTACCCATCCCCTGTATAGTGACCTTTGTCACAAAGAATCTATGACGAAGCGCGGATTGCCACCGCCTCGATTTCAACCCGTGCGCTAAGCGGCAGCTGCTTGACGGCAACCGTTGAGCGCGCGGGCGGCTCCTGGCCGAAGAACTCCGCGTAGATTGCATTCATCGCCTGGAAGTCGTCCATATCGGCCAAGAAGACCGTGGTCTTCACCACCTGAGGCAGCCCGCTGCCTGCTGCCTCTAACACGGCTTGCAAGTTGCGCAGCGCCTGCTGTGTTTGTGCTTCAATCGAGTCGCCTGCGAATTCTCCAAGCGCGGGGTCAATGCCTACCTGCCCGGAGCAGAAGACGAAACCCTGGGCTGTGAAAGCCTGTGAATAGGGGCCAATCGCTGCTGGGGCTTGATCAGTCTGTACACGAGCCATTCAGTTATCCTTTTGTTGTGGTCAGGTCAAGTGCGTATATACTGGTGCCTATGGCTGGAGAGAGCAAATCGCAGGCTCGGGCCCTTGGTGGCCAGCAGTTAGCACAGGCAGCAGGCCTGGTGGTGGTGGGCTTCATCATGAGCCGCCTGTTGGGGCTGGTGCGCAATGCCCTGCTGAATGCGACCTTTGGCGCTGGCTTTGAACTGGACGCCTACAATGCGGCCCTGCGTCCCCCAGAAACCATCTTCCTGGTGGTGGCTGGTGGCGCATTGGCATCCGCCTTCATCCCAACCTTTACGGACTATCTGGCAGAGGGCAAGCGCTCGGACGCCTGGCGGCTGGCCAACTCGGTGATTGTGCTGGTCACTCTCGTGATGATCGCGCTGAGTGTGGCAAGTATGATCTTCGCCCCGCAGATTGTCTCCACACTGCTGGCCCCGGAGTTCCCCGCCGACAAGCAGCAGCTGACCACTGCTTTGCTGCGCATTATGCTGCTCACTCCCATCATATTCGGCATCAGCGGCCTGATGATGGCCCTGCTCAACGCCCACCAGCGCTTTTTTCTGCCAGCGATTGCACCCGCTGTATACAATCTGGGCATCATTATGGGCGTGCTGGTTTTTGCGCCTTCCATTGGGATCTTCGGTGCGGCATGGGGAGCAGTGCTCGGAGCATTAGGCCACCTGCTGGTACAGATCCCCGGTCTCATTGCAATCGAACTGCCGTTCCAGCCCCAACAAACACGGATCAACCACCCGGGCGTTGGTGAAGTGCTGCGTCTGATGGGGCCGCGTGTGCTTGGTTTGGCCGTCATCCAGATCAACTTTTGGGTGAACATCGCATTGGCTTCTGGCATGGTGGAGGGCAGCGTCACGGCCCTGCAAAATGCATTTTATGTGCTGCTGCTGCCGCAGGGCGTGATCGCGCAGTCGGTGGCAACTGCCGTATTTCCGACATTTTCGGCGCAGGTCTCCGAAGGGCGCACAGATCAACTGGCCGTCACTTTAGGGCAGGTGCTCCGTGCGGTGCTCTTTCTCTCCATCCCGGCAACAGTCGGATTGGTAATTCTGCGCCTACCTATCAGCCGGTTGATCTTCGAGTACGGTGAGTTCACCTTTGCGGCCAGCCAGGCCACTGCCTGGGCACTGCTGTTCTACGGAATGGGTCTGGCTTCACATGCACTGGTCGAAGTCCTTTCACGGGTGTTTTACGCTCTGCATGATACATGGACACCGGTCGTGGTGGGGGGTGGCGCGATGGCACTGAACGTCGGGCTCAGCTTCTGGCTGATCACGTGGGTCGGCCAGCCAGACAGCCTGGCGATGGGACCGTTCGCGGGACTCGCGCTGGCGAACACCATCGCGACCACACTGGAAGCACTCCTGCTGCTGGTCCTGATCATCAGAAGGGTGGGAGGTCTCGATGTGGGCCGGCTGTCTGCGAGTGCGGGGCGGTCCGCGTTGGCGAGTGCCATTATGGGGGCCATCTTGATCACCCTGCTGCCGTTCATCAATCCGCTGGGCGTGATTGCCGGTACACTGGGGGTGATCGCCTTGGGAGGTGCCGTCTACTGGGGTGCCTCACTGCTGCTGCGTTCTGATGAGGCACGTCTCTTTACCAATGCGGTGACACGGCGTCTGCGCCGCCGTTCATCCGACGAATAGAGGCTGTATGATCAGCTTCCACAGCAGCATAATCGCGATGCCGAATACAATCCCCGCAGCGACTTCCGCCCGGCTGTGACCGAGCACCTCGTCAAACTTCTCCTCACTCAACCCTGATCCGCTGAGCACTTCCGCGATAAGGAGATTGATCGCGCGGGCATGCTCACCGGCTTGATGGCGTACCCCGGCGGCGTCATAGGTCACGATCAGAGCGAGCACGGTTGCCGCAGCGAATATCATGGAGTCGAACCCCTGCTCGATCCCTACCCCGGCAGCCAGCGCACTGACCATCGCGGAATGCGAACTCGGCATGCCGCCTGTCCCTGCAATATGCCGCCAACTGAATTCACGGGTGCGGGCGTAGTATGTGAACGGCTTGAGAAACTGCGCCAGTGAACTGGACAGAACCGCGATCCACAAGATGTCATTGCGTACCAGTTCCATCAGGAAGGCTGGCATTGTCAGGCAGTGTCCATCGGAGTAGTGGATAACTCGCCATCTTCACTGACCGTCAGTTGGTCCAGGCGCAGCTGTGCATCATCAAGCAGGTCGCTGCACAATGTGATCAACGCCTGGCCACGCTCAAACAGATTCAGCGTTTTCTCAAGCGGCAGGTTGCCTGCTTCCAATGCCGCGACAGTTTCCTCCAGTTCAGCCAATGCTTGCTCAAAGCTGATGTCCTCATCCATCCGGAGTCTCCTCATCGATTATGTGTGCGCTGATCTGCCCTTCCGCCAGCCTGATCGCTATCTGCTGACCAGGCTGGGTATCCGCGCTGCGGCGGATGATCTGGCCTTTGTCATCCTGTACGATGGCATAGCCACGATCCAGGGTGGCCTGTGGGCTGTATGCTTGCAGTGTGGTGTGCAGTCCAGTAAGATGGGCTCGCTTCAACCCAATCGACGCATGTGTGGCACGTTCAGCCCGCGCCAACAGACTATCGATATGTTGGCGTGCGTTGTCCATTGTGCCTTGTGGGGAAAGTCGCTGCAGCTGTTGCCTCAGCCAGTCAACCTGTTGGGCAGCCTCCGCCAGATGGTCATGCACAGACAGATGCAATCTGCTCGCCAGCACCTGCAGACTGCTGTGCTGTTCATCAACGGTCACCGGGGTGATCAGTTCCGCTGCGGCTGAGGGGGTCGGTGCCCGGACACTTGCGGCAAAATCGATCAGAGTGAAATCGATCTCATGCCCCACACCGGCCACAATCGGCAGGCGTTGGGCAGCGGCGGCCACGCCTCGCACAAGGTGTTCATCATTGAAGCACCACAGGTCCTCGATTGAGCCGCCACCGCGCACGATCAACACAGCATCAAGCCGATGCTGTGCATGATAGGCTTCCAACCGGCCCAGTGCATCGAGGATCTCGGGTGCAGCGGGCCCCCCCTGTACGGGTGCGCCGGAGAGCACCACACGCACCATCGGGTTGCGCCGCCTCAACACATTGAGCAGATCCTGTAGTGCGGCTGTGCTCGGTGAGGTGACCACGCCAATAGTCCGGGGTTGGGCCGGCGGCATGAGCTTGTTCTCGGCGTCGAACAGCCCTTCTTCCTGTAGGCGGGCCTTGAGCGCCTCGTACTGTGCGTACAGATCGCCTACTCCCGCAGGCGTGATCCGGCGGCAGTACAGCTGGTATTGACCATCGCGTTCGTAAACGCTCAGATGCCCGCCTGCAACCACCTGATCGCCGTCCTTAAACGATGGTGCGTTCCGGTGGATGTTGGCCCACATCACACACCGCAGCTGGGATCCTGAGTCTTTCAACGTGAAGTAGGCATGTCCCGATGAGGGCACACGCAGGTTGGATACCTCGCCGATCACCTCAATATTCTGGAGGTGGGAGTCCAACTCGAACATCTGCCGGATATACTGCGTCAGGTCACTGATTGTCCATCTCATAGCTAGCATAGGGTAGTCCCGCGGCGGATATTCGTCAAGCAGTAAGGTATGCACTTCTGAGACGGTCATACAGATATAGAACTCATTAACACCAAAGGGATAGTGAAATGACAGACCATTATGATGCCGTGGTGATCGGCGCCGGGCAGGCAGGTGGCCCGCTTTCAACTGCATTGGCCGCCGCTGGTTGGAAAGTGGCGATAGTGGAGCGCGAGCATGCAGGCGGTACCTGTGTCAATGAGGGGTGTACCCCAACGAAACTGATGGCCCACACTGCGCGCGTAGCACATATTGCGCGCCGGGCCCCTGAGTACGGTGTGAATGCCGCCGATATTTCTGTGGATATGGAAGTCGTGCGGCAGCGCAAGCGTGATATCGTTGAGAGTTGGAGCAGCGGCAGCCGGAATGCCATCGAGGGAACAGATGGTGTCACCTATATAGATGGGGAAGCACGCTTCACTGGTCCGCATGAGTTGAGCGTCGCACTCAACGACGGGGGTGAAATCGAGCTGAGCGCCGACAAGATCTTCATCAACACCGGGCAGCGGCCAGATATCCCGGCTGTTGATGGGCTCAGTGATATCCCATACCTGACGAACAAGACGATTATGGAACTGGCTGAGGTACCCCAGCATCTCATCGTGCTGGGGGGTGGCTACGTTGGCCTGGAGTTTGGACAGATGTTCCGCCGATTTGGAGCGGAGGTGACCATCGTTGAAGCTCATGAGCAGTTTCTCTACCGGGAGGATCGTGACATCGCAGAGGCTGTGCAGGGCATTTTGAAAGAAGATGGCATCAACCTGATTGTTGGCACCAAACCTGTACGTATCGAGCAGCCCGATGACGGCTTGATCCGCGTTGTGCTTGAAACGGACGAGGTGCTTGAAGGCTCCCATCTGTTGGTTGCTACTGGGCGCACGCCAAACACGGATACGCTTGATCTGGATGCAGCCGGTATCGAGACGAATGACCGCGGTTACATCAACGTGAATGACCATCTGGAGACCTCCATTGAAGGCGTCTATGCCCTGGGCGATGTCAATGGCGGTGCTCCCTTCACTCATGTGGCTTACGATGATTTTCGCCTGATGCGGGCACGTATCCTTGAAGGCAAAGAAGCAACAACAAGCGGCAGGCTGGTTCCGTATACAATGTTCATCGATCCGCAGTTGGCACACGTTGGCCTGCATGAACATGAAGCTGAGAAACAGGGGTTTGACTATCGTGTGGCGACCCTGCCCATGGCACACGTCGCCCGCGCTATTGAAACGAAAGAGACGCGCGGCCTGATGAAAGCCATTGTTGAGGCTGGTTCGGGGCGCATTCTTGGTGCAACGGTATTGGGTGTCAACGGCGGCGAGATCATGAGCGTTTTGCAGGTTGCCATGATGGCTGGCCTGCCTTACACAGCCTTTCGTGATGGGGTTTTCGCTCATCCGCTGTTTGCCGAATCGCTAAACAACCTCTTCTCCGGTCTTGATGACGGCTATTCTACTCATCTGAGCACGCATCTCCCCCAGGCTAAAGAGGCCGCTGTTTAACCGCTCGCCACACGAACCAAGCGAGGGTGTCAGCGTGCACCCTCGCTTTTTGTTGACTACAATCAGGTCAGCATGCCCAACCCAACCAGGGAAACAGCCATGTCCATACGATGGGGTGTTTTAAGCACCGCCCGGATCGGCCGCCGCCGTGTCATTCCGGCCATTCAAAAATCGAGGAACGGCGATGTTGTCGCGGTTGCCAGCCGTGACGCCGAACGTGCCCGAGGCTTTGCCGATGACCTTGGCATCGACCGCGCCTATGGCTCCTATGCGGACCTGCTCGCCGATGACACCATCGATGCGATTTACAATCCGCTGCCGAACAACCTCCACGCAGAATGGAGCATTGCTGCCGCTGAGGCGGGGATCCCCATGCTCTGCGAAAAGCCGCTCGCGCTAAACGCTGACGAGGCTCAGCGTATGGTGGATGCCTTTGAGCAGCATGGCGTGCTCTTCGCAGAGGCCTTTATGTACCGCTTCCATCCGCGGACTCAACGGGTTAAACAGCTTGTTGCTGAAGGTGCTGTGGGCGACGTACAGGTGATCCGGTCAGCCTTTAGTTTTCCGCTCGATGACCTCAATAATATCCGCCTGCAAAAGGATTTGGGGGGTGGCGCTCTGATGGATATCGGCTGCTACTGCGTCAACGTGATGCGCTTCATCACCGGTGAGGAACCTGTGCATGTGGCCGCCCAACAACTGCTTGGAGCCGATTCAGGAGTGGACGAGACTCTGACCGGCTTGCTCGAATTCCCATCCGGTTGCCTCGGTCACTTCGATTGCAGCTTTCGCGCAGCCTTTGAAAACAGCTATGCGATCCGCGGTTCAGAAGGCCGCATTGTGGTTGAGCGCTCGTTCGTCCCCATCACAGACGCGCCAACAGTCATTCATCTGTGGCAGGGCGACGATCATCAGACGATTGATATCCCCGAGGCGGATCACTACCAGCTCATGGTGGAGGATTTCGCGGATGCCCTGCTTGACGACCGTCCGCCCCGCTTTGCCCCCACCGACGCGGTTGCCAATATGCGTGTCCTGGACCGTCTCTATGCTAGTGCAGATACGTCCAATGGGGGCCATGCGCCCGGCTAGTATGGCAGCCACACCATAGCAAGATCAGCCTCGAAGCGCTTCACGATTTCTTTACGGTTTTGCACTATACTGGTCTCAAATAGGCAGCCGTGGAGATGCAGCATGTCGCTTGAAGGCCTCCTGACCCAGCATTTTGGCCAATCCCTTGATCGCCAACTGGCCCTTGCCGATCTACTTGAAGACAACCAGGAAGTGGATCGTGTCGCAGGTGCCTGCCGGCCTGGAACCTCACTGGCAAAAACGCGCACCTGATCGACGATCTCTGCCAGCGAACCACTGGCATCCTCTGCGCGCAGCTGGATCTGCGTGGTCTGAAGGATAGCCATGATCTCCTGCCGGGTATTCGGCCCTGTCTGCCTGTCCTGGAGCGGTACCCCGGCCAGGCATGCGGCTTCTTTCTCCTGGTGCCAGTGCTCACCTGACTCCACAAGCACGAACGGGACCATTCACGGCCCCGTTCACATGCTGCGTGGCTGGCTGGTTACTCACATGGGCCTTCCGCCGCACACGCCCCAGCCAGACCATTCTGGAAAGCCGCCCCATCGCCATCGGCCAAGTACACTCCCAGCGCCTCATCGATAGCCGCTCTCCACGGATCGGCGGCTACCACGCCGTGCGTCAAACTGCCGACGACTGTGTCGGCGGCCCAATCCGCCATTGCTTCCTGCAAATACGGGCCGAACAGATCATGATTGCAGTCGGTGCGCGCACAGATGGATCCTTTCACCGGACTGAAGGCTTCTTGGCCTTCACGGGACCCGGCGACTGTGAGGAAGGCCAACGCCCCCTCCCGGTTTTCCGCACCGACAGAGAGCACAAAGCTGTCTGAGAGGAACTGGAATACACCCTCGGTACCCGGTACCAGCACCCAGTCATAGTCTTCACCCACAACAAGATCCTGGCTGCGGAAGTATCCTTCGGCCCAGTCACCCATCACTGTGAACGCGGCATCGCCATCGGCCACAGCCTGTGCCGCCTGATCCCAGCTCAAGGAAGCTGCATCCTCGTTTGTGTATGCCAACAGCCGCCCAAACGTATCGATTGCTTCAGTGACCTGTTGGCTTTCCCAACTCAGCTCACCTGTCCACAGGGCATTGTATTCCTCAACGCTCATTGTACCCAGCAGCACAGTTTCAAACAGATGCAGCGCAGTCCACTGCTCGCCCATTGCAATCGGGGTGATCCCCGCGGCATCCAGCGTCTCTGCTGCGGCGAAGAATGCGTCCCACGTTTGTGGCACATCCAGATCGTTCGCTTGCAGCACGGCGGGGTTGTACCAGATCACATTCGCCCGATGGATGTTCACCGGCACCGAGTAGATGTTGCCATCCTGTGAGATCACTTCGATCAGCGGCGGCGGCATAACCTCGAACCAGCCGTTCTGCTCGTACAGATCATTGAGCGGTTCGAGCTGGCCACTGGCTGCGTGGGTGCCGATCAACCCCTGCCCAGCATGGACCTGCCACGAATCGGGCGGTGTGCCAGCCTCCAGCCGGGTGGCCAATACAGCGCGTGCGTTGGTACCAGTACCGCCCGCAATCGCGGCATTGATCAGATCCACATCCGGATGCTCCTCTGCCAGTACCCGCACCATCGCCTCGAAACCCTCGGCCTCGCCGCCAGCGGTCCACCAGCTGAACACTTCAACACGGCCCGAGGCCGTTTCGATGGGCTCTTCAAGCACAGGTTCTTCGGCTGGTGTGCTGCACGCAGCCAGTATCATGATGACGACCAGTGCGCCTATGAGCTTCCGCATTTAGTTCGCTCCTCCGACAATGCCTGCCAGCTGTTTAACAAAGGAGGTCGCATCCAACGGCTTTGGGAAGTAGGCGTCAAACCCAGCAGCCAATGCATCCTGGGCCACACTGGCCGAATGATATGCTGTGATGGCCACCACAGGGATATGTGCGGTGCGCATATCAGCACGCATCTCAGCCAGCGTTTCCCATCCGTCCATCACCGGCATGGAGAGATCCATTACGACCAGTGTAGGCGCGCTTTGATGCAGACTCGCCAGACACTCTTCTCCGTTGTTAGCCACGCTCACCTGAATACCAAAATGGGTCAACATGTCCGAGACCATTCGGATGCTGTCCCGTTCATCTTCCACCACCAGCACCTGCCAGTTGGAATACTCCAAAAGATTGTCTCCTATCCTTGCTCGGGCGTTCTCAGCTGTATACAGCGTTCGATCTCTTCTAACAGTTCGGTAAGAATGTACGGTTTAGGTACATACCCATCGAACCCAGCCTCCTGCACACGTTTGCGGTCATGCTGCATGGCATGCGCCGTCACGGCGATGACCGGTATCGATGCCGTGCGCGCATTCTGCCGGACGGCCTTTAGCATCTGCCATCCATCCATATTCGGCATGGAGAGATCCATCAGAATGAGATCTGGATGAAGCTCATCCAGCTTCTCCAAGCCGTCAACGCCGTCTTCTGCTGTGTGAACCACCGCGCCATAAAATGCCAACACACGTTCCGGCACTGCCCGATTATCGAGTTCGTCTTCCACGATAAGCACACGTTTACCCGTCAGATCAATTGGTCGCAGTTCCATGGATCGCTCCTCATAAAACACTCAGGCCTCGACAGTCGAGGCGTGTGTTTCAGCTGCCTCATCCGGCACAATCAGCGGCAGTGTCACAGTAAAGGTGCTGCCTTCGCCGACTCGGCTCTTTAAACGTATCTTTCCACCCATCATCAACGTTAGATTGCGCACGATAGCCAGCCCCAGGCCCGTCCCACCGTGCTTACGTGTTGAGCTGCCGTCAAGCTGCCGGAACTCATCAAAGATGTACTCCTGTGCGTGTGATGGAATACCAGCTCCTGTATCGCTAACTTGCAGGGTCCAGAAGTGCTCATCTTTGAGGGCCACCCCAAACCGGATATGCCCCTCATCGGTGAACTTCACCGCGTTGGAAAGCAGGTTCATGCTGATCTGTCGCAGCCGGTCCGGGTCGCCAAGCAGTTGATCCGGGAGGTTTGCATCAAGGTCCGTTTGGAATGCCAGTCCCTTTTCCTGTGCCAGACCCTCCGTCTGCCGGATGATTTCATCGAACCATGCCCGGATATCAAACGGTGTGCTCACAATATCAAGCCGTCCTGCCTCGATCTTGGCCAGGTCCAGCACATCGTTGATCAGAGTCATCAGGTTCTTGCCATTGACGAACACCCGGTCGATGTAGTCGTTTTGTTGTTGGCTCAGGTCGCCCGCCATACCGTACAACAGCATCTGCGAGTACCCGATGATCGCATTCAGGGGAGTTCTCAGTTCGTGTGACATTGTTGCCAGGAACTCGCTCTTGACCCGGTTGGCTGCTTCAGCCTGTTGGCGTGCGATGGAGAGTTCGTGGTTGGCCTGCGTCAGGGCTTCGTTGCGACGCTGGAGTTCTGCGGTAATCCGTTCACGCTCAGCGGCCTGCTGCGTGAGGAAGGCAAATAGAAGCCCAACCAAAGCCAGCGCACCAAGTGTTGAGGAGATCGTTGTGATGTTTGCGGTGATCACGCTGCGGTCCGCGCGCAGATTGTCTGTAGCCAGCTGTGCGGTTTCCGCGGCGATTGCCTCATCGATCAGGACTTCCAACTGTTCCTCGGCGCGTTCGAGTGTTTCCAACTGGAACAAAATGACCTCACTTGAGAGGCCCGCCGTTGTGATTTCTTGTAGACCGTTGGCCAGGCCGACCACTTCGCGGCTGGCCTCAATGATCGCCTGTCCGTCCGGACCGGCCAGCTGTTCATATTGCACGATCCAGAACTCAAGCTCGTTGGCAGCGGCTTCGAACTCCTCTGCCTCCTCATCTGGGTCGAAGGCTTCTAACCGGACATTGCCGGCACGCTGGACTTCGAGCTCGCCCAGCACAAAGGACGTTGCCGCCAGCGCGGCCCGGTTTGTTGATGATTCGATTTCAGCAAGAGCGGCGAGGGAGGGAGCGGTTTCATTCACGATCTCGTCAAAGCCCTGGTCCACCGTCCGCGTGGTCTGCAGGCTGATGATACCAAGCGAGATGACAATAACAGCGGCAGCGGCCAAAGCCAGCACAAAAGGTCGTCTCATCTGTCCCACCTATTTTATGTGCCTATCATTACGGAGTCTATCACAGGCATATGTTCAGTGCGCTGGTCAAATGGTCAGGTTCAGCCAGGAATCAGGGTATCAGCTGCGCAGTGCCTCAGCAAAGTCGCCCGCGCTGGCAAATCGAGCGTTAGGATCCTTGGCCAGCGCCCTCAGGACTGCTGACGCGGCCCCTACGGGAATGCGCTCGTTTATCATTTGCGGATCGGGAGGTGGCTCCATCAAATGCGCCAGAACAAGCGCTCCCGGGGTTGCATTCACAAAGGGCAGCCGCCCGGTGAGCATGGTAAAGGCCACCACGCCCAGACTATAGATATCTGCTGCCGGAGTGACTTCTGCTGCAACCTGGATCTGTTCTGGCGCGATGGTATCAAGCGTGCCCATCAGTCCGGTTGCAGTCAAGGCTGTAGCTGCCGCGGCAAGCTTGGCGATCCCGAAGTCCATTACCACGACCCGGCTTCCCTCCAGCATAATGTTTGAGGGTTTGATATCCCGATGAATAACGCCTTGCCCATGGGCATAATCCAGCGCAGAGGCGACCTGCCGGAGCACCTCATAGGATTGGTCTACATCGAGTTGGCCCTTCTCGTTGATGAGAGCTTTAAGCGTTGGCCCGTCGACAAACTCCATGGCGATATACGGTGCTGCATCCTGGGTGCCAGCGGCCACTACCCGGACAATGTTCGGATGATCCAACCGCATCAGCACCTGGGCCTCCCGGGTGAACCGCCTGCGGAACTCCGGGACATCAGTGAACTCATCAGGCAGGACTTTGAGTGCGACTACTGCCCCGGTCTCACGATCAATGGCCCGGTACACGGACCCCATGCCCCCGCGCCCAATAGCAACCAGATCGCCATACCGGTCGATCTGCAGGGGACCGGTGCTGCTCTCTGGGAGGGTTGGCTTGGGTTTGTCATAGTCGATGCCAATTCCATAGAGCTCTCTATCCACGAAATCTTGCAGCCATGTTCGCGCCGGCTGGAAGGCCAACGTGACCACTACGGCAGATATGCCCAGGGCCACACCAGCCTCTTGCATGCCGAAAACGGCCAATACCCCTCTGAGGGCAAAGAAGCTCACGCCCAGCAGTATGATGAGTGCCACTGTTGCTCCACCGTAAACCAGAGTCCGGCTGATCGCGAAGTTGACATTCCACACGCGCCTGCTCAACAGCGCCACACCGATCAATGCCATCGGTGCGAAAATGGTCAACAGACTGAATATGCCCCCAAGTGAACTGACAATGCCCGCTGCGTAGGTCATATCTGTCTGGATCAAAACAAAAGCCACCATCTGTTCGATGGTATAGGCAGCCAGGGCAATACCACCACCGAACACCAGCCACTTCAACTGCTGACGCTGGTTGGCAGTCGAATGTCGAAAATACCGGTAAAGAAGCGCAAAGAGAGGATATAGGTTAAAGGCGTTCACAAAGATGAGACCTATTATCGCGTTTGCGAAGATATCCACTACACCCAGGCGATAGAGCGTATCCAGGGCAACCAGAAAGGCCACGAACACGGGCCCCCATTTTGGCACAGCCCGGCCATCAGGGAAGTAAGTGCCAAACAGTAGAATCGCTGGACCAAGCAGCCACTGTACCGATGCCGGGTAGATCGTCGGCAGGCCGTCGTAAGCGTGGCGCATTAGGATTGCAGTGGGGAACACAACCAGCAATAGGACCGCGACAAGGGCGCCAGGTTCCTGGAACCGCCGTCTCATGATAAAGACGGATAGTATGGTGTTCATCACGATCATCAAGATGATGACTGCCAACAGCATGGTGGCATACGTCTGTAGACTGATGCCTGCTGTGGCCAGTGTCCGTGCTGCCTCTGGAGAAAGGCGATCGTCGCCAAATGGATTGAGTGCAGTGGTTGGCTGCAGGAGGGCTCTATAAATGGTAGGAACAGACACAAGAAAAACGATAAGAGCATACAGGCAGGCGCCCGCAGTGATCAATGGCACCACCTGACGCCAGACACCACCGAGTCGGTGATCGGTGGAGGTTATATCATCTAATGGGATTGTTGCCATTGTTGCTGTGATCCTTTGGCTAAGGGCAGCATGATTATACCAGGGTATTTTCGTGCTGTTACCGCTGATTGATGGCCTGTTCCCACGCGCGGCGGGCGGCCTCTGCGCGTTCAGCATAATGGTCAGCCAGTACCGGATCCTCCAGCCACCGGTGCACCGTCGCCAGATTGGCATATGGTTGGTAGTAGGCTGGTGCCAGTGCGGCGGCCTCCTCATAAAACCGCCGTGCACCCTCCGGATCCCGGGCCCACAGTCGCAGGTCCCCGCAGCGCATGTGCACATCCGGATTCGCCGGCGAAGCCTCAATGAGGATATCGCATTGGGCATACGCGGCCGTCCACTCTCCGGTTTGCAGCGCCCGCACCCGCTCGATCTCTACCATACGATCCACCAGATCGAGATCAGTTGGTGTGCGTATGAGGGCTGATTCCAGGTCAGACCGTGCATCTTCCCCATGGATATCCGCTTGCAGCCAGGTGTAAGCCGTCGGGCGAACATCGAGACGGGCAGCCCATGCCACTGCTTCAGCTGCTGCTTCCGTCGCGCCGATTGTATGCAGGGCCAGAGCACTGCGCCCGAATGTATCCGCCACAACGGGCCGCACACTCACCAGCATGATGAGCCCTCCTGCTCCCACCAGGACAGCTGTTCGAGCAATGGGGCCGGGCCGGGCGCGAGCGTGCACTTTTGCCGGCGCGGCAGTCAGTATGCCGAGGTACAACCAGACGAGCATGCTACTCGTGATCGTACTCACATCCAGCAGATGGTTGAACACGCCCGCGCCCAATCCGATGAGCAGTGGCAGATGTGTGCTGCGCTGGATGCCCGCCTGAATACCCGTTGCGAGCAGGGCTGCATACAAAACCGCTGCCGGGAGGCCTGCGAAAAGCGCCCACTCCAACAGATCGTTGTGGGCCCGCCCGGCAACCGCCTTTAGATTGCCATACAATGCGAGCTCTGCGGGAATGTAAGGTGGCAGCGCAAGATTAAGTGTTTCCGGACCCCAACCGAAGAGGGGGGCTTCCGCGATAGCCCGGAGTGTCGCCATCCATACATTCAGCCGGACCTGTACCGTCGGGCTGGAAAGGCGCACCAGTCCGCTGAGGGACTGCCACCATTCAGGTGCGGTTGGCGGGGCGGTGGGCAAAAGAGTCAATACGGTTATGGTTGCCACCCCGGCGAGCCCCGCCCCTGCCAACGTGATCCGAGCTACTTTGCTGCGGGCGTATATCATCGCAAACAGCCAGGCCGCCGCTGCCCCGGCGATCCATGCGCTGCGCGAGAGGGTCAGGAGCAGCGCCAAAGCCTGTATGCCGATCACGGCTGCCCATGGCAGCTTCTGATCGGCCTCGCGCCAGCGTGCCCAGGCCAACGGCATGACCATCACGAGGTAGCCTCCGAGTGCGTTGGCATGCGAAAAGGTCGACTGTGCCCGTTCCCACGGTGCGCTGAAGCCAAAAGGATCCAACCCGATGGCTTGGGCCACAGCGTACAGGCTCACCGGTACACTCGCCGCGATGATCGCATCCAGCACGGCACGCTGCCGGGCCGTTGTTGCCAGGGCGCGCCGCGCCATCAGAAAAAGCAGCACAAAGGCTGTCAACGTGATCCAGCCCTGACCCCAACGCGGCTCACCCCACAGGGAACGAGCAGGCTCCATTGAGGCAGCTACCGCCAGCCCAGTCCACACCCACAGAGACACAGCCAACAGGGTGGGTGCGTCGACTGGGGGCAGCGGCCCACGGCTGAGCAAAAAGGTCGCCGCCAACAGTATGATCACTGCACGCAGCAGGGCGGCCTTGTCCGGTTCAAACGTATACAGCGTAAAGGGTAGGAAGAAAAGCGGAATGCTCAACACGAGCACCCGCCAGAGATCGAGATGTAGACGCTTAGAAGAGCGTGTCATCCTCTTCTTCATCTTCCTCGCGCTGTGAGCGTGTCAGCAGCAGACCTACCAGCACGAGCGCCGAGATCGCTGCAACGGCAACCACACCGCCGACTGCTATGGTGATCCCAGCCGTGCCGCCTGCTTCCCCGGCATGATAGTCACCTGGCACAGAGGTGACCGGCAGCTGCCCCCAGGCCCCAGAGAATGTGTGCAGCGCGGCTAGATCGTCATTGCCCAGCTCGTAAACCACGGTACCCGTATCAAGGAAGGGCTGCCGCAGCCCCTCATAGACAACAACCTCCGTCAACGCCCAACCCAGCTGGTCCTGGTTTTCCGTCGTCTGCACCCACCATCCGGCGAAGACGCCTGTCGGTGCAGTGAACGGTGCAGGCACATCAGCTTCGATCTCGGTTGGTTCCGGGGTATCTACCTGGATCAGTGTGCCCTCGTTTAGAAGGATATACAGGGTGTCATCGTGGTGCAGCCCCGACCCGTTCTCAAAGGGTGTCCAGGCCAGACTGACCTGTTCAGGGGGACCGGTTGGGCAGCCAAGCCGTTCGCGCCAGTCGGCTTGGGCGGCGGCGATTGGCTGGGCGAGTTCAATGGCACACGCTCCGCTGCTGCCTGTTTGCACTGTTGAACACCCAACTAATAGGAATATAAGAGCGAGCAAGGCTGTATGACGCATACCATTCCCTCCGGGCGTGAGTAGTGCCCCAAGTGTACAGGGGGAAAGCACACACGCACAACCGGCAGACACGGTATACTGGTCCTATGTCGACCGAGGATATCCGCCGTCGTTCCCAGCAGAGCGTCGCGATATTGGCTGTGCGCGGAGGAACTGGCAAGGTGATCAGCATCGCCAGCCTGGTTGTGCTTGCCAATCTCCTGACACCGCAGACGTTTGGTGCCTTTGCTGTGGTTCAGTTTCCGGTGAGCATCGCCAGCCTGATCGCTGATGCGGGTCTGAGTGCGGCTCTTGTTCAGCGGGGTGATGCGCTCACGCGGGCTGAGGAACACACAGCATGGAGCCTTCGCCTTCTGCTTGGCATACTTCTCGCAGCGATTGTGTTCTTCGTTGCCCCGGGTGTCAGCACATTCTACGATCTGCCACCTGACGGAATGAGCGCGCTGCGTGTGCTTGGCCTGAACCCTCTCCTTGACATCATCGGACTCATCCCGGCCACCCGCCTGACTCGTGCGCTGCGCTTTGATCGCCTTGCTGCTGCGGAGATCGCTTCTCTGGTCGCCGGGCAGGGTACTGCTATTGTCTGTGCGTGGAGCGGCCTAGGTCTGTGGAGCTTGATCCTCGGTGGTTTGGCCACAAGCATTACAGGTGGCATGCTGGTCAGTTTCTTCGTGCCATGGCGTCCCGTGTTCCGGATCAGAACAGACGCTGCCCGCCGTCTGCTTGGCTTCGGTTGGCGCTATCAAGCCCAGGGCGGTCTGCACGTGCTTATCGCTCGCATCGTGCCGATGCTGGGTGCGCTTTGGTTTACCGGCACCCAGATTGGTCACCTCGTATGGGCTCAGGATGTCGCTCGCTGGGCGCGAATTCCGGCGGATTATGCAGCGCGGGTGGGCTTCCCGGCTTTCTCCCGTCTCCGCGAGGATCCCGCCGCCCTCCGTGATCTGCTCGGGCGGGGTCTGCGCTTCACTGCTCTGACCAGCCTGCCTGCCGCGGGCCTCGGGATTCTCCTTGCGCCGTACCTTGTCGAACCGGTTTTCGGATCGGCATGGGTGGCCGCCGTGCCCGCGCTGATCGTCTACTTGCTGCGCACCCCCTTCGATGCACTCGCGACCATCCTCCTGCCTGTCATTTATGCACTGGGTGAAGCAGGCCGTGGCCTGCGCCTTTCATTACTGTGGGCCGTTCTGATGTGGGCTGTCAGCCTCACGTTGATGATGGTATGGGGCAGCCTGTTGGCTCTGCCGACCGCCTTTCTGATTGTGACCGCCCTGATGAGCGCGCTCATCGCTCGCGCCCTACCCTCGGAAGTGCGCCCATGGTGATCCTCTGGCTTGCCCCGGAACCTCCTGTCGCACCGCTGACCGGCGGCAGGGAGCGCGCCCGCCGTATGATAGTCTACTTGGCAGCGCGCCACACGCTCCATCTGCTGACCTATGCTGCTGTCACGGAGGATATCACCGGCCTACCCGTGGCCAGCGTGCACAGAGTTCCCTACGGATCACGTCGTTTTGGCGCAGCAGCGCGTCGACTGATACGGCGCTTACGTCCTGATGCGCTGATCACACAACAGGGGGTCACCATTCCTTCTTTTGAAGGGCATGTGATTCTCAGTGCGCATGATGCAGTCACGGCCATCCCACCGCGCACTGATCGCCTGATTGCCGTCAAAGCCGATGATGTGACCGGCGTCGATATTCCTGTGACTATCCTGCCTAACGGTGTCGACCTCGCCTACTGGTCCGCTTGTGATGCTCCTGCCGAAGTCCACACGCTGCTCTTTCCGGCAGCGCTTCACTGGCCGCCCAATCATGAGGGGGCGGCTGCCTTTCTCCGACAGGGCTGGCCCCTCATGCAGCAAAGACTGGTCGAGGCACATCTTATCATCGCCGGGAAGCAGCCGCGTCCCGAGCTTGTCGCGTTGTGTGAACGGTCACCCGGCGTGACCCTTATCCCCGATCCGCCCGACATGCGGCCCTTGTTTGCTCGTGCGGCTGCCATCCTCGTCCCGACTCTGTCACCCGCTGGCACCCGGCTGAAGATCCTTCAGGCGTTGGCCGCCGGGAGGCCGGTGGTCAGCACACCCGCCGGCGCTCATGGCCTCGCGCTCAACGATCACATTCTTATTAGTGAACCGTGGTCGGGGCTGGTCGATGCAGCTGTCCGAGCGCTTACTGACACTGCACTACGCAGCCGTCTCATCGAAAACGGATGCAGTCTGGTGCGATGGTATGCCTGGGATCACCTGCTGCCCGTTCTGGATGCCGCGATTGAGTCATGAAGATTCTCATCGCCTCCCCCTATGCCATCTACCCCGATGTGCCGCACGGCGGCGGACAGGATCTCATGGCGCTCATCCGTTATCTGCAGCCGCGCCATCGCATTCGGATCGCAGCCTTTACCGACTCAACGGGAGCTGCCCACATGCGGACTCTGCAGTCACTTGTTGAGACGACTCACGTCATCCAACCTGCTTTTACACCCGCAGCGAAAGCCAACCGGGCACTGCAAAGCATGCTCAACGGCAGGCTGCCTCGCCGTGCGGAAGCCGAGATGCGCGCTGTCTTTGCCGAGGGATGGGCCGATGTGGTGATCGCCGCGTGGACGCAGATGGGGCGCTTTCTCCCAGCGGTGCCGCCCGGTACGGTTCGTATTCTTGATGAGGTTGATGTCCGCTTCATTGTGGATGAATACGCTGGTCATCCGCAGCTGGCGCAGCGCAAGCAGGCTGAACTCGCTGCCTGCCGTTCCGCTGATCTCGTGATCGTGCGTTCCACAAGGGATAGAGATGTGCTGCACACTTATCTACCTCATCTTCACATTCGGGTAGTGCCGCCCGTCGCTCATGTCGCTGATTATCTGTCCGTTCCGACAGCGGGCTGTGTGCCGGGCCGCGTATTGTTCGTCGGCGCGATGGACCGGGTTCGCAATCAACGGGCGGTCTGCTGGCTCACTCAAGCCGTGATGCCCCACCTTGAAGGGGCTCACCTGCGCATCGTTGGCGCCAATCCACCTACGTCAGTTCGGGCGCTCTCTGCCACCGTGACTGGTTACGTGCCTGACCTACGTGTTGAGTACCAGGCTGCTTCGGTTGTGGTCGCCCCTATGCAGTCGGAGGCGGGTGTACTCAACAAGATCTTGGATGGCCTCGCGGCCGGGCGTCCGGTGGTGGCGACGCCTGTCGCCAACGCCGGGATCGGGGCACCGCCGGAGGCTGTCCGTTTGGCCGCTGATCCTGCGGACTTTGCGGCACATATTCAAACGCTGCTCACCGATCCTGTCGCATGGCATGCACAGGCCTGCGCAGGCCGGGCATTTATTCGCCAGCATCACACGTGGTCCGCTGCCATCCGCGCCCTTGAAGAGGCTCTATGCGAGTTGGTGTGATTGTCGTCACGTGGAACGCCCGCGAGCAGGTTCTCAGCTGCTTGGCATCTATCGATGATGT